>JBIKNA010000001.1:0-110756 GCA_044358965.1 Polyangiaceae bacterium
TCGTAGGCGATAGCGGCGATCTCGAGGGCAGCAGCGACTTCGAGGAGTTCTAGACACGAACGCCTGCGCCCCGGAGGCCAAACGAAGCCGCGCTCAGGCCGACTTCTTCTTCGAGACCTTCTTGGCCGGCGCTTTGGGCTTGGCCTTCTTGGCTGCGCTCGCAGCGGCCTTCTTGCTCGGGGCCTTTGCCGCAGCTCGTTCGGCCTTGGCGCCGGTGATGGCGCTCTTGTTGGGCTTGGCCCCACCGATGGTGGCTTCGTACCGCTTGATGAACGCGGCCACGGGCACCTTGGCGATGGCTTGACCGATCACGTCGAGCGGCAGGTCTTCGATACGTTTGAAACGCACGCAGGCCTTGCCCATATCGAGCTTCTTGCCGGCCTTGGCGAAGGCACCGGTGAACCAGGCAAGCAACTTGGCGTCGCCGTAGATGTTCATGAGGTACAGCGCCATGTGGCTCTTTTGCGAGGCCAAGTGCACGAAGGGCAACGGCTCGGACGGCTTGGCGTGGTAGCCGCTTGGGTACAGCGCGTGCGGCACGAAATAGCCGATCATGCCGTACTGGATGCCCTCTTCGTAAC
The DNA here is from genome assembly GCA_044358965.1 of Polyangiaceae bacterium. Classification (GTDB taxonomy): domain Bacteria; phylum Myxococcota_A; class Polyangia; order Polyangiales; family Polyangiaceae; genus SXNL01. The sequence continues at coordinate 582 of JBIKNA010000001.1, forward strand.
CTGCGGGCAGGTTCTTCTTGATGACCGCACGTACCGCGGATACTGCCGCGCGACGGTCTTCGGGCAAGGCCGCAAGGTAGCCCGCAACGGTTGTGTCTTTGCTCGCTGGCATGACGGCTCTCCCCTCTTTTTGCAACGGGTTTGGTCGACGCTAAATCGCCGAGCATGATCTGCGATCAAGCTCGCCGATTTAGCCTACTTCTTTATCGGAGGACTTCGTCCTCCGCCCCAGAGGCATTGCCGCTGGGGCCCCACCTCCTACTTTTGGGTCCCAGGCCCAAAAGGCGACCGGGACCTGTAGTCGAATCGCGCTCGGTCACTTAGCGGAACAAGTCCGGTGCCCGCAAGCACTCGGTTCGCACATGCTACGGGTCTTCGCGCTGCACCCGGGTCTCGCTCATGACCTCGAGGGCTTTGCCGCCAGCAACCCCGCGCAGGCGCACCCCGAAGCGGTTGCAATGCGTGTAGTACGCATCCACCTCTGGGGCGAACACCACGGTAAACTCCACCGCGGCCCCGGGGGCAACCGTGGCCACCAGCGGGTCTTTTGCGTTCTCGTTGGGACCGAGGCTCTTGGGCGCAATGGCGCGGCCTGGCTGCTGCGGGGGCACATCGCAAACGTTCGAGGTCAAGAACTCGGCGGACGTGACACGGAAGGAGACCGGTTGCCGCGCGTTGTTGCGCGCCACAAAACGCGCTTTGGACAGGTGCGCGGCATCGCCACCGTGCGTGTGGATCGCAGAACTCTCCTTCGGTAGCCACACGAGGCCATCGGCCGCCGAGGGCCCGGGGCCGGCATCGGCGGCAGCGAGCGCAACGGGTGCGGCATCCGCCCTTGGCCAGGTGGCCGCCGGCGAAGAACGCGGCGAGGGCAGAACGGCCAAGGGAGCCGCGGAGGAAGCGGCAGGCGCGGGCAAGGCCGTTGAGCTTTGCGAGGTGGCGCAGGCACCGAGTCCCAAGATCGCGAGCGCGAGGCCGAACGCGCCGGGCCGAATCCCTAGCACTCGCCCCACTTGCACGTGCCGTCCGCGTTCTTCTTGCCGGGCTTCTTCTCTTCGCGCTTGTCCTCGATCATGGGCTCCGGACCTTCGGGCTTCGTGTCGGGCTTTTTGGCCTCGGGCTTCTTGCTGGGCTTCTTCTCGGGCTCTTCGGCGGGCTTCTTCTTGTCGGCCTTGTCCGTCTTTTCGGGGTCGTCGGCCTTCTTCTTGGTGTCTTTCTTCTCTTCGTCTTTCTTCTCTTCGTCTTTCTTCTCTTCTTCTTTCTTCTCTTCTTCTTTCTTCTCTTGCGGCTCTGGCGCCACCGTCACGTCTTCGTAGCTGGGGTCGCCGTAGTGGATCTGGCGTTTGCTTCCGAACAGCGCATCGAAGGCGAGCTCGACGCTGAAGCCGATGGTGTGCGTGAAGCCTTTGTAGGTACCGTCGTTGATCGTCGGCAGCGGCTGGTCTTTGCTGTCTACGGTGTCTCCGGCCTTGGCGGGGTTGCTGGGGCGCAACTTGCCGTCGGTCACCGTTCGCGACAGCGAGGCAATGGCCGCGTAGGCCAGGTTGAACGAGATACCACTATATTTGTACCCTACACCCATGGTCCCGGCGACCTTGTTCAGGGTGTCGAAATCGAGCCGGGTGTTCGGAAAGTCCGTGGCCGAGCTGTCGTAGAAGGCACCGCCGCGAAGCGTGAAGATTCCCCCGCCGACGTCGAAGTTGTAGGCGCCACCGAGACGCGCGCTGAAGGTGTCCTTGTAGTTGTGCGTGGTGACGACGGTGACGTTCTTGTAGAGCCCCAAGTCTGGAATGAACGCCGTGGGGCCCGGGGTCTGCGCGCTCTTCCAGGCTTCGTAGGTGACGTCGAGTTCCAGATCGTAGACCTCGAACGATTGGTCCATCTCGACGTAGCGAATGCCCGTTCGGAGCACCCAGGGCAGCGACAAGTCCACCTGCGCCGGCGCCGGTTGCTCGATTTGGCTGCGTTGCTCCTCGGCCAGGGCCGCCGGCGCCCTTGGGTTCACGTTGCCCAGGGCGCGAATGGACGTGGGCATCTTGAACTGCGTGCCGATCTGCAGGCTGGCGCTTGGTCGCAGCATGATGCCCACGGCGCCGGTGAAAGATCTGCCGCTGCCCACGAATTGGCTGCGCGCATCGCACTTGTAGTACTCGGCGTTTTTGCACGCGCCTTCGCCCAGGTCCACGTACGAGACCGTGGTCTGGTCAAAGTTCGAGAGCACCACGCTGCCCGTGGCGCCGATGTCGAGCCAGCGGGTCACCCGAAAGCCAAGGCCGAGCGAGGGGTACAGGATGCTCGACTTGGACTGCACCGCGTCGTACCGCGACGGGGCCGGTGCCCCCTGAATGCCGAGCTGGAAGGTCCGATTGCCGATGGCCGACGGCCCGAAAACGCCGAAGCCCAACGTGAGTCGGTCGAAGTAGCCAAAGTCCGTGGTGCCGAGCACCATGGGCAGCAAGAACGGTGGGCCAGCGTTGCGCATGGTCGGGAACGATTGCTGCCCCCAGGGTGTGTCTTCTGCGTCGTCGGCGTCGGGGTAGGCGCCCGCGCGAGTAAACGTGAACGAGTGAAGCTGCACGTTGCCGCTGAACTGCAGCTTGGTGCCCCGCTGCCGGGCCAGGCCCGCGGGGTTGTAGTAGAGGGCCGTCGAATCATCGGCCTTGGCCACAAATGCGCCGCCGCGACCCAAGGCTTGGGCGCCCTGGTCGGGCAGCTCGAAGCCCCCGGCGTGCGCCTGCTTGGCACCGAAAACGCACGAAGCGCCCGCAAGGACCAAGCCCCACCGGCGCCATCGCTTTCGTTTGGACAAGGAAACCACCAAGCTTATCTACGCAGGATAGCGGAGCCTCCTCGTCCGAACCGCATTCCTGACGAGACTTTTGCGTAGACCGCGAGGGCTCAGGGGGCGCAGCCCGGGGCGCCGGTGGACTTGCCCGTCAGGGGGTTGCGGCAAGGAGCGCACTTCTCGCCGGACTGGCAGGTCGAGCGCTGCATGGCGCCCTCGAGGGGAAGCTTGAGGCAGTCGCTCATGCAGACGCCGTCGTTGAAGTTGCTGACGCTGATGAAGCCGAGGAGCTTGATGCTGCCGGCGCAGCTCTGGGGCTTGAAGTTCTGGTCCTTGACGAGCTCCGTGGGGACGCAAAGCTCGGTGGCCTTGTCGCAGCTCTGTGCCTCGAGGTTGGGCTCCTGCGCGTCGGGAACCGACGTCTTGGGAACGCACTTGGCGCGGCCGCCGCAGCACTCGGCGAAGGTCTTGGCGGGCTCCTTGGGCTTGTCGCAAGAGGCGGTGCTGCAGGAACCGGTCTCTTTGCCGGTGATGGGGTCGAAGCAGGGCGTGCAGCGCTCGCTGGCCTCGCAGGTGTCCTGCGGGAGGGAGTCTTTCTGGGCGGCGACGGCCGGGATGTTCACGTTGGTGCAGCGGCCCTCGGCGCCCGCAAGGGACTTGCAGGTCTTGGGGACGTAGTTACCGCCGGCGGCGATGCTCTTCTCCGGAGCGCAAACGCCCTTGCTGCACTTCTTGAGCATGTCCGCCACGGACTTGTTGGGCAACAGAGCCGAGTCGACGCAGCGCATGCCTTCGCCGCAGTCTTCGGCGGGCATCTGCTTGACGTCGATGATGGCCGGGCCCGTGTAGGGGCAAGCGAGCGGGGCCGCGGGGGCGCCGGTCTTGGCGCCCGTGCCGCCGGCGCACTCGCCAGCCTTGGGAGCCTCGAAGCAGATGCCCGTGTCGGCGTTGCCGGCGAGGGGGTTCTTGCAAGGCGCGCAGACATCAAGGTCGCCGTCGCACTGGTCCTTGGTGAAGCCCTTGAGCATCTCGTAGTTCTTGCCGATCTCTTTGGCGAGAGACGAGAAGCAACGACCTTCGCCGGCGATGCCAGCGCTGCACTTCTTGAGCTTGATGTTCGTGCCCTCTTTGACGAGCTGCTCGGGGATGCACACCATGCCGGTGGCGCAGCCGCCGTCTTCGAACTGGTCGCCGAAGATGCCGATCTTGTCGGCGGGGATGCAGCGGCCGCTCTTGCCCTTGGTGCCCTTGCAGGTCTTGAACTGCGCCGGGTCGACGCCCTTGACCTCGGACACGCAGGCGCCGGCCTTGACGTTCTTGGTGGAGGGGTCCAGGTCATCCTTCCCGCCGGCGTACGGATCGTCGGCCTCGGGCATCGCACACGCAACACCGACCAACCCGAGAACCGCCGCGAAGAGGACCTTCTTGAACATCGTGGCTTCTATCTCTTCAAGAGACGTACCGTCGACGTGGAAGGTCATGGAGGGCCGTGTATTCCTGTGTCCTATCCATCAATTGAGCGAAACGCGAACAGCAACGCTGGCAAATTGCATACATGCCCGCTGATGCATCCCAGCCTAACGTGGTCATTCCGTGCACCATCCCGCTGTGGCCACCTTCGTACAGCTCCGTCGTACGAATCTCGCCCACCGTGTGCAGCTATCCCACCGTCCCTGCGGCACCGCGGACCTCCGCAGATCCTGCGCGCTGCCACGCCGCCCCGCGCTGCGTGAGCACCGTGCATCGCTCGTTCATCGCGTACGAAGGACCTCCATCGTTCACATCTGTCGCTTCTCTTTTCCTCCGATGGAACCGTGCGCGCCCCCCGCTCGTATTGCTACGCTGATGCCCATGCGACAACACTTCCTCATTGCACTGCCCTTCGCCGCATCTTTGGTCTGGCTCGCGTGCAGCTCCGATCCGGCAACCACGTCGAGCTCCGGCGGCGGCACGTCTTCGTCTGGCTCCAGCGGCACCACGGTGTCCGGCGACGAGACGTGGGACAGCAGCAAAGAGATCAAGGGCAAGGTCACCGTCGCCGCTGGCGCGACGGTCACCATCAAGGCCGGCGCAACGCTGAAGTGCAGTGCCGGCGCCGAGGTCTTCGTCAAGGGCACGCTCAAGGTCAGCGCCTCGAGCAACCGCGCCAAGATCTCTTGCGCCACGTGGAAGGGCCTCGCCGTCGCCAACGGTGGCACCCTCGATGTCGATGGCCTCGATGTCGAGAACCCCGATACGGGCGTTCGTATGGAGAGTGGCAACACCAAGACCGAAGCCACGTTCAAGAACGGCAGCATCACTGGCACCGCCACGCCGTTCCTCATCGGCGAGAACGCCAAGCTCAGCGTCATCAAGTCCAAGGTGCAGGCCACCGGCCCGTCCAACATCTACGGCGACATCTACATGTCCTATGTCGACTACGACAAAGGCGCCGCCGAGGGCATCATCATGGAGAGCACCAACGGCAGCATCGTCATCGAAGACTCGACGCTGCGCGGCAACGGCTTCACCGGCGAGTTCGTCCAGTCCACCAAGGGCAAATTCGTCAAGGTCGTTTACACCACCATCAGCGATGCGCACTGCGCCTTGCACTTCGATTCGGTGGAGAGCTTCGAGGTAGACCACATCACCGCAACGAACCAAGTGTTCGGTGCCATGCTCTACGGCTCCACCAAAGGCGGCACGCTGTCCAACTCCAACTTCTCTGGCAAAGAACAAGACATCGACGTGCAAGGGTCCAACGGCACCCTCACCTTCGATGGCATCTATGCGCCTCGACGCGACATCCGCGACACGCAGCCCACGGAGAAGAACAAGGCCAACGCCGAAGTCCCCAACGCGAAACCGCGCTGACCTTGGTGCGCTGCCAAGAGCACGCGCAAAAACATGAACGCGAGCACTGCCGGGCCAGCCCGGGTGCTCGCGTTACTTTTTGAGCGCCTCGAAGGTGCCGAAGCTGACTTCGACAATGGTGCTGGGCTCGAGCAGCTCGTCGTCGCCAGCACCAGGCGCCGAGGTGGACACGGGCACCGGCGGCGGCAACGACCGCGCGGGCATGGTCTTGAGTTCCACGGACGCCCGGCGGATGGCCGTGCGCATGGCCTGGGCGTTGGGCCAGCGCTCTTGGCGCTCGAAGCGCAACGCTGTGTCGACCAAGTCGCAGACCTTGGGTGGCAACCCCGGGGCGCTCAGCGAGAGCGCCTTGGGGGGTACGCGCATGGCGCTCATGAGCCGATCCATGGGCGTGCGCCCCTCGTGCACGCCGTGCCCTGCCAGGGCTTCGTACATGACCGCGCCAACGGCGAAGATATCCGTGCGGGCGTCGATGTCGGACTTGCCTTGGGCTTGCTCTGGCGCCATGTACGACGCCGTGCCGATGATGGTGCCCGAGGCCGTGGGCGAGCCGGCGATGCTGCTGTCGCGCACGCGCGCGAGACCAAAGTCGAGAACCTTGACGACCCCCTGCTTGAGCACGAACAAATTGGCCGGCTTGATGTCGCGGTGCACGATGGCCTCTTTGTGAAACGCGTCCAGCACATCGAGCACCTGGTCGCCAAGTGCAAGCACCTCGAGCGCCGGCAGCTTGCCGCCCACGCTGCGCAAGAGCTTGTCGAAGGAAGACCCCAGCAGCAGCTCCATGACCAAAAACGGCGTACCGTCTTCGGCAATGTCGTCGTCGAGGATCTGCACGGCGCCGCGGTGGTCGACCTTGTTGGCGACATAGCCCTCGCGCAAGAAGCGCTCTTTGACGTCGGGCATGCCCGCGTAGTGCTTGTGCAGCACCTTGATGGCCACCTTCTTGCCGTTTCGGTGCGTGGCCGCATAGACCGCCGCCATGCCGCCGATGTCGAGCAAGGCGTCGAGACGAAACTTGGCACCGATGCCCAGGCTCTGCCCCACGCGCTGCGCTGCGATGCCCCTGAGTTCGCCCGGCAGTTCCACCATACAGGCAAGGATCGGCGTCGAAGGGCGAAGCGTCAAGGAAACCGTCTGCAGAAGAAAATTCGGCTGGCAACCCGCGGGCCGGCAATCACGCGCGACAAGTTGGGGCTGCGGCGATGTTGCTCGTCCGCCTACCGCCCGACACCCGCGATGGCCAAGACGGCGCAAGCAGACAGCATGCCCACCTCGGTGAAACGTTGCGCGCGCGGCGACAGCAGTGGGCGAAGCTTGCCCGACAGAGCGTTGCCAAGGAACACGCCCACCGTGAGACCGGCGATGGGGAGCAGGCCAGCGCCCGCAAGCAGGCCGCCATGGCCGTAGGCAAGCAGACGGGCACCGTGCATGCCTGCAGCCACCACGGACTGTGTGCCGATATAAGAGACGCCAGTGAGCCCAAAGGACAGGGTGACCGGCGCAAGCAGAACGCCAGCCCCGCCGGAGGTACCCGTCAGGAACCCAACCACGGCTCCCGCGGGTGTGGCCAGGCCCGAAGGCGGGGTGAACTTGAGGTACCCGAGCGCCCGCAAGACCGTGAGCGCGGTGAGGCTCACGATGAAGGCCTTGAGCAGCATGGCCGGCGCGGTGCCAGCAAAGAACCCGCTCAGCAGAGCCCCCGGAATGGCGCCGAGCCCAATGCGCCGGGCCAAGGGCCAGGCGACTTGCGCCCGGGAGAGCCAGCCCCGGTGCACATTGCCCAAGAACAGTGCCGGCGTGGTGAGCGCGAGCGCAGTGTGCGGCCCCGATACGTACGAGAGCACCACGATGAGAAAGAGGCCGCCCCCCTGCCCCGAAAGCGACGTGAGCACACCAGCGACAACGCCCAGCGGAACCAAGAGCAAGCTGTTCACCCGGCAAACCTTGGGGCCGTGGCAACCATTGCTCAAGTTGAATCTTTTGATGGTTTCGATAGAAATCAGTGATGCTTGATGATCTGCGCAACTTCGTGCTGGTTTCCAACGCCGGCACCATGGCCCGGGCCGCCAAGCAGGCCCACATCACGCAGCCGGGGCTAACCGCGTCCATGAAGCGCCTCGAGGCGCGCCTGGGGGCCCAGCTGCTCACGCGTAGTCGCGCGGGCTGCACGCTCACCGCCGTGGGCGAGGCGCTTTTGCCCCGGGCGCAGGCGGCGCTCGCCGCCATGGCCGACTGCGAGCGCGCCGTGTCCGAACTTGCAGGGCTCGAACGGGGCACCATTCGCATTGCCGCCGGCGCCACCGTCTGCACGTACTACCTGCCGCGCATCTTGGCCCGCTTTCGCCAAGCGTACCCCCGGGTGCTCTTGCTGGTGAGCGAGCTCACCTCCGACGAGATCAACCGCCGGGTCACGGCGGGCAGCGTGGACATCGGCATCCTCGCCTACGAAGGTGGCGAGCCCTGGTGCACCGAACAGCTGGTGCTGGTGAGCAGCCCCAAGGGGCCCTATGCACCGTCGCGGGTGCAGGCCGATGCGGCGCCCTTCGTGACCTTCCCCAAGGGCGCCATGACACGCAACCTGCTCGACCGCGTGTTCCCCCACGCCAACATCGTCATGGAGCTGGGGGGCATCGCTGCGGTCAAGAGCAACGTCCGCGCGGGTGTCGGCGTGTCACTGCTCAGCACCGTGGCCGTCGAGCGCGACTTGCGCAACGGCCAGCTGGTGGTTGTCCCTCACCGCGCGCTCCCCATCCGCAGAACGTTCTCTCTCGTGCATCGGGCCGAGCGTTTGCCTCCCGCGGCCCTTTCGTTGCTGGAGATGCTGCGCCTGGCCCGCGGGGTGCACGGAGCGCCTCGCGGGCGCAGGACCAAGGCCTAAAGCTTACTTCCCGTCGTCGTCGTCGTCGTTCACGTCTTCGTCGACAGACTTGAAGGTCACGCCCTTGGTTTGTACTGCCTTGAGCTTCAGGTGGTTCAGGTACCACGTGGTGCGGGTGGTCTTGCGGCCGACTTTTTTGGAGTCGTAGGAGTACGCGTACTCGAGATCGCCTTCGCAGCTGGCTGCAGCGTCTTTGCCGAACAGCGGCGTGCCACGCACGTGCACGGTGCCGGTGTTGGCTTCTTTGCCTCGCTCGGTGATCGCGACCGAGCTCACGCTCATGCCCTTGACGCCGGTGCCGCCGCACATGGCCGCGGCCGTCACCGGCGCATGCCGCAGGGCCGACTTCATGGACTTGTCGACGATGTCCGACGGCACCTGCTTCTTGCAGCCCGCGAGCGCCATCACCATCATCGACGCAACAATCAATTTCTCTCGCATCGTTCCTCCGACCCTCGCGGGCGCCAGGGATCCTACTCGGTTGACGCAAAGCGCGTCCACAGTCCGGCGTACCAGGTGGGCACCTGGGCCCCGGACGCCCCAGCCCGCCGCACGGATCTGCTCACACGACAGCAACGTGAAGGCCCATGTATTCCTCAATTGAGCCCGAAGGTTAGGTAGCCCCAAGGGGCGACTCTGCGCCCCCGGCACGGCGGCCCGGGAGTTGCTGTAGACTTCGAGCGATGCGCGCGATCTCGTTCCTGCCCTTTCTGTGCCTGATCGCTTGCAGCAGCCAGGGCCTCGATTCCAGCTACAACGGGAGTTCTTCGGGCAAAGGCGCTTCGTCTTCGGGCGGCTCTTCGGGGCTCTTGGGCGGGAACACCGACGACGAGGGCACCGGCAGCCCCGCCGCTGCGTGCTCCGACGACGCGAAGCTCGTGTACGTTCTCTCGAACGCCGGAGATCTCTACGCCTTCGACCCTGCGGCGCTCAAGTTCACGAAGCGCGGACAGCTCGACTGCAACGCAAGCCCACTGGCCCTGCCGAACTCCATGGCCATCGCCCGCGATGGCATCGCCTGGGTCAACTACAGCGACGGAACGCTATTTCGGGTGCAGACCAGCAACGCCAAGTGCGAGAGCACGAGCTTCGTGCCCGGGCAGTCCGGCGTCGGCAAGTTCGGCATGGCGTTCTCGACCAACGGGCAAGGCTCCGAGACCGAGACGTTGTTCGTCGTGGGCATCGACGACGGCTCGTTGACCGGCCAAGGTGGCAAGGGCCTCGCACGCATCGACCTCGGCACCATGAAGCTTACGCCCGTGGGAGACTTCTCCGGCGCGCTCAAGGGCTTTGGCGCCGAGCTCACCGGAACGGGCGATGGCCGCTTGTACGGCTTCTTCACCACGCAGCCCTCGGCCACACTGTCGGGCATCGACAAGGCGTCGGGCAGCACCAGCGATCCGCAGTCGCTTGCCGGGGTCAATACGGGGCGCGCCTGGGCGTTCTCGTTCTGGGGTGGCGACTTCTGGTTCTACACCTCCGACGGGTTCGGAGCGTCGCGCGTCACCCTGCTGCGCAGCGCCGACAAGTCCATCAAGGTCGTCATGCCCGACGTGGGTGGCTTCCAGATCGTGGGAGCCGGCGTCTCCACTTGCGCGCCGCTGACGTCGCCCAAGTAGCAGCGAGCCCAACACCCGGGGCCTCAGGCGCGCTCCCGGCGGGCGGCCGTGCGGCATCGCAATGAGAAATCGACGGCCTACTCGTCGGAGCCGAGCGATGTACCCGTGGCCTTGAGGGCCTCGCGCAAGAGCGCCGCCGGATCGCCCGAGTCGCCTCCCTTGGCCTGCGCCGCGGGGCGGCTGATGCTGGTGTTCTTGGGTGCGGGGCGTGGCGCTGCGGCGCGCCCACCACCAACATGCGGGTTCTTGGGAGCGGGCGGCGGGACACGCATGCCATCGAAGGCCATGGGCGCCGGTTGCCCCGCGCCCGGTGCAGCGCCAGGTTGCTGCGGGACGCCATACGCGGGCGGCGGAACATGGCCGAACTGGCCGTACGTCGAAGTCTGGGCAACCGGAGGCTGCGGCATCATGGGCATGGGCATCTGCGCCGGCTGGACCTGCGCCGGCTGCAGCTGCAACGGCTGCGGCGCCACCGGGGCAATGGCTGCAGCATACACGGGTGAGGTGGGCGCCGCTTGCGCCGGGGGCAACGGCTGCGCCGCGGGGGGCGGGGCTTCGGCACCTTGCGCCGGGCCGCGGGCCTGCATCTCGCGGGCGAGCGGCGACGTGCCGGGGTCCATGCGGGCGTGCGCCAACATGGCGATGGCAACGCCCACGAAGGCGCCAGACATCAGGAACACGAGCGTCCGAATGGTGGTGAGCCTCGAAGGCTCGCCCAGCCGAACACGGTGCGACCCCGTCGAGGATGCGGCAACGGCAGGGATGGACTCCACCGCCGAAGGGACGGCGGGACCGTAGCCCTCGGAGCGTACGAAAGGACCAGGTGTCACGTCGGCGCGGGGGGACCGCCGCGCGAACGCACCCCGGGAGGAAGCGGGACGCGACGGAACGGCGGAGGGCGGCGGCAGCCGCGAGGACTGCACGCTACCAAGCACCTCGTACTCGCCGGTGGAGACGGCGAAGTCGGGAGCTTTGGGGGGGCGGCCATTGAACGGGAGCACGGTGGTGAGCAATCGACTTGCACAACTCGGTCCATCCCACCATGTAGGTGCGCCCCGCGAAACTATGCCCTATTTTGGGGGCTCTATGCACCGCTTGGGGGTCCAGTGATCCATCCAGACCTCAGCGCTGCGGCCCACAACCATCAGGCTGGGCCCCTCAACTTTCGCAGCCATGCGCCGGCGGGGTAGGCTGCGCGCGATGCCTCCTTTGGACACCGGAGTTCCGTCGGCTCTCCGGCGCTGGTTCGTCGTGCACTTCGCGGCGGACCTGCTCTTTGCACTGCCCATGTTCATTGCGCCGGTGCCGTTTCTACGACTGTTTGGCTGGGTGCACGTCGACCCCATCGCAACACGGTTGGTGGCCGCTGCGTTGTTTGGCATCGGGATTCAGTCGCTGCTGGGCCGAAACGAAGACCGCGACACCTACCGCGCCATGCTGACCCTCAAGGTCATCTGGTCGAGCACCGCCACCCTCGGCATCGTGTGGTCCATCGGCCAGGGTGCATCACCCATGGCGTGGCTGTTCGCCGCCATCTTTGGCAGCTTCTGCGGGCTTTGGAGCTACTACCGCCTGCAGCTCAGCCGCTGACCACCGGAAACGCGTCTTTGTATTCGCGGGTGCACTGGTCTTCGGACTTCTGGTGTTGGTAGCCCGTGGTGGTGCGGAAGCTCTTGTCGTCGATGGTGACGGGGTACTTGATGTGATCGATGGCGCCGCGCGGCAACCGCGGCAGCCCGAAGCGGCCAAGCATGGCCGCGAACAACGTTTCGGGCACCGGAAGCGGCTTGCGCCCCACGGCGCGCACCAAGACGCTGAGCGGCAACGGCTGTGGCCCCGCCACGTTGAACACGCCGCGCGGGCGCTTCTCGACGGCCACTTGCAGCGCGCTGATCACGTCTTCTTCGTGCATGAACTGAAAGAGCGGATCGAAACCCAAGATGTTGGGTACCCGCGCACCGCGCAGGAACGTGGCCAAGGTGCCGTGCCCCGTGGGGCCCAGCGTGTAACACATGCGCAGCACCGTGGTCGCAAGCTCCGGCGTACGCCAAAGCGCGGTCCCGGCGTAGAGATCGGCGGCCACCAAGTCCGCGAGCTCGGGGAAGTTCTGCATGGAGATGGGCGGCTCGTCCTCGGTGTGGAACATGGGCGAGTCCGGGGCGGCGCCGTAGTACGTGTGCCGACCCACGAAGACCACGTGCTCGACGCCGTAGGTCTTGGAGTAGTCGAACACCGCGCGGGTGCCCTGCAAGTTGATGCGGTAGCGGTCTTCGCTCTGCACCACCAAGTGGGTCACGGTACCCATGTGGATGACCGTCTGCGGCCGGCTCTTGCGGAACACGTCTTCTGCCGCACGCTTGCGAATGTCGACGGTGTGCATCTCGGCGCCCTCGATGTCGCCGCTGGTGCGCTTGTCGATGCCGATGACCTCGTGCCCCACGGCAGCCAAACGCGCCGTGAGCATGCGCCCGAGGCGCCCACCGATGCCCGTGATGAGGACCCTCATCGCTCTCCCCTTCTCAGCTTGGCGTACTTGTCGAGCATGTCTGCGATGACCGTCTTTACCTGCGACACGTAGCCCGCAATGACCTCGTCGTCTTCGGAGCCGTCGCCGGCAAAGGTCATGGGCGGCGCGTAGTGCACTTCGAGTTTGACGGGCAACGGCAGCGCCACCAGGTACGGCGTGATCGGGATGTAGGGCACACCCATGAGTTTGCCGAGAGCGTAGGCATTGGAAATGGTGGGCACGGCCTCGCCACCACCCAAAAACGCGAGCGGCACGATGGGCGTCTTGGTGCGGAGCGCCAAGCGCATGAAGCCCGTGCCAAAGCCCACCAGCGAGTAACGCTCATTGAAGAGCTTGGCGGTGCCGCGGGCCCCTTCGGGGAACACCATCAGCATGCGGTCGTCTTCGAGCAGGCGCACGGCGTGCTCTGGCAGCCCGGTAAAGTGCCCCAGCCGGTTGCTGAGCTGCGACGCAAAGGGGATGCGGTTCATGAACTTCTCGACCATGCCTTGGGCCAGGCGCGGCGGGTCCATCTCGAGGAACGTCGATGCGATGGTCATGGCGCCATCGAGAGCGATGCCACCCGAATGATTGCCCACCAGCATGACGCGACCGCGGGCCGGTATGTGCTCGATGCCAGAGCACGAAACGGTGAAGTAGTTCCGGTACAGGAACTTGAGCACCGAGTAGAACACCGCGAGGTGGTGTTTGGAGATGCCGTAGGGGTCGACACCAGCAGGATTGAACGGGAGCTCGAGTCGCTCGACGCGTTCTTCGACCTCACGATCGATGGGAAAGTGCACGCATGCCTCCAGGGAGAACGCCGAGTGTATCTGGTTCTTTGGGCCGTAGGGCATTGTCGGCGCAGGCCCCAGACTCCCCCCAAAACAAGGGGCTCCCGCGCAGATTGGGCAGGCAACCAAGGTGACCGCCGGAGCCGCCGCCCGGGCCGCGTGCCCGCCCCGGGTCGCCGGGGGCCATGGTCGCTTCCTTTGCGACGCACCTTAGGGCAAACGGCGATTGACGCACGACGCGCTACCTCGCTAAGCCCTTTGGCCATGAAGCGACTGGTGCTCTCGGCGTCCCTTGGGGTTTGTGCTCTTTCCTTCGCGTGCGGCGAAACGCCGCCGCCGCCAGCAGCCGTGCCGCCGCCGCCGCCGCCAATCACCAGCAGCACCGTCGAAGCCAAAAAAGAGCCCCCGCCGCCACCCGTGCTGAACCGCGTGCCCCGGGCCGAGTTCAATCGTATCGCCGCGGAGCAGTACCTGCCGGTCTACTGGACCCAAGACAAGAACCAGAACGGCACCCTCGACGCCGACGAGCTGCAAATCGTGTGGGGCGTGGGTCGCCCGGGCCCGGTGGGCTACGACTACGAAGCCACCCAGCGGGTGTTCCGCGGCGAGAAGGGCGAATTCACCGAGGCCTTCTACCGAGCCTACGCGGCCATCGCCGGCGCCGCCGCCAGGAGCGAGGGGTCCGATCGCACGCTGCTCCAACAAGAGCTCGCCCAGGGGCGCGGCACGCTCGTGGCCTCCGACTTGCGTGGCCTCAGCCCCGACGAGAAGACCTTCGTACGCAAAATCATGGCCGCGGCGGACATCACCGAGCGGCTCTTCCAGCGGCAAAAGGGCACCGTGCAGTTTTGGGGGCAACTGCCCAAGAACAACCCCGCGGCCTTCGCCGTGATGTTCCGCAACCAAGGACCGCGCTGCGAGGGGCCGCGCACGCAGAACGAAGCAGGTTGCAGCGCCATCGCCGATCTGGGCAAGAGCAAGCTCTCGGGCATGTACCCCGAGGGCGCCACGGACAACCCGAAGTTCTGTGACGAGCTGAGCAAGGGCGCCGACAAGAGCCTGGCAGACCCTTTCACCGTGGTGCGCAAGACCAGCGACGGCAAGCTCACCGCGGTGCCGTACACCACCGTGTACAAGGACGAGATGGCGCAGATCGCCCGGCTGCTCGACGAGGCCGCCGAGGTCGTCAAAGACCCGAAAGAAGAGCCCCTGCGCAACTACCTTCGGGCTGCGGCCAAGAGCTTTCTCAGCAACGACTGGGTGCCCGCCGACGAGGCCTGGGCCAAGATGGGCGTCGACTCCAAGTGGTACCTGCGCATCGCGCCCGACGAAACGTACGGCGAGCCGTGCAACGTGAAGGCCATGTTCCACGTGTCTTTCGCTCGCATCAACCAGAAGTCCCTGGCGTGGCAGAGCAAGCTCGACCCGCTCAAGACCGAGATGGAGCAGGCGCTCGCCAAGCAAGCCGGCGCGCCGTACACCGCGCGCAAGGTCAGCTTCAAGCTCCCCGACTTCATCGATGTGGTGCTCAACACCGGCGATTCGCGCCCCTCGTCTGGCGTCACCATCGGTCAATCGCTGCCCAACTTTGGCCCCGTGGCCAACCAGGGCCGCGGCCGCACCGTGGCCATGACCAACTTCTACGCCGACCCCGACAGCTTGGCGGCCCAGCGCGAGACCAGCGAGTCGCTGTTCTGCGCCAGCGTCATGCCCAAGTACACCACGGACCCGGAGCCGCAACTCATGAGCACGGTGCTGCACGAGGCCGCGCACAACCTGGGCCCCGCGCACCAATACGCCGTACGCGGCAAGATCGACCGCGACGTATTCGGCGGGCCGCTCGCCAGCACCTTCGAAGAGCTCAAGGCACAGACCGCGGCGCTCTACTTCACCGATTGGCTCGTCACCAAAGGGCAGATCACCAAAGACGACGCCGACCGCGCGCACGTGCGCGATCTGGCTTGGGCCTTCGGTCACATCTCCCGGGGCATGTACACCGAGTCCGGCCAACCCAAGAGCTACAGCCAACTGGCAGCCATTCAGTTGGGCTACCTCATGAAGGCCGGCGTCGTTAGTTGGAAACAAGACGAGCTGGCGGCCAACGGCAAAGACAAAGGCTGCCTGGCCGTGGACTTGGGCTCCTTTTCTGGCGCCGCCGACAAGCTCATGAAAGAGGTTGCGGGCATCAAGGGCCGCGGCGACAAGCCCGGCGCGCAAAAGTTGGTCACGACGTTCGTCGATTGCAAACCCGAGGGCAAGGGCGCCAAAGAGGCCGCCGAGCAGTGCAAAGCCGTGCAAAAGACCATCACCGAGCGCGTGCTTCGACAGCCCAAGGCAAGCTTCTTGTACGCGGTGCAGCTCGACTAGAACGGTATGGTTTGGGGCACCGCCCACGGCCACCACTGCGTGTGGCATCTCCTATCCAGCGCAGCCACCTAACGGCGCATCTCCACGGAGACGATCATGAGCGCACACATCAGTCATCTCGTGACACGCCTGAAGGTCGCCCAGACTGTCGTATTGCTTCTCGATGTTGTCGCCGTAGCTCTTCAGGAACTTGGCGCGATTCTTCGCGCTCATGGAGCTGTCGCCCACAAACGTCCGGGAGCCGAGGGCAAACTGCGAGGTGCCTTGGATGGGGGTGAGCACAATGCGCGCTTGCCCCGGCGCGCCGGTCTTGCGAATCCGGTAGAGCGCGGTCCACTCGAAGCCCTTGAAGATGCCCTTGAAATGGTGGTTTTCGTCCCAGAGTCGATAATCGATGTGCAGCCGCCCATGCTGCACTTGCGTGAACGACGAGGACTTCAGCGTCAGCTTCAGCGCCGGCACCACCGTGTCACCGTCGCGGTAGTCGACAACGTTTGCGTCAAAGTCCGATGCCCGGAGACGCATCTGCATCTTCAGGTCGTTCAGATACAGGTCCCAGCGCACGAGACAGGCCAACTCGCATCCGTGATCCGCGCGCATGGCAATGTCGCCGTTCATCTTGAGGTCGACGGCAGCGTTGCTCACGGCGTTCGCCTTCAGCGTGAGCGTCTTGTCCATCAGGCGAAACCGCGTACCGTCCAGCTTTTCGATAGCATCACCGCGGCCAAAGAGTTTGTTGGCAATGCTGTCGCGCAGGAGCTTGTCGCTGACGCTGGTTCCAAAGAGCACGGACCTGGCCGGCGCTGCGGACTCGGCGGCTTGGAGCGCATCGGCGGAGTCACTGCTGCCCTCGTCACCTTCGGAGCTTGGGGCGCAAGCGGCGAGCGCAAGCGTCAACACTGCAAGGCAGCGTCGGCCGAAGCTGGCAGTGTGGGCTGCATCCGTGAGCGGCTGTTGCTTCATCGAAGACTCCTTTGGCAAGTTGGCGTGTTGGCCCAGCGAACGCAGCACGACGGATCGACGACGAGACGTGCTCGTCGTGCCTGATGGTGCTCCCGCTCGCGTAGAAGCTTCAGCACGTTCCGTTCCACTGACGGTGCAAAATTCTTCCGACACTGTTCTCCGGGAACTGGGTCCGTGGGCACCAACAGTTCCTGCAGAAACAACCTGATTCGTCTGGCGCGAGGGCCCTGGCATGCTCCGAAAGCATCGCTGCACGCCGCTCTGCTTCACGCCCGGGGCGCGCACAAACTGATCCACCCCTTGGCCAGAAATCGGTCCATGCTGGCCGCGGATTGGCGGGCAACGAAGCTCCTCGAACGTCGCGCAGCCGGCAGGCCGAGTGGCAGGCGAGCTAGTTGCCGCGCTGGAACCGGCTTACGAAGAAGCGTTCCAGGGCGATCTCGTAGCGGATACGCACTCGCCACACGCCGTCTTCGTCACCGTCGAGGCTCAGCAACAAGTCGAGCTCGTCGAGCGCCGAAGAGGCGTCGCGCCCCACCTCGATGCGCACGAGGTCGAAGCCGCGGCGGCTCCGGAGCTTGTCGAAATCGATGAAGCGCGCGAGGTGGAGCCGCGCCTCGGCGAGCAGCTTGGGAAGGCGCTGCATGGCCTGTTCGGCCACCTCTTGCCGCGCGGGGTGCGGTGCCCGGGCACTGCCAGCAATGACGATGGCGACAAAGGAGTCCGGCCCCGAGTGCCAGAGCTTGTCGTCCCGTTGAAACGTGAGGCCATGCTCCGCCGCGAACGGCGATGTGTTGCTCCCGGAACCGTGGGAGCGCTCGCCGCTCACGCGTCGAACACGAAGGCGGCGAAGAGGCCCGTCAGGTAGACCAGCGACACCAGGAACACCCGCCGCGCCCAAAGCCGCGTGGTGACGCCCTTGCGCAGGCCAAGAGCCCCGGCAAAGAAGAACATGGCGCCGAGCACCACCGCCGTGACCATGTACCGTGTGTGCGCCACACCGAGCGGGCCGAGCAGCAACGAGGTGAGCACCAAGGCCAGTGTGTACCGCGGAATGGCGTGACGGACGGCGAGATCGCCGGTGACGTTGGGCATGACCACCAAGCCCGCCCGGGCGTAGTCGCCTTTGCGAAACAGGGTGATGGCCAGGAAGTGGGGCACCTGCCACAAGAACAAGATGCCAAAAAGCACGAGGCCTGCGGCGTCGATGCGCCCCGTGGCAGCGGTCCAACCGAGCAGCGGCGGAATGGCGCCGGGCACCGCCCCCACGAGCAAGGCGTGGTGCGAGCGCTGCTTGAGCGGCGTGTACGCGAGCACGTAGCTGACGTGGGCTAGCACCGCGAGAAGCGCCGTGAGCGGGTTGACGCCGATGGCCAGGATGGGCACCGAGAGCGTGGACACGGCAACACCGAACCAGAGCGCCGCCCGCGGCGTGAGCCGACCGGCCGGCAAAGGACGGTTCATGGTGCGCGTCATCTTCTTGTCGATGTCGCGCTCGAGGAACTGATTGAGGGTGTTGGCGCCCGCCACGATGAGTGAGGTGCCGATGACCGCGCAGGCAAAGGCCACCCAGCCGACGGGCAGGTTGAGGGCACGGTGCGCGAGCCAGTAGCCCCCCGCAGTGGTGACAAGCACCATAAAGGTGATTCGCGGCTTGGCGAGCGCCACCAAGTCGGAAATGGCGATCCCGCGACTGGCGGCAAGCAGGGTGCTGGCGATGGGCGTGTTCATGCGGGCCGGGCGGACACGTTGGGTGTCCGAGCGGGGCTATAGGTTTGCCCCCGCCCTCCGTCAAGGAAAACTGGTCTATGTTGCTAAAACCACGCTTGTTTCGCATGGTCCCGGGCGGGTCTCCGGGGGGCGCGCCGGCTCCCGAGATGGCGTAGTCTTTGCCCCGAGCGATGCGAGCGATCCTGCGCCCTGCCGATTTGTCGCTGCTGGCGGATCTGACCGATGAGCTGGCCATGGCGGCGCTTTTCCGGTCCCACGCCGGGGTGCCCCGGGCCGGCGACGCGGCGGGCCTGCCCGCGCACGCCTGGCAGTGGCTCGAAGCGCTTCGGGCGTCGGGGCTTGCGCAAGCCGCCTGCGATGCTGCCGCAGACGGACACCCCGAGGCCCTGGTGGCCTTCGTCGAACAGCACCCCATCGCGGAACTGTCGGACCAGGCGCTGCACGGTCTGGCCGTGTACTCCGAGCGTGTGGCCGCCAAGAACAACAGCCGCAGGGCTTGGGCCCGAAGCCTATCGAGCTGGCAGAGCCTGGCCGACCGGGGCTACTTGGACGCGCGCGCACGGCAACTTGGTGCGAAAGAACCAAACGGGTACGGCGAGCGCTTTGTACTGGGTCGGCTTCGCGATGTAGGTACCAAGGCCCGCGCGGGGGCACCCGCGCGCACCGCCGAGGGCGCCGCTGCCCTGGGAGCGCTACGCGACTTCGCAACGGAGACAAGCTCGAAGGTGAGCGATGCAGCGCTGGCTGCGCGCCTGCGGCAGGCCGCGCAAGTCGAGCGAAGCACGGCCATCGACGCCGCCACGGACCCCATCGATGCGCGCTTGTCGGACTCGTTGGCCCGCGGCGTGCCGCATGCCGAGCGCATGATGATGCTGGCCGAGGCGGGCGCCGTGTGGGCCTTCGCCGAAGGCGACGAGAGCGTCGAGCGCTTCGTGCTCGACCGTTTGGCGGACATCGCGTGGGAGCTCTACCGCGCCGAGGCGTGGGCCGCCCTGCGCCAGGCCTTGCGGCCCCTGGCCCCGCTCATCGACGCGGCGGCCACGCGCATCGAAGGAGACCCCACACGCATCGCCTACGCCTCGCGCTGCGCTGACGCAGTGTTCTTCCAGGCCGAGGTCTCCGAGGGGCCCGCGCACACGGCGCTCGCCGAGCGCGTATTGCGCGTCTGCCCTCCCCACCGCAACGGCCGCCTGATCTTGGCGCAGGACCTGTGCAAACGAGCCTTGAACCTGTTGGCCAGCCCGGCGCCAGCCCCCTTCATGGCCGAAGCCAACAAGCTCATCACACGGGCCGAGGAGCTGTTGCCAAGCTCCGAGACCGTGGCGCACGCACGCAAGCAATACGAGCGCATCCAAGGCAAGACGCCATGACACAGGCCCCCACGGACAACCCCTTCGATGCGCTGGGTCTGCCCACCGATGCCGATCCGCAAGATCTGACCGCGCGTCTGCGAGAGCGCATCGAAGACGCAAAGACCGAAGAGGAGCGCACGGCACTGCGGGCCGCGTGGGAACAGCTCACGTTGCACCCCGAGACGCGGGTGCAGCAGGCCATCGGGGCGTTCCCGACAGGCAAAGAAGGTCCGCGCCCCGCGCTGCAACCCCAGGGCTCCGCACGAACCATACCACCGGTAACCATGGACGAGCTGCGGGAGGAGACGCCGCTCTCGTTCCTGATAGCCTGTGCGCCACCCGACGACAGCGAACCTCCTCTGGAACGAGACCCCCTGCTCGGCATCGACCCGCCATGACCAATCCCCGCTTCACCCTAGACCGCGCTGTGGGTATCGACCTCGGCACCACCAACTCCGAGATCGCCTGGCTTCCGCCGTCCGAGCGGGAAATATGTATGTACCGCGACCGTTTCCAGCGGAGAACCGTGCCTTCCGCAGTGGCCTGGGACGCCGCCGCAGACAAGCTCGTCGTGGGCCACGCCGCCCGGTCCAAGCGAGGTAAGGGCCAAGACCCCATCGAGTCCATCAAGCGCAAGATGGGCCAAGCCACCAAAGTCACCGTAGGCCCGCACGAGCTGTCCCCCGAAGAGGTCTCGAGCAAGATCTTGGGCGAACTCAAGAGCCGCATGGTCGAGACCTTGGCGCAGCACGACGAGCGCGGCGAGGGCGAACTGCTGGTGTCCCGGGCGGTCATCACCGTGCCCGCTTACTTCGATGCGCCGCAGGTGGAGGCCACCCGCCGCGCCGGCGAGCTGGCCGGCTTGCAGGTGCTCGGCCTTTTGCACGAACCAACGGCAGCGGCGATCTTCCATTCTTGGAAACACCGACTGAGCGATGGCAACTACCTGATTTACGACTTGGGCGGCGGCACCTTCGACGTATCGGTGTTGCGCTGCGTGGCTGGCGAGTACCAAGTGTTGGCCATCGACGGCGACAACTACCTCGGCGGCGACGATTTCGACCGGAGCTTCGCCGAGTGGCTACGCAAAGACTTGGTCAAGCGTGGGTACACCCTCGCCCTCGACGTGCGGCACTCCGAAGACGACCGCGCGCGCTTCCGGAAACTCGTGCATCTGGCCCAAGAGATCAAAGAGTCGCTGTCTACATCGCCCGTGGTGCAGGTCTCGAAACAAGCCGTGCTCGAAGACCAGGCCGGCGAGCTCGTGTCCTTCGAAGCAGAGATGGGGGCGCAAGACTACGAACGTGTCATCGGCGACTTGGTGGACGTCACCATTGGTTGCTGCGAGCGCGCGTTGTCTCGGAGCGCCGAAGTGGCCGGTGTTGCATTGGGGGACATCGACCACGTGATCTTGGTGGGGGGCTCCACGAGGGTGCCCCTGGTGCAACGGCGCGTCACGCAGGCCCTGTGCGAAAAGAGCCGCGCCAAAACGCCGCTCAACGACGAGGTCGACGTGTCCGTGGCGCTGGGTGCCGCCCTGCACGCCGCACAGCTGGGAGGCACACGCATGGCCGTGCCCGGCCGCGGTCTCTCGGTGCATTTCTCGTCATCGTTTGCGTCGCACAAAGAGAGCGTCCGCCTCGCCCTTACGCTCGAAGAGCCGGCGGCCGCCACGCTGCAAGCCGGCGACGAAACATTGGCCACGCTGGGCAAAGACGAGCGCGCCCGGGTGGACATCACGCTCGAGGCCGGCGGCACGCGCGCCTTGGCCGTTCAAGCAGGCACCGGCGAGCAGCTCGTGACACTGCCCTTCTCCGTGTACCGGACCGATGCGCGCCCCAAGGCCAGCGCGCTCAGTCGTCCGTCCGTGGTCGCCAAAGACATTGCCCTCGAGATCGTTCGCGCCGGCCGCCGCGAGCGCAAGGTGCTGCTGGCCCGGGGCGCCGGCCTGCCCGCCGAGAGCACGCACACGCTGTTCACCGCCGACACCAGCGGAGCCGTGGTGTTGCGCATCCTGCAAAATCGCCTCCCCATCAAGGTCATGATGCTGGAGCTACCACCCGACACCAAGGTGGGCACCCAGGTCGAGCTCACGGTCACTTGCGACGAGTCCATGCGCATGCGGGCCCGGGCCGTGGTGGCCGGGCAAGAAGTTTGGGCGCAGCTCGAGGCGCCCAAGGCGCCACAAAGCGGCGAGCGCGACATCGAGGCACTCTTGCAAGACGCCGAGGCCGCGGAGCGCAACCTTTGGGGAGCGTTTGCGTCGGTCTTCCGGCGGGAGCGCGAACGCCTGGCGCTGGGCATTCGCGAGGTCATCGACACGGACCCAGACAAGCTCGCGGCGTTGTGCGAGCGCATGGATCTACTCATCGAGGACTTCCGCGGCCGGAACGAAGACGATCTGGTGCCTCCGCCGGCGCAGTTCGAGTCCACGCTCAACGCCTTGCGCGTGGTGGTCTACCGAAACCAAGGACAACGTTTGGGCATGAGCACCGAAGACTGGGAGAAGCGCATCGTCGACTTGGACACCCGCGCGCAGACAGCCCGCCAGGCCCAAGATGGCGCCGGCTGGCGCCGCACCTTCAACGAGCTGCAAGCGCTCTACGAGACGGCACACCAAGAAGAGTTCTCGTCCATGAAAACGGACGATCCGGCGTACTTTTCCCGGCGGCTGTCGCAGACGTCGAGCTGGGCCCGGCGCCTCGAAGAAGACCTGCTCGAGTTTGTGCCCGCGGCGGCCGAAGAGCTGCGCGCCATGCAGGCCACGGAACAACACCGATTGCGAAAGGTGCTGGACGAGAAGGTCAAGGCCAAGCTCGGAAGCCTAGGAGATCCCTCTTCCGACGCCGATCGGCGTGCGGCGTTGCGCGTGTTGGCCGACATCGACAGCGAACTCGAGCGCATCGAGCTCGGGCTCCAGCGCATTCCGCAGTTGGGCCTCGTGACGGACCGCGGAAGCACCTGATGCCGCGTCGACGGCGGGCCGGCCAGCGCCGGCGCGGTGGCCGGGCGAGGGCTTCCTGATGGAGTCGAGCTGGCGCATTGCGCTGCGCAGCGCTGCCATGGTCGAGAAGACCGCTGGCCCCCGCGCGGCCATGCAGCTGTTCATCACCGTGGGCGAGAACGCGCAAGACCCCGAGCGGGGCGAGGGGATCCTCTCCGCATGCCAATGCGCCATTGCCTTGGGCCTGCAAGACCGAGCGACGCTCATGGTGTCTCACTGGCACCGAGTGATGCTCGGCGAGTGGGAAGCCAAAGTGCTGACCGCGGCGCTCGCCCTTGTGCGCAAAGGTTGGACGGAGCTTGCCTTCCGGCTAGCCCAGACCGAGGCCAACGCGAGGCCCCGGGCACGGCTTTGGTACCTCGTGGGCCGCCTGGCCACGCAGCGCGGCGACCGCGGCTTTGCCGACGCGGCCTTCGACCGATGTGCCCAACGGGCCAGCATCGAAGGCAGCGCAACGCTCGTGGCTGCAGCGCAGTTCTGCCGCGCACAGCTTGCGCGCGATGCGGGGCGCGACGACCTGGCCGAGCGTTGGCTCAAAGCCATCGACGCAGAGCACCTGGGCGCGGCGCGGGTGGTGGCGCGAGCCCGGTGGCTCTTGGGTTCCCAGAGCCGCTTCACCCGCGCCGAAGCCCTGGCCTCACTGCATGGCGTGGCCACCGCCAAAGGTGCCTTGTGGCTCGCGCTCCAGCACGCCGACGCACTCGGGCCGGCGCTCACGCCGGTCGAGCGCGAACGCATCGTCGCCGTCGCGCGCCGCGCGCTTCGCGATGCGGACTTCGAGAAGGTCACCGCACGCCTCCGCGACAGCCCCGACGCGCCCGCCCCCATGGCCCCGTCCAAAGAGCGCCGGTGTTTCGACGCCGTGCTCGCGGGACGCCCGGAGGCCGAGCGCATGTGTGCCGAACTCGAGGCCTCTTGGGCTGACGCCCCCTATGTCCCGGCGTCGGGCTGGGCCGTTGCCCTTGCGCTGCTCGGCGGATCGGTCGCCTGGGGTCCCAAAGCGACACAAAGCCTCGTCACGCGCCTGCTCACAAGACCGCACGGGCGTCCAGTGCGCGGGTATGCAGCGGTGGCTGCGGCCCTCGAAGCGGGGGGGCTCGGGGACCTCGCCGACAGGGTGCTCCATGTCGGCACGAGTCGCAGAGAGCCCGAAGCGGCCGAAGAACGTGCGCTGCGCCTGATTCGGGCCGCTTGGGAGGCCTCGGTCACCTCTGCGGCCGGGCGCGATCCCGCACGCGCCCGGGCGCTCCTACGCGAAGCCAAAGGCCTCGAGAGGCTGTCCTAGGGCCCTCGGCTTCATGAAGTAAAACCGCGCATTTCGATCACCACAGCACCTTCACCATCGACTGAAAAGTCCGTACGCTCAGGCCTCCCGAACACGCCGAGGCAACTCGACTCTCCGTCGGCGCTCCCGCGCCTTGTCACCCTCGGGCCACTCGCCATGCAAGAGCCTCCGAACCCGCCGGGCAGTGCCCCCGAGCTCCCGTCTTTCGACGAGCCGCTCGAGGGCGAAGATCAAATCCTCGACCACATGCTGGTGCGCCTCTCCAAAGGCGCGCTGGACCCAGACGCGTGGGACCAGCTCCATCGCGCCGCGGTCCGCGACAACCGCGTGTCGGAGCTTGCGTTCGCCTACGAGGGGGCCGCGCAGGGGCGAAGAGTCAAGACCTTGCCCGTCGCCGCCGCCGCAGAGTTCTACTTCCAAGCGGGTAACTTCTTTGCGGACTCCTTGGGCGACGACCTGGGGGCCCGCTCACACCTCGAGCGCGCCTTGTCCGTCCAGCCCGGCCATCGTCCGGCGTTCGATCGCCTTTTCGCGCTGCTCGAGGGCATCGGCGATCACCTGCGCTTGGCCGAGCTGTGCACCCAGGCCGCAGGCCATCGGCAAAAAGACGACCAAGCCGATTTGCTCAAGCGCGCAGCCCAGATCTACGCACAGCTCGACATCGAAGAAGAGCGGGCCACGGAGCTATTTGCCCATGTGCTGCGCCTGCGGCCGTCCGACGATGACGCGCGGCGCGCCCTCGAAGAACGCTACTCGCGGGCCGGTCGCTTCAAAGACGTGACGCGCCTGCTCGAGCAGGGCCTCGCCCAAGATCCGCCTCCGGAAGGCAACGAGGCGCTGATGATGCGCGCCCGCTTGCTGCAGTTGTATGCCTTCGATCTCGGCGAGCCCGAACGTGCCATCGGTCACATCGAGGTATTGCTGCAACACAACCCGTCGCGCGAGGACGCCCTGCGCACCGCCGAGTCGTTGCTCGAGAACAAGGCCTTGGTGGCCCGGGCCGCCGGCGCGCTGGCACAGGCCTACGACGCCGTGGGCAACATCCCCGAGACGAATCGGATGCTCTCCATCGAGCTCGAGGCCACCCGTGGCCCCAAACGCAAAGAGGTGCTCAAGCGCATCGGCATCTTGCGTCAGGGGCGCCTCGGCGATCTGCGCGGGGCCTACGACGCCTTCGAGGCGGCGTTGGGCGTCGACCCTTCGGACGACGAGGTGCGCGCACGCTACGCAACGCTGGCGCTAGACTTGGGCGTTCCGCTGGATGCGGCCAAGACCTTGTCCCGGGTGTCCAGCTTGGCCAAAGACGCCGCGACGCGCGCACGCGTGGCCTCGGAGATGGCCGATCTCATGCGTCAGGGCGGCGACGTCAAGCGCGCCCGGGCCACCTTTGTGAGCGTCTTTGGCATGCCCAATGGCGACGCTGTGGCGGTGCTGCGCAGTGCCCGCGCGCTCATCGACATCTACGCCCAAGAGAAAGACCTCCGAGGCCTGGCCGACGCGCTCGAACGCGTGGGGCAGCTCGCCACGGACGAGGTCGAGCAACGCGAGGCCAACGAGCGCCTCGCAGTGTTGGCCCAAGGACCACTGGGCGACGTTCCCCGGGCCGCCAGCGCCTGGCGCCGTTTGCTAGGCACACCGCTCCGGGCCCAGGCGCTCGATGCGTTGGTGCCCATCTACGAGCAGAGCGGCGACTCCGTGCAGCTGGCCTTCGTGCTCGAAGAGCAGTCCAAAGACTACGTCGATGAACCAGCATTTGGCCGTGCGCTCATGTTCCGCGCCGCCGATTTGCTGTCGAACAATGGCTCCCAAGAAGAGGCAGCCGACGCCTGGGATCGACTCGTCGCGACCTTTGGCGATAGTCCGGATGTAGCGCAACGGCGCCTGCCCTTGCTCGAACGCCTGGAGCGCTGGGACCAGTTGGCCGAAGCCCTCGAGAGCGCCGCCAAGACCTCCAATGGCGAGGAGCGGGCGCCGGTGTACGCACGCCTGGGCAATCTGCACGCAAAGGCCCGCGGCGACATCAATGCCGCCATCGAAGCCTACCGTCGGGCGCTGGTCTACGATCCGCAAGAACCCACGGCGCGCACGGCGCTGGAGTCGTTGCTCGACGAGGGTGAGCACCGCCTGGAAGCCGCACAGGTACTCGAGCCCATCTACCGCCTCGATGCCCGACGCATCGAGCGCTCGCGGCTCTCGGGCTCGCTCATGCCGCCCGCCATCGACGGCAGCGGCGCGCATGGCGCCCTCTTGCACGTGCTCTCCATTCGGGCGGAACTCAGCCCCGTCGTCAGCGACCGACTCTCGGCCCTCGACGAGGCCGTCCGCGTGGCCGAAGAAGCCGCTCCGGGCCGAGCGTTGTCGTTTGCGGGGCAAGGTCTCGGCGAAGCGCTCTCCGCCGGCGAAGACATCACGAACTGGCTGGCGGCCCTCGAACGCGCCCGGGGCAAAGCCCGAGATCCGTCCGAGGTGGCCACGGTGGTCGACACTGCGCTCACCGGGCAGCCCATCGCGTCCGCAGCATTGTTCCAGCTCGCGGTGCTCGGCGCCAAAGGCTACACCGAAGCGGGCAACGTCCCCGCGGCGCTCTCGCTATACCGACGCGCGCTGTCCTTCGACGAGACCTCCGAAGAGATTCTCGGCAACATCGACGATCTGCTCTCGCAAGCAGGCAGTGTCGACGAGCGCATCGCGTTGCATCAGAGCACCCTGGAACGCCTGCGGGACGATGAGCCGCGCAAGGTCGCGTTGCTGCACACGGTGGCCAAGATCCGCCGCTTCGAGGCTGACGATGTGCCCGGCGCCATCGCGGCCTATGCGCGGGCGCTCGCGCTTGCCCCCTCGGACCGACCGGCACGTGCCGCACTCACGGAGCTCTACGAGGAAACAAGCGACTGGGGCGCTCTGCGCGATCTCCTGCAAAGCAGCCTGATGCTGGCCGCCGACAACGAGCGGACGGATCTGCATCGGCGTCTGGCCCGACTGGGCCTTGCGCAAAACGACCTCGAACTGGGCGTCGAACACGCCGCTGCACTGCTGATCCGCGACGACACCGACAGCGAGGGACTCGAGATTGCCCTGCGTGTGGGTCAGGCCGCGGGCGATGCACGCCTCACCGAAGACGCGCTCGAGCTACGGGCCACCCGCGCAAGCGCGCCCGCCGAGCGCGTGCTCTGGCTCGGACGCTACGCCGACTTCCTTTCGCAACGGGGAGCCGTCGAACCTGCCGTCGAACGATGGAAAGAAGCGGCGCTCGCCGCCCAAGGCAGCGGCGACGACGAAACCGGTCGAGCCATGCTCGAACGCGTGCTCGATGCGGCGCCCAAAGATCACGGGGCTCTCTCCCTTTTGGTGGCGTTGGACGAGCGCACGGAGCGCTGGCAAGAGCTTCCGTCTTTGCTGGCTCGCTTGGCGGATGTCTCGGCGCCATCGGACCGCGTTGCGCTTTTCATGCAAATCGCCGAGCTCGAAGAGCGGCGGCTGGGCCGCCCAGATGCAGCGTTCGAGGCCGCAAAAACAGCCTTCCAACTGGCCCCCGAGCGCGACGATGCGCTGCAGATCCTCGAGCGCATTGCCCGCGAGGGGCGCCGCGAGGCCGAGTTCGCCGAGGTGCTCGAGGAGCAGAGCGGCCATGTCCCGGCGCGACGACCGTTCCTACGGGCAGCGGTCGCTCGCCTGTACGGGGCCTTCGCAGAACATGTCGATCGCGCCGCCGAGACCTACCGGAGCCTGCTTTCGGACCCGGAAGCGGACGCGGACCTCACGCGCATTGCCCTGGGCGACTTCGAAGCCTTGCTCGCGGACCACCCCGACCGAACCGACGATGCCCGTTGGCTCTTCGCCCTGCAGCTCGAGCGGGCCGAAGGAGACGGGCGGAGCAAACTTCTGCTCGACTGGGCGGAGATCGAAGAGACCCGCTTTGACGACAAGGCCGCCGCGTTGGCGCTCTACGAGCGCGCCAAGAGCGAAAGCCCCGACGACACCACGCCGCGTGAAGCCATGGTGCGTCTGCTGCTCGAGGCAGGCAACGGCGACGCTGCGGTGGCGGCGCTCGAGGAACTCCGGGACCTTTCGACCGGAGACGACAAACTGCGCTGGGAGCACGCGCGGGCCGTAGTGCTCATCGAGCGCTGCGCGCGACCAGAAGAAGCGCTGGATAGCGCCGAACGCATCTACGACGATGCGCCGGGGGACGCCCGGGCCTTGGAGCTGGCGCTCCGGCTCATCACGGTGCCCGAGTTGGCCGCCCGGGCCAGCGGGCTCCTGTCCAAAGCCCTCGAAGATGCAACAGACACGTCGTCGCGCATCGCAGCGCTGCAGACCTTGTTGTCCCGCGCCACATCGGCGCCCCGGGACATGCGCCGGGACTGGCACACGCAGCTGGCGGACCAGCTCGAAGAAGCCGGCGACACCCAGGGTGCCTTCGACGCCGTGCTGCTAGGCGCCGAAGAGCTGGGCGACGACATGGACGTCTGGGATCGCGCCGAGGGTTTGGCGCGTGCCACCAACGCACCGGACGCCGTGGCTGCAACGTACGCGCGGGTCTTGGCCGTGCAAACCGACGGTGCACTGGCCGCTGCCTTGGGCGAGCGGGCCGTCAGCTTCCACGAAGAGTGGTTCGACGACGAGAGCAAGCTCGTCTCCATTCTGGAGCGCGTACTCGAACTGGACGCATCGCAGGGCTGGGCCTTCGACCGACTCAAGCTCGTGTACGACGCGGCATCGCGATGGGAAGAGCTGTTCAAGCTCTTCGACCGGGCGCTCGCCGTCACCAAGAGTGTGCAGGAGCGCGCGACGCTGCTCGAGGAAGTTGCGCAGATCGCCAAGGACTTCGCCAACGAGTCCTCCCGCGCCATCTCGTACCTAAAGCAGCTCCTCGAGCTCAAGCCCGACAACGCACGCCTAGCCGCATCCCTCGAGCGTCTATACGAGCGCGCCGGGCGCCACGCGGAGCTCGCGCAGCTGCTGCTGTCGCAAATGGGTGGTTTGGGCGCCAAAGAGGCCCAAGAGCAGCGGTCCCGCGTGGCCATGCTGCGCCTCGAAGCCATGGGCGACTTCGCCGGTGCGCTTTCGATGATCGAGGAAATCATCGCCCACGAAACCTTGGCCGCAGGCGCACAGGTAGACGTGTGCGCACTGACGGAGAAGGTGCTGGCCGCCGCGCCGGTGCAGGCCGAAATGCCATCGGCCACGTCTCTCGACGCTGCACGACGGGACTCGGTGCCTCCGGCCAGCTTGCCCAAGCACCAGCTGGTGCGGCAGCGCGCCGCCCAGATTCTGCGCGAGCGTTACGCCGGCGCTGGCCACGAGGCCGATCTGGCCCGGGTGCTCGAGGTGGAGCTCGAAGCCATTCGCAACGTGAAAGACCGCATTCGCCGGCACGACCAGTTGGCAGGTCTCTACGAGGGCCTCGAGCGCGTCGAAGCCGCCGTCGAGCACGTGGTTCAGTTGGTGTCCCTCGAGCCCGAGGTCACAGATCACCGCAGTCGACTGCTCAACCTGGTGCGACGCATTGGGCGCTTCGACCGCTTCGTCTCCGTGCTGCTCAGCGCCGCCGACGACCAAAGCGAGCCCGGGCTTCGCGCCGCGTTGTTGCTCGAGGCCGGCCGCGTGTGCGCGCTCGACTTGGGCGATGCCGCGCAAGCCGTGGAGATCCTGAGCACGGTGTTCCGTGCACACCCCGAAGACCCGCAGGTCGAGTTCGCAACCTGCAAGTTGCTCGAGCCGCTGCTCCGAGACGCTTCCGCCGGGAAAGATCTGCTCGACGTCCTGGAACGCTTGGCGGCGCTGGACCCGGAGCCCCAATCCCGCGCAGAGCATCTGACGCAAACCGGGCGTCTTGCCACCAAGCTGGGCGAGACCAAGCGGGGCATCGCCGCCTGGGAGGCGCGCCTCGCACTGGTGCCCACGGACGCCGAGGCCGTCGATGGTCTCGTCGCGATGTTCGACGAGACTGCCGACTGGGCACGCTTGGCCAAGATGTTGGACTTGCGCGCCGGCTTCCCCCGCAGCGACGAAGACAAGCGTGCCGACCTCGTGCGCATCGCACACCTGTCGGCCACGGAGCTTGGACAAGCCGACGAAGCCATTCTGCGCTGGCAAATCATCGAAGAGCAATTCGGTGAGAGCGACGAGATCACCGTCGAGCTCGAGCGTTTGCTGCTCGCGTCCGGCGACGCCCGCGCCCTGCGCGACGTCTACAAGAGCGCCGCGGCCCGCAGCGAAGGCGAAGCACGGTCGACGTACTTCCAAAAACTGGGTGCCCTGGAGCAAGACAAGCTCGGCGAAACCAAAGACGCGCTCAAGAGCTACGAGGCGTCGCTCGCCGCAGACCCGGCCAACGAAGGCGCGCGTCTTGGCCTGGAGCGAATGCTGGTAGACGCAGCCCTGCGTCGCGACGCCACGTTTGTGCTGCTCGACGCGTACCAACGCAAGCGCGAATGGCGCAAACTCATCGAGCTCTTGCCGCATCGGCTGGATGCCGCCCAAGACGACGCTGGGCGCATCGATGTCTTGGTGGAGACCGCGCGCCTGGCCGAAGAAGAAGAAGGCGACCCGCGCGGCGCGTTCCGGCTGCAACGCCGGGCGTTCCTGCTGATGCCCACGCGCGCAGACCTCGAAGCCTCGGCGACGCGGCTGGCCGAGGCCACCTCCGAGTGGCAGGCGCTGTCGGACGCCATGCGCGAAGCCCTGACGGGCACCATGCCAGACAACGTACGTGAGGCCATGAGCCTTCGCCTCGCGGCCATTCTCGAAGAGCGCCTCGGCGAGCCGCGCGCGGCGCTCACGCTCTACCAAGGTGCGGCCGCTGGCGGAGACCTCAAGGCACGCTTGCTGGTGGTTCGCACCGCAGGTCACATTGGCCAGTGGGACGTGGTCGCGTCCATTCTCATCGACGGAGTGGCCTCGGGGCAACCCGAGGTGGCCGAGGCGGCACTGCAGGCGGCGTCCGCGTCGCAAGCGTGGGACGAGCTGGCGTTGGCCACCACGGGTCTCATGGACGACCGCGGTCCGCGCCTTGCGCCGGAGA
Source organism: Polyangiaceae bacterium (assembly GCA_044358965.1). Classification (GTDB taxonomy): domain Bacteria; phylum Myxococcota_A; class Polyangia; order Polyangiales; family Polyangiaceae; genus SXNL01. The sequence goes on from JBIKNA010000001.1 coordinate 31,749, forward strand.
TCGCCCGGGATCTCGAGGCCATGGTGGCCGTATGGCACCGCGACCGACGCGGTGATCCCGACGCCGCGGAGGTAGCCTACACCCGCGCGCTTCGCTATGACCGCGAGAGCCCGACGCTGCTTGCGGAGCTGACCCAACTGCAACGCCGCGGCAAAGGGCGCCCGCTGGTGGAGAGCCTGCAGCGGCTCTCGCAGGCCACCGGCGGCGACTTGGACTTGCTCGCCGAGGCCGCAGAGGTTGCCCTCAACTCGGTCTTCGATCGGGCCCTGGCCCGGACGATCCTGGAGCGCATGCTGCGCATCGCGACGGAGCGTTGGACCGGCGGCGAAGACGCGGGCGTCAGTGCCGGCTCCCCCATCGAGGCCAGCGAGTACGCGAGCCGCGCACTCATGGAGCTCGTGCGGATTCACCGCGACGAAGGCAACCACGCCCGGGTGGCCGAGCTGCTTGTCGAAGGCGCGAAGCTTCCCTTCCCCGCCGAGAAGCAGCGAGACTTGCTGTTCGAAGCCGCCACCATCCGGCAGACGGCCCTGGGCGACGACGCAGCTGCCATCGCCCTCCTGACAGAGCTCTTGGGCCGAGATCCGGCCGACACCGAGGTGTCTCTGGCCCTCACAAGGCTCTACGAGGGCTCCGGCCGCACCGAAGAGCTGCTCGCGCTCAAGCATCAACTCGTTGGGCACGAGGGCGACCTCGATCGTCGCATCACTCTCCGCATCGATGCGGCTCGGTTGTCGCTGACCCTCGAGCGCAGCGATCAGGCCGAACACACGCTGCAAGAGAACCTGGCCGAGCGCCCAGGCGACCCGCGCACCTTGGCGGCGCTCAAAGAGGCCTTCGAGCACCAAGGGCGCATCCGCGACTACGAGACCATCGTGGCGCGCGAGGCGCAGATCAATGAGTCCAAAGACCGTGCCCGGGGCGTCGAGCTGTGGCTCGAGGCTGCGGCCGTGGCCGAGCGCGACGGCGCCGGAACGGCCCGGGTGAAGTCTCACCTGGAGAAGGCCATCGCCCTCGATCGTAGCCGCGCGAGCGCGCTCGATTGGCTTGCGCGTGTGTGCGAGGGCAGCAGCGACACCGAAGGAGCGATTCGAAGCCTCGAAGGGCTCATCGGCCTTTCTTCTCCCGAAGAGCGCGTGGCTGTGGCCCTGCGTCTCGTGGACGCGCTGTTGCGCATCGCCGATACCGCCCGCGCCCGGGACCGATTGGAAACCGAGCTGTTGCTGGAACCCAAGGCACACGCGATCCGGCACAAGTTGGCGTCGCTGTACCGCGAACAGAAGCAGTGGGTTCTGCTGGCCGAGCTACTTGGCGAAGGCGCGGGCCACGCAGCAACCCCCGATGCGGAGCTGGCTCTCCTAAAGGAAGCCGCAGAGCTGTGGCGGGGCGAGTGCAACGACGCCGCGCAGGCCATTCCGCTGCTCGAGCGGGCCACCAGCATGGCGCCGGACGATCGGGCGCTCAAGGTTGCGCTGGCGGACGCCCTCGGAGGCGCCCACCGCGAAGCCGAAGCCCGGCAAATGCTCAAGGAGCTCATCGATGGCTTCGGCGGTCGACGCCCCAAAGAGCGCGCGGTGGTGCACTTGCAGATCGCCAAGCTCGACCTGCGCGAAGGCGCCCGGGCACCGGCCCTGCTGGAACTCGAGACCGCGACGCGCATCGATCCGACCAACGCAGACATTCTTCTGCTCGCCGGAGCGCTCGCGCGCGAAGACAACCAACTCGATCGTGCGGAGCGCTCGTACCGGGCGCTACTCACGGTGCTTCGGCGCCAAGAAGAAGCCGAGCGCATCTCCCGCGCCGAGGTGCTCGCCAACCTGGCCGACATCGCGGCCCGGCAAGGTCAGGCAGACCGCGCCAACGAGATTCTGGAATCCGCCTTCGAGGCAGCCCAAGAGAGCGACCGCGAAGCCGAGCGGCTCCAAGAGACCCTGCTCGAGCGCGGGGACCAAAAGAACGCGGCACGGGTGCTCGAAGCACGCCTGGCGCGATCCGAAGCGGGTCGCTCGCGGGCACACCTGCTCTCGCTGCTCGCCGGGGCACACGCCGCCGTGGGCCGCACCGACGAGGCGCTGAGCACCTGGCTACGGGCGCTCGAAGAAGCGCCGTTGTCCCTCGACATTCGCCGCGGGGCCCGGGCCTTCACGCGCACGTCGGCCAAGCCCCAAGACTACCTGAGCACGCTGGAGCGGGTGCTCGCCTCGGACAAGCTGGCCGACGCTGGCATCCCGGCGCAGGTCACGCTGCTCACCGACATCGCCGAGACCCAAGAGCAAGATTTGCGCAACCTGGAGGCTGCCGCCGCGGCCTACGAGCGCATCTACGAGATCGCTCCCTCGGCCGCCCAAGAGCACCTAGAGCGCATCTACGAAGCCGTCCAAGACTATCGCGGTCTGGATCACACGCTTCGCCGCCGCATGGAGCAGGGCAGCGGCGACGACCAAGTGCTCGAGCGCATGCTCGAGATCGAGCTGCAACAGACCAAAGACCCCATCGCTGCGCAAAAGACCCTCGAAGATTTGCTGGCGTCCAAAGGGCCTTCGGAAGCCATGCTCGAACAGGCGCGCGCCTGTGCAGACGCATTCCCCTCACATCTGGGCATTCTCGATGTCTACGACCGCATCGTGCGCGAGCCTGGCCGCGAGCGTGAGCTCACCATGGTGCTGATGCGCAAATGGGCAGACGCCCAAGCGGGCTCGGACCCGGCGCAAGAAGCCATGCAGATCGCGTTGACGTTGGACGCCCCGACGCACGCCGAGGCCCTGATGCGCAGGTTCTTGGACCGCCCCACGGACGAAGGCTCCGTGCGCGCCTGGGTATTGGTGCAACTTGCCGCCCTGCGGCGCGCCGCGGCGGACTTCCCCGAGGCCGTTCTGCTCCTGCGCGAAGCCGCCGAGTTGTCCCAAGCCCGGGAGGCCCGCGACCTTCTGTTCGAAGTGGCCACGCTGGCCAAAGACGAGCTGCGGGACATGACCTTGGCCATGACCACGCTCGAAGACTTGTACGAACGCGACGCCGATGACTCCGAGGTTTGGGCGCCACTGCTCGACGCGTACCGTCACTTTGCCGAGAACGAGAAGTTCGCCACGTTGGTCGAGCGCATCTTGCCCATGGCCTCGGACGAAGACCGCAAGCGACTTCGCTTCGAAGCCATCGAGGTGCGCATGAATCGCCTGGGCCTTGGCGACGATGCCGCCCCGATGATCGAGGAACTGCTCGAGGACGACCCCAGCAACGTAGAGGCTGCCCTGCTTTTGTCGGGGATCTACGAGCGGCAGGGCAAAAACGACGCGCTCGCGGGGCTGCTTGCCAAGCAACTGGACACCGCCAAAGATCGCGGCGATGCCGGCGAGATCGCCAAGCTCTCGCTTCGCCTGGGAGGCCTGCTCGAGGCCGAACGGCGCGACGAGGCCAAGTCTGTGTACTATGCAGCACTCGATTGGGACGCGACCAGCGTGCCGCTGTTGAAAGCCCTGGCGGGCTTGCACGCGTTGGGCGGCGCCGACGAGGCCCAAGACCGCGCAGAGATCTTGGACCGCTTGCTGCCGCTGCTCGGCAGCGAACATGTCGAGAGTTATGCGCTAGAGCTCAGCGTTCTGCGCGCTGACTTGTGGGACATGGAGGGCGCCGTGGCGGCGCTGGAGTTCGGGTTCCGGCAGAACCCGGCCAGCGAAGCGCTTCGCGAGCGTCTGGAGTCGCTGTACCGCGAGGGCGGGCATGCGCGAAAGCTCGCAGAGATGTACGAGACCCGCGTGGCTGTGGTGCCCCCCGACGATGCTGTGCGACTGCTCCGCGACGCGGCCAACATCTATGCAGCGGAACTTGACGAACAGAGCCTGGCGGCCGCAGCACTGCGCAAGGCGCACCAGATCCGACCGCAGCAGCGGGACATCACCGACACGCTGCTGGCGGCGCTGGAGGCTGCGGGCGAGTTCCAAGACGCCCGGGAGCTGATGGGCGAGCTCATCGAGCAACTGCCCGCCGACGCCGAAGAGCGAGGCGCCCTGCTCGACCGTCGCGGTAGCTTTGCGGCCCGCGTGGGCGACGACGAAGGCGCCATGAGCGACTGGGAGCAGGCGGTCGCCGCCGGCAGCACGAGCACCACGCCAACGCTCGTGGCACACCTCGAAGACATGTCCGGCCGCGCCCGCTCTGCGGGCGACACCGCGGGGGCTCGCGCGCTGCGCCTGCGTGCCTGCGCGCTCATGCCCTCCATTGGCATGTCCGACCGCGCGCGGGACGTGCTCACGGAGCTCCTGCGCGAGGATTCTCGCGATCGTCACGTGCTACGGCTGCTGGCCGAGATCGAAGAGTCGAAAGAACTCTGGGACGCGGCCCTCGCCATCTACAAGCGGCTCACCAGCCTCGAAGAGGGCACCGAGGTCGCCGTCTGCGCGCTGAAGCTGTTCGAGATGTGTGAGCGCGCTGGGCGCATGCAAGACGCCAAGACGGGCCTCGAACGCGCCCGGGCGGCCGTGCCGGGCCACGCCGAGGTACGCGCCAAGCTCGAGCAGGTGTACGAACTCACTGGCGCCACCAAAGAGCTCGGCGAACTCTTGATCTCCGACGCCGTCAACGTCCCAGACGTTGCGGCCAAGTGCGAACTCTTGATGCGCGGCGCCGTGGTGCTGATCAACGGCGGTCACGAGCCCGAGATGGCCGTGGCGGCGCTCGAAGAGGCTCACACCCTCAAACCGAGCGACCTGGACTGTGTGGCCATGCTGGCCGATGCGTACAACGTGTCGGGGCAGGTCGAGCGGGCCCAAGAGGTACTGCAGACCACCATCGCCACCTTCAAGGGGCGCCGCGCCAAAGAACTCTCGGCGCTGTACCACCGGTTGGCGCGCGTGGCCGAAGCCCTGGGCGACAAGCCTGGCGAACTTGCGCACCTTGTCAGCGCCCTCGATATGGACGCGCAAAACGGTGTCGTGGCCTCGGAGCTGTCGTACCTGGCCATGGAGCTCGGGTCCTGGGACGTGGCCACCCGTGCCCTTCGGACGATCACCATGCTCAAGACGGCGGCCCCGCTGCCTCGGGCGCAGGCGTACCACCACCTGGCAGAGATCTCCGTGCAGCAGGGTGACGCCAAGAAGGGCATCATGCTGCTACGGCGCGCCCTCGACGAAGATCCTTCGCTCGATGCGGCGCGGGCTCTCCTGTCTGAGCTCGAAGGCAAGTAAGCGGGCGCCGCGGCGCCGACCGGGTTGTAGCCTTTGGGGCGCGCAAAGCCCGCGCTCGCGGCGCGGGCGGAGTGCTGCTCGCGACTATTTCTTGTCGTCTTCGGACAGAAGCTGATCCCAGTCGGCCTCGAGAGGCACCATGGGCGGAATGGAGGACGGCGGCCCCCCCGGCGGAGGCCGCGTCAACGGCGGCGGTCGCCGCGACGGCGAGGGCGGAGGCACAGAGCCCGTCGGGGCCTTGAGCGAGAAGGTGAGCTTGCCCGAGGGCGCCTCTTCGGGGAACGAAGGCACCGCGGGCACCTGCGGGATGCTGGAACCACGGAACAGCGAGGATTCACCAATCTGCGGACCACTGCCGTCGATTCGGTCGTCGAGCACCGCCACGAGCACCATACGCCGCTTGGACGAGGTGACGAGCTCCAGCGGCTCGATCATGTGCGGCACCCGCTGCACCGCGCGGGTAAACTCCACCAGCGGAACCCGCAGGGTGATGGTCGGCATGATGCGCTCTCGGAGCGCGCCGATCTCGCTGATGACCTCGAGCTGGGTGATCTCGTCGCCGCCCACCAGCTCGACGCGGAGCGTGCCATCGATCCAATCGCAGCCCTGCTGCATGATGCGCACGAACAGCAAGAGCAGCTTGGGCGCACCAGTGCTTGGCGTTGCGACCTTGGCAATTTGGTCGAGCAGCGCCATGCAGAGCTCTTTGTCGGAAACCGCGCGCTCGAAGTCGCGGTCCGTCAGGTCTAGACAACGCCCGATGTGGGAGAACGTATCGCTCACAGGCTGCCCTTACCCCAATCAGCGTAGAACTGCCGCAGGCGTTCCTGCAACTCCTGGTTGCCGTAGTCGTTCTGCAGGGCCGAGATCAGCTGAACGCGCGCCTCGTCGTAGCGTCGGGCGCCGATGAGCAAGTCGGCCCGTCGGGCGAACTGTTTGGCCGCGGGGTTGCGCGCCACCATTTCGAGCGTGCGAACCTCGGCCTTTGGCGGAGCCTTCAGGATCTCGTGGGGCTCCATCCGTAGCTTTCCGGCCTGCAGGAACGTGTTGTACTTTTGCCGCAGTGCCGGGTCCGACAAGATGTTGTAGGCCTCGACCCCGCGCTTGAACACCTCGGCGGCTGCCTCGGCTACCTCGGGCGGATCGTCGATGTAGCGGTCTGGATGGCAGCGCAGGGCGAACGCGTGAAACGCAGTCTTCACTTGGGCAGCGGTCGCATCCGTTCCCACGCGAAGGATCGCGTAGTAGTTCATGGTGAGTAGAGACTCGGCCCATGCCTGGAACGTCGATGCTTCCGGCATGGGTACATTGTACACACGAGTAGGCAGCCTGGAATACAGACAAAAGAGCACGCCCGGAACGCGGCGATCACGCCCAAGTGCCGGGTTCAGGCCCGGGGAGCCCTTGTGCCCGGGCCCGCATCGGCTCGCTCGGGCCAAAGGCGACCGTGAAGGGACCCTGGCAATGTGCTGCGGTACCCTCGGCCCCGGAGACCACAGTGCGCCCCTCGGGCGCTGGTCTAGAGCACGACGTGTTTGGCTTGCGCCTGCATCATGCGCTCGACATCCATGGCGTCGGTGTTCGCCCCCAGCAAACGCATGACGGCCTTGGTCTGGCGGTTGGTCTTGGGCTCTCTGGCGCGCACATTGAGGATGCCATCGGCGTCGAGCTCGAAGGTGACCTCGATGGCGATCTCGCCACGCGCCGCCGGTGGGATGCCGGACAGCTCCAGCTCGCCCAAGAACGTGTTCTCGGCGAACTTGGGGGACTCGCCCTGGGCCACGCGGATGGTGACCGTGGTTTGGTTGTCTTGCGCGGGGCTAAACGCACGGGTCCGGTCGCAGGGTACCGGCGAGTTGGCCTGAATCAGGGTATCGGAGAAGCCGCCCACGGTTTCGACACGCAGGGACAGCGGCGTGACGTCGATGAGCAATGGCGCTTGCTCGCGGGCGCGAATGCCAGCCTCGGCGGGGGCCGGTTGCGCCTGCATGATGGCGCGCATGATGGCCGAGTGCCCCCCGGAGCCCTGCAAGGACGGCTCTTCGACGAAAGGCTCGAGCACGGGCACTTCGTCGTCTTCGCCCAACATGGCCACTGCGGGCTGAATGGGCACGGGCAAGTCCGACAGACGCACGGACGCTGGGCCCACCGGCGCCTTGGGTGCAGCCGCAGGCGGCATCTGCATGGCCGGCATGACCTGGGTGTCCGCCGGCATGGGATCAGGGGTCGAGCGAACCTCGGCCACGAAGGCTGGTCGCGTGGGCTCGGCCTCGGCGCGGGGGTCGGCGAACACCGGACGCTCGCTGCCCACGCGGGCACCGAGGCCCTGAAGCCCCGCATCGATGAGGTCCTGCTCTTCGGTGCCTCCGGGGCCGCGGGTAGTCGGCGGGCTAAACGTGATGCGCGCCGGCGGCTTGGACAGCTCCATGATGAGCGTGCCCGTCTCCGTGTGGACGTCAGGCTCGTCGGGCTCGGCGCGCGGATCGAACGCACGACGTTCGTTGACCTCGGCAGATACCTTGGGTTTGGGAACCGGCGGCGGTTGCGCTTTGACTTTGGCAACGGGCACCACGCCAACCGGCGAAGATCCGGGAGCGGACCCCGGCGCAGAACCTGGCGCAGAACTTGGTGCCTCGGGAACGCCTGGCACCGGAACCCCGGGCAGCGTGGCCTGACGTTTGGCCGTCTCGACGCCACCGAGGCCCGGGGCCGTGTTCTTGAGGCCGAGTCCCGGCGCAGTGCTCTTGTGCCCAAGCCCCGGCGCGGTGCTCTTGAGCGCGGCCGGGGTGTCGCCGAGACCGCCTTGGATCTTGCGCATGTTCTGCGCGAACGCTCGGTCCGAGGTGACGAGCGGCAGGCTCTCTTCGAGCTCCGTGATGGACTTGCGTTCCTCGGCGTCGATGGGGGCCGCCCCCGAGTCCGCCAGCGTCCGCGTGGCAGTCTTCTTGCGCGTGAGCTGGCCACGAGACCGGCTGAGCGCATTGGCTTGGATGGCCGCGCCCAAGGCGACGACTTCGTCGGGGTTGACCTTGATCTCGGACTTTTTGCCGAAGTGCTCTTCGACCATCCGCGACACGAGCGGCATGCGCGTGGCGCCGCCCACGAGCAAGATGCGGTCGAAGGCGTCCGGGGTCAGACCGGCTCCCTCGATGGCGCGATTGGTCACGTCGATGGTGCGCTGCACCAAGGGGCGTGCGAGCTGCTCGAGCTCGGCCCGAGTCATGGAGAAGTTGAGGGCGACGTCGCCCTTGTCGCCGAGACCGATGTCCCGGACCTCGAACTCCACGTTCTCTTGCACCGAGAGCTGCTGCTTGACGAACTCGGCGATGATACGGAGCGTGCCGTACGCGTAGGGGTCGGCCCGGGGATCGTAGCGATGCAGGCGGATGATCTGGTCCGCGATGCGATCGGCGATGAGCATGTCGAAGTCGTCGCCACCGAGCGACGTGTCGCCGGCGGTGGAGAGAACCTCGAAGACACTGCCGGACAGATCGAGCAGCGTGATGTCGAAGGTGCCGCCACCCAAGTCGTACACGGCAATGCGCTGCGCCTCGGAGATGGTTTGGCCATAGGCCAAAGCGGCGGCGGTGGGCTCGTTGAGGATGCGCAGGACCTCGAGGCCGGCGAGTTTGCCCGCCACCTTGGTGGACGCACGCTGCAAATCGTTGAAGTTGGCCGGCACCGTGATGACCGCGCGATCGACGGTCTCGCCCAAGGCCTCTTCGGCGAGCGCCTTGGCGCGCCGAAGAACAAACGCGCTGATCTCTGGCAGTGCGTATTGGATGTCGCGGGCCGACACCATGGCGGTGTTCTTGGGCCCCTCGACGAGCTTGAAGGGGAACTTCTTTGCCGTGGCGGTGACCTCGGGCGAACCCCAAGAGCGCCCGATGAGTCGCTTGACCGAGAAGATGGTGTTGGCCGGATCGATGAGGCGCCGATCCCGCGCGGGGTAACCCACGAGGACGTTGCCCGATGGGTGGAACGACACGATGGACGGCAACAGCCGTCGGCGTTTTTCGTCTTCGAGCGTGACCGCGACCCCGTCAACGACCGCACCAATGACGGTGTTGGTGGTGCCGAGGTCGATTCCAATGGCGACCATCGCCCCGAAGGATACGCACAATCGCCCCCTTGCAACCAACAAACGCCGTGATTTTTGCGCCTCCGAAACAGCGGCGTAAGCGAACCTCCCACAGTGAATGCCCGCGGCCCTACCGACCGGCCGAAGCGTATCCGTACGGATACGCACGGAGAAACCTCAGGGTGCTTTCCGGGCACCATGTTTCTGCAGGTCGTCCACGCCTGCAGCCCCCCCCAAAGGCAATGGCCGGAGGCACTTCGACAACGTGTTCGTCTGGCGCAGCCCGCAACAGAACCAAGGGCTAGGCAACGAGATGCTTAGCCCGGCACCACACGCAGCAAGCGGCCGTTGGTCTTCTGTGCTCGCAAGTCTGCATCGACGCCCCGGGCCACGCGACGGCCATCGGCGATGGCCCACACCACGAGCGACTGCCCTCGCGAGGCATCGCCTGCACAGTACAGCTTGTTGACGGACGTGTGCCCGGCGGTGTCGGTGATGACGTTGCCCCGGGCGTCCGTGGCTGCCGCGAAGGCGTGCACCACGTTGGGCACCGGGCCCAGAAACCCCATGGCCAAGAACACCAAGTCCGCATCGATCTGAAACGAAGACGCAGGTACCTCGTGGGGCCTGCCGCCTCGCCACTCGGCGCGCACGGCTTCGAGGCCTTGCACCCTGCCCTCGCCCACGAGCGCCTTGGTCATGACGCTGAAGTCCCGGGCGCAGCCCTCTTCTTGAGACGACGAGGTACGCATGATCAAGGGCCATTCGGGCCAAGGGTTCTCCGGCACCCGCGACAACGGCGGCGCCGCACTGAGCTCGAGCTGCAACACCGATAGGGCCCCCTGCCGCAGCGCCGTGCCCACGCAGTCGGAACCGGTGTCGCCGCCACCGACCACGACGACGCGTTTGCCCTGCGCGACGATGGCCCCTTCGGCGGGATCCGTGTCGCCAGCAACACGGCGATTCTGCTGCGTCAGGTAGTCCATGGCGAAGTACACGCCAGGCAGGTTCCGACCAGGTACGGGCAAGTCCCGGGGCACCCGGGCACCGACGGCCAGCACCACAGCGTCGAAGCGCGCGAGCAGGTCCGCAGCAGCAGCGCTGTCTTCGATGCCCGCGCCGGTCTCGAACTTGGTGCCCTCCGCACGCATCTGCGACAGGCGCCGGTCGAGCACGCCTTTGTCGAGCTTGAAGTCGGGGATGCCATAGCGAAGCAACCCCCCCAGGCGATCGTCGCGCTCGAATACGGTGACGGAGTGCCCCATGCGCGTGAGTTCTTGCGCCGCGGCCATACCCGCGGGCCCCGAGCCCACCACGGCCACGCGCGCGCCGGTGTGGCCCAACGCAGGCTTTGGAGTGAGCCCGTCGCTCATCATGGCATGCGAGATGTTGCGCTCGATGTCCTTGATGGTGACCGGTGCCCCGTCGATGTTCAGCACGCAGGAGGCCTCGCAGGGCGCGGGGCACACACGACCCGTGATCTCGGGAAAGTTATTGGTCTCGTACAGGCGCTGCACCGCGAGATCGGTGCGCCCGCGGTACACGAGGTCGTTCCACTCGGGGATCAGGTTGCCCAAGGGGCAGCCCTGATGACAGAACGGGATGCCACAGTCCATGCATCGGGATGCCTGCGCCGCGAGCGCCGCGGGCGGCGGTTCCACCACGAACTCTTGGTAGCCGAGCACACGCTCCTGCGGTGCGCGCTCTTTGGCCTTGTCGCGCGAGACACGCAAAAAACCACGGGGATCAGCCATGTTTCACCGCCTGCGGCGCCGCGCCCTGGGCTGGCGCAAGCTTCTCTAGGGCCTTTTTGAACTCCACCGGCACCACCTTCACGAACTGGGCCTTCTCGCGCTCGAAGTTGCCGAGCAACGCCGTGGCCACGACGCTGCGCGCACGCTGCACGTGTTCGCGCAGCAACGCGGCCACAAGCTCCGTGTCCGCGTCGTCGAGCCCCCGTAGAAGCTCGAGGCCCGCCCCCTGAATACGCGTCGCGAGCACGTTGCCCGGGTCGTACACAAACGCGTAGCCGCCGCTCATGCCCGCACCGAAGTTGCGCCCGGTGCTGCCCAAGATCAGCACCAAGCCGCCGGTCATGTACTCGCATGCGTGGTCGCCCACACCTTCGACAACGGCTGTAGCTCCGCTGTTGCGTACCGCAAAGCGCTCGCCCGCGCGGCCCGCAAGGAAGGCCCGGCCACTGGTGGCGCCGTAGAGCACGGTGTTGCCCACCACCACGTTGTCTTTGGCCACGAAGGTGGCCTCGGCCGGCGGGAACACCGCAAGGATGCCCCCGGACAGGCCCTTGCCAACGTAGTCGTTGGCGTCGCCGGCCAGGTGCATGCTGAGCCCCTTGGGTGCGAAGGCACCAAAGCTCTGCCCGGCGGTGCCCCGGGCAGAGATGACGATGGTGTCTTCGGGCAACCCGCCGGCACCGTAGCGCCGGGAGATCTCTCCGCCGAGCATGGCGCCCACCGCGCGATCGCTGTTCTTGAGCGTGACGTCGGCGCGGACCTTGGCCTGCGTATCCAACGCTGGCTGCGCCAGCCGGAGCAGCTCGCGGTCTCGAACCGAGGCAAGCCCGTGGTCTTGTTGCTCGACGTTGTGCAACGGCCCGGTGCTGGCGCTTGGTGCAAGCACCTTGGCAAAGGACAGGTGTTTTGCGTGCCGATGTACCAGCGTGCGGGGCCGAATGTTCTCCGTGCGCCCCACCATCTCTTCGATAGTCCGAAAGCCGAGCTGCGCCATGATGCCGCGCAGCTCTTCGGCAACGAAGAAGAAGTAGTTGATGACGTGCTCCGGGGTGCCCGTGAAGCGACGGCGGAGCACTGGGTCTTGGGTGGCGATGCCCACGGGGCAGGTGTTCAAGTGACACTTGCGCATCATGATGCAGCCCGACGCCACCAGCGGCGCCGTGGCGAAGCCAAACTCTTCGGCCCCCAGCAACGCTGCGAAGGCCACGTCACGACCGGTCTTCATTTGCCCGTCGGCTTGCAGCACCACGCGACCGCGCAGGCCGTTGAGCGCCAGCACCTGTTGCGCCTCGGCCAGGCCGATCTCCCAGGGGGTGCCCGCGTGTTGCACCGAAGACAGCGGACTTGCGCCAGTGCCTCCGTCGTGACCGGCGATCAGGATCACGTCGGCGTGCGCCTTGGCGACGCCCGCAGCAACGGTGCCCACGCCGCTCTCGGACACGAGCTTGACGCTGATGCGCGCCTTGGGGCTCACGTTCTTGAGATCGAAGATGAGCTGCGCAAGGTCTTCGATGGAATAAATGTCGTGGTGCGGCGGCGGAGAAATGAGCGTCACGCCTGGGGTCGAGTGCCGCACCCGTGCAATGACCTGGTCGACCTTGGCGCCGGGCAGCTGGCCGCCCTCGCCGGGCTTTGCCCCCTGGGCCATCTTGATCTGGATCTCGTCGGCGTTGACGAGATAGTTGCTGGTGACTCCGAAGCGCCCGGAAGCCACCTGCTTGATGGCGCTGCGCTTGGAGTCGCCGGACACCTCGCGCAAGAAGCGCGCGTCGTCTTCGCCGCCCTCGCCGGTGTTGCTCCGCCCACCGATGCGGTTCATGGCCACGGCCAGGTTCTCGTGGGCCTCTTTGCTGATGCTGCCGAAGCTCATGGCGCCGGTGGCAAAACGCCGAACGATGTTGGCAGGCGGCTCCACGTCGGCGAGCGGCACCGGTGGCCGCGTGGCCTCAAAGTCCCACAGACCCCGAAGGGTCAGCGGGCCTTGCGTCTGATCGTTGATGCGCGCGGCGTAGTCGGCGTAGCTCGCGGCGTCGGCCAAGCGCACGGACTTCTGGAGCGAAGCGATGGATCCCGGTGTCCACAGGTGCCGCTCCCCACGCTCGCGCCAAGCGTACACGCCACCCACGGGCAGCTCGTCGGAGCCAATGCCGTTGGCCGCGCGAAAGCGCTCGCGGACATCGGCTTCGATCTCGCACAGGCCTATGCCGCCAAGAGGAGTCGAGACGCCCCCAAGATGCTCTTTGGCGAGGGCCTCGGAGATGCCGAGGGCCTCGAAGATCTGCGCGCCGTGGTAGCTCGACAGCGCGCTGATGCCCATCTTGGAGAGCACCTTGAGGAGCCCCTTGCACAGTGCCTTGACGTAGTGCGCCTCGGCGTCGGCTAGGTCCACCGGGGCCGACAAGAGCCCGCGCTGCGAAAGACTGCGCACCGTCGACAGGGCGAGATAGGGGTTCACGGCGCCGGCCCCAAAGCCAATGAGCAATGCGACGTCGTGCACCTCTTTGGCGTCCGCCACCTCGGCGATGAGGCCCGCCCGAGCGCGCAGGCCGCTGCGGATCAGGTGCTGGTGCACCGCCGAGACGGCAAGCAACATGGGAATGGGCAAGAGCTCTGCGCCGGCATCGCGGTCCGAGACGACGAGCACATGCGCGCCCTCGAGCACCGCCTGCGCGGCTTCGTGCGTAAGGCGTTGCAACGCCACATCGAGCGTCTCGCTCTCGGCGAACATCGCCCGCAACGTTCGCGTGCGCAACTGCGAGTAGGCGCGGATCCGCGCGAGTTCGGCGCTGCCCAGGATGGGGTGCGGCAGGTCGAGCAGCCGACACTGCTCCGGGGTCTCGCCCAGCAGGTTGCCCTCGGGCCCCACGCTGGTGCCGAGCTGCATCACCAGGTCTTCGCGAATGGGGTCGATGGGTGGATTGGTGACCTGCGCGAACTGCTGCTTGAAGTAGCGGTACAGTGGCAGCGCCTGGTCCGAGAGCACCGCCAGCGCAATGTCCGCGCCCATGGACCCGGTGGGCTCTTCGCCGGCCACGGCCATGGGCCCCAGGATCAGCGTCTCGTCTTCGCGGGTGTAGCCGTGAAGCTGCTGCGCAAAGCGTAGCTGGGGCGGCATGGGCTCCGGCGGCGGCTTGCCCTCGGGCAACGAGGCCGGGTCGATGCGGTGATCGGCGATCCACTCGGCGTAGTTTTGCCGCGTGGACACCGCGCGCTTGATCTCTTCGTCGGGGACGATGCGACCGCGCTTGGTGTCTACGAGAAACATGTGCCCCGGCCGGACCCGGCCCTTCTCGGCAATCTCGCTTGGCTCGAGATCCACCACGCCGAGCTCGCTCGAGAGCACGATGAGGCCCGCTTTGGTGACGACATACTTGGCTGGGCGGAGCCCGTTGCGGTCGAGCATGGCGCCGATCACGTCGCCGTCGGTGAACACCAGCGCCGCCGGGCCATCCCAGGGCTCCACCAGCCCGGCGTGGTACTGGTAGAATGCACGCAGATCGGGGTCCATGGCCTTGTCTTTGGCCCAGGCCTCCGGCACCAGCATCATCATGACGTGCGGTAGCGATCGACCGCTCGCCATCAAGAAGTCCACCACGTTGTCGAGAGAAGCCGAGTCGCTGCCGCCGGGGCGAATGATGGGCTTGAAGTCTTCGAGATGCTCGCCAAAGGCCTGGGACCCGAGCAGGCTCTCCCGGGCCGTCATCCAGTTCTGGTTGCCCCGGAGCGTGTTGATCTCGCCGTTGTGGGCAATGCGCCGGTAGGGGTGTGCCCGCTCCCAGGTGGGGAACGTGTTGGTCGAGAACCGCGAGTGCACCAGCGCGAGGCGGCTCTTGGTGTCATCGGCTTGCAGATCCATGTAGAACTCACGGATCCGCTCGGGCAACATGAGCCCCTTGTAGACGATGGTCTTGGACGAGAAGCTGCACATGTAGAAGCCCGCGCCCACGGAGTCCCGGGCCACCATGCGCCCGACCCGCTTGCGGATCATGAACAGCGAGCGCTCGAAGGTGGCCAGCGGCCCCATGCGCGCCACGAACATCTGCCGCATGCGCGGAATGGACGCGGCACCAAGGGGGCCAATCTGCGACAAGTCCACGGGCACGTCGCGCCAACCAATGACCTTTTGGTTGTGGTGACGCACGATGTGCTCGCACACGCGCTGCTGTGCCTGCGCAAGCTCGCGGTCGTTGGACAGAAAGACCTGCGCGACGGCGTAGTCGCCCGGCAACGGCAGCTCGAGCCCTTGGTGAGAGAGCACCCGCTCGAAGTACGCGTGGGGGATCTGCAGAAGGATCCCGGCGCCATCGCCGGTGAGCGGGTCGGAGCCTGCAGCACCCCGGTGCGACAAGCGCTTGAGCACCAGCAGCGCTTGCTCGACCACCTCGTGCGTGGGCGGCCCGGACAATGTGGCCACGAAGCCCAAGCCACACGCGTCGTGTTCGTACCTGGGATCGTAGAGATGTGTGGGCGCGGGGAGGCCGGGCGTCATGGCAGACAAAGGGCCTTAAGAGTAACGCGCTTTGACGCATCGCGCCAGGCACGTAGCGCCTCTGATCGTGGTGTCGCCTTGTGCCAGCGCTTTGTAGGGAGATTCTTTGGGTCTCGGTGCGCGGGCGCCATATTGTTTGGCGACCCCACCATGTCGGCCCAAGGCAAAGGCGCAAACCACGGTCCGTATCTGTTTTTCGGGGCCTTGGTGTTGCTGCTCGGCGGCGTGGTCTACGTGTCCATGCCCAAAGAGGTGGGCAACACCCCGATCACGGCCGCGGGCCCGAGCGCCAGTGTGGCGCCAGTGCCCCGCGCGTCGGCCTCGTCGAGCCCGGACACCCGGGCCGACGTGCACCCCGCGAGTGCCCTCGTGGAGCTGGCGGTCATCACCGACCGCACCGAAGAGGAGCTGTCGCCCATGCTGGACCCGAAGGCCCTGGGCAAGCTGCTCGAGGCGCGGCACTGCGGAGAGGCCTGCGCGCAGATCAAGACCTACCTAGAAGACGAGGAGCACTTCGACACCGAGGTGGTCCGCGCCGAAGACTGGACCCTGCCACCGGAAGACTCGATGCCCACGGTGGCCCGTGGCCTCTCCGCCGAAGAGCGCATGCTCGCGCGCAAGTGGCAGAACGTGGTGGTCGTTCGCGCCCACGGTCATGCGGGCATGGAGCAATGGCCTGCGCGCGCCGGCTTTGCGGTCACCGCGGCCCTGGCCGAACAGCTCAAGGGCTTCGTGTACGACGAGGTCTTGCGCCGCATCGAGACGGCCAACACCTTTGCGTCGCACGCCATCACCGAACCTCTTGGCAAAGGTGCGTTCCGCGTGGACCGTATTGTCGTGCACGCCTACACGGCCAAAGACGGCAACCACCGCCTCGTCACCCATGGTCTCGCACGCTTTGGCTCTGCAGACCTGGAGCTCCGGCACCCTTCGGCGGCCGAGAGTGCGCGCCTGGGGCTGTTGCTCAACGCTGCGGCCGAGCGCATGGCGCAGGGGAGCGCAGGCACGTCGCTGCGCATTTCGCCACAAGATCTGGCCCGACAGGCCGCTGGTGCGCGGCGCGTGCAGAGCGACGCCGGCGCAAGTGTGGAATTCGAGCTCGGTGCGGCCACACGCGAAGAGGGCGATCCACACGACGCGTTGGCGCGATTGGTGCCAGCGCGGGGAGCCAACATGGAGAGCGCCATCGGCGCGCTCTTCGGCACCGCGAGCCTGACCAAAGAGCTGGCGGCCGGTGACCCCGAGCTCGAACAGCGACGCAAGGCTGCGCAGGCCGGCTTGGCTGCGGCGCTGGCCGAGCGCAAAGGAGGTGCCGAGGTGTTCTTGCAGTCGTCGTTCGGCGGCGCCAACACCACCACAGAGCTCTTGTGGAGCCGCGTTACCCAATGCGGCGAGTCGTCTTGCGCCGGCACGTTGCTGTCGAGCCCGGCTGCGCGCACAGATCTCACCGCAGGGGCGCAGGTGCAGGTGCAGCTGCGCGACGTCACCGACTTTACCGTGCGGCGGGCCGATGGCTCGCAGCGGAGCCCCTGAGATGCGGCGCATGCGCGGATGGTTGGGGCTCCTGGCGCTGGGGCTTTGCCTTGGGCTCTCGTGCAAAGAGCGAAAGCTCCCGCCGGGCCCGCCCTACCTGGAACCCGCGCGTCCGGCACCCGCAGCCCCGGAACCAGACGCGAGCGATACACCCGACGCGGCCGTGGCCGACAGCAGCACCGACGCGCTGGTGCCGACGCCGGACGCGAATGTCCTGCCCTCGGCGGCCTTCATGATCTTCCCCCGACGGGGCGCCACCGCCGATGACACCGGCCCAACGGCGGGCCCCGGCCTGGTGCTCGACGGGGGCTACAACGCCCCCAAGGTGCTGGAGAGCATGCACGCGCTCGCCGTGGGCGCCAACAAGTCCCGCGGCGATCTCGTGATCCTGACGAGCACCGCCGGCGATGCATCGAGCGATGTTTGGCTGCTCGCGGGCTTCGCCTCGGTGCAGACGCTCGCGCTGCTCGATGGCGCAACGCCCAGTGATTTTGCCCTCGCGGGGCAGATCCTTGGCAACGCCGAGGCCGTTTGGCTCACTGGCGGCGACCAGGCCAAGTACGTGCGATGGCAAAACACGCCGCTCACCACCGGCATCACGAACGTGTACGCCCGCGGTGGCTCCGTGGGAGGCACCAGCGCAGGCATGATCGTGTTGGGCCAGTTCGTGAACGACGCGCTCAACACCATTTCCGAGAACATCACGACGCAGCTGGCCGTGGCCGACCCCTACGATCAGCGCATGCACTTTACACGCGAACTCGTGCAGCTTCCGCCGCTGCTCCGATGCATCACGGACCCCCACTTCATCGCCCGGGACCGCATGGGGCGCCTGGCCACGTTCATGGCCCGGCAGGTACAAGACGGCTTTGCGCAGCCGGACATGTTGGGCATCGGCGTCGACGACGGCGCAGCCTTGGCCATCGACAAGAACGGCGTGGGCACCCGCCTCGGCGAAGCCGGCACCGGCGCGATATACGTCGTGCGCGGCGCCTCGCCCACGCGGGCGGTGCCCAAGGCCCCGCTAAGGTACGCAGGGCTTCATTTGGTCAAACTCGCCCGCGCCGAACATCGGTACGACTTCTCGCGCCGATGCGGCCGTGGCTTCGCGCGAGACTTCGACCTGGACGGCGATCAGCAGCCCCCCTACCCCGGCAATGTGTACGACGACGGCGTGGAGCTCGACGGCTGCGCTGATGCGGGGCCCTAGAGTTCTTTCGCAGGGCATCGCGACGCGAACTTAGTGGCCCTTGCCGCGCACGCCGGGATTCGCGCTCTTGGCAGCGGCAGCCTCGCGCAGCTTGTCTTTCTTGCTCTTGCGCCGACCCTTGATGCCACCGTGGGCGTCCAGTGTGGGCTTGGGCACGTCCGTCACCTCGAAGCCCGGCAGCACCTCGCGGTCGATGTGCAGCCGATGACGCTTCTCGATGAGGCGGAAGTGCGCTTCGGCGTCGACGCCCACGAAGCTCACCGCAACGCCGGGCTCGCCAGCGCGACCGGTGCGTCCGATGCGATGCGTGTAGTCCACGGCCGATCGCGGCAGGTCGTAGTTGACGACGGCGGGCAGGTGCACGATGTCGATGCCGCGCGCGGCCAAGTCCGTGGCCACCAGCACCTGCAAGCGCTCGGCCTTGAAGTCTGCCAAGGTCTGCGTGCGGGTGCCCTGGGCCAGCTCGCCATGCAGCGCCGCCGCGGAGATGCCTGCACGACGCAGCTTGTCGGCCACGTGCTCGGTGGCGTAGCCACTTGCGGCAAACACCAACACCCGCGGCCAGCCATGGGTCTTGAGCAGGTGCCGAAGCAACGGTGTCCGCTTGGCCAGGTCCACCATGATGGCGCGCTGGACGATTTGCGCAGGCGCCGCGTCTTGGCTTTGGCCTTGGCGAACGTCGATGCGCGCGGGCTCGTGGAGGACTTTTTGCGCGAGCGCACGCACCGCCGGCGGGAATGTAGCCGACAGCAACACCGTTTGCGGCCGATGCACCAACGCAAGCACGCGGGCGAGTTCATCGGCGAAGCCTAGGGACAACAAGCGGTCTGCCTCGTCGAGCACCAGCATCTCGACTGCGGAGAGCCCCACGGCGTTTTGCTCCACCAAGTCCAGCAGGCGCCCAGGCGTAGCGATCACCAGATCGGCGCCGCCACGCAGCGCCAACATCTGCGGGTTGATGGACACACCGCCAACGGCCACGCAGACCTTGGGCGGCAGAGGCAAGAAGCGGGCGTACTGCCGCACGGCGTCGGCGATCTGCGCTGCGAGCTCCCTCGTGGGCACCAACACGAGGGCCCGCACCGGGCGAGAGCGCGCAGACCGCGTGACGGACCGGACGAGCTGCTCGAGCATGGGCAGAACGAACGCCGCGGTCTTGCCCGACCCCGTCTCCGCCGAGGCCCATACATCGCGACCGCGCAGCACCTCGGGGATGGCCGCAGCCTGGATGGGCGTGGGCTCCACGTGACCGAGCTCGCTGACCGCTCGCAACAACGCTTCGGACAAGCCGAGGGAGACAAAGCTCACGGGCGCACGCAGCGGCAAGGGGGAACAAGAATCGCCACGAGAGTTCTTCTAACAGCAAAGGAGCGCGCGCGGGAACCCGGGCCCGCGCGCCGCAGAAGTACTCGCTGGGCGCGCCTCAGTAGCCCGGCGGCAGAATGAAGCTCGCAAAGCCCGGCGCGTCGGTGCAGGTACCTGCGCGGCAATCGGAGATGGGTCCCTGGAAGTACCCCGCGGCAACGTCGAAGAAGCCCCGGTATTGCTCCTGCACCAGGCCCGTGCGATCGCCCCAAGAGTTCTTGAGGCGGAAGAGCGTGATCTTGGCCGCTGGGTCGAGCGAGGCCTGCAACGCTTGCGCGCGCGTTTCTTTGACGCCCACGGGCAGGGTACCGAACCCGGGCACCGACGTGATCTCGTAGTCTGTGAGCACCGAGAGGTGGAACTCTTGTTTGCCCGGCGCCGAGGGCTTTTGGATGCGTCCTTGGGTGTCGATACCGGCGTAGTCCACGAGCCAGTACACGAGCACGGGGTTGCCATCGTTGAGAGCCCGCTGCACCCGCAACAAGGTGGAGCGCTGCGACGCCGGGTCTTTGGGCAGCGTGGCCTTCTTGAAGACCTCGATGCCGCCACGAACGTCGGCATCGGTGGTCGGTAAGTCCATGCCCAGCACATCGGCGAGCGGCGCACGCTTCAACGACGAGTCACGACCGACCGTGTACGCGATGGGGAACTCTGCGGGGCGACGGATGAGCCCGGAGGCCGGCAGCGTTGCGCCGCGCGTGAGATCTTTGGCGCCGTCGGGGCCAAACGCGGCATCGAGCATTTGGCTGGTTTCTGCTGAGAGAGAGAACGCCTGGTTCAACGTTCGACGCACCAGGGCCTTGTCCCTTCGGGCAGCGCGGGTCTTGAGCGGCCCCTCGGTCAGGGCAAGGTTCGCATTGAAGATGGCCTCGTACTGAATCTGGGATCCGATCTCGTCGGCCTCGGCGGCGATGAAGTCTTTCTCGAGCACAAGACCGTACCGACGCATGAGCTCTGCCGCGTCGCCCCAGTTGCCGGAGGTTTTGATCTCGGTGCCATCGGCCAGTGAAGGATCCGTGATCTTGGCAAAGAAGTCCCAGTAGGCGAGGTACGACTCCGAGAGGTTAACGGTGTTGCCCGTGGCGCGAAGATGCATGCCCTCGGCCCAGGCAACGGACGCATAGAGCCAGCAGTTGGGGATGTACTGCTCTTTAACCGGTGTGCTGGGCACCGCGGTGACCGCGCTCGCACTACCGGCGCCGTCATCCTCGGGAGCAGCGCAACCGGGCGCAACCAGCATCGCCGCCCACAAGAGCGCCAACACCAAGAGTGAGCGAGCGCGCGACGCCATGGTGAGCACAGGCGATGCAGATGTCGTGCCGTGTACGACTCGCTGCCCCGCACGACAATTCGCGCGAAAGCGACACCAACTGGTCGCCAGCCGATCCACCGGCTTCGCCACCCCCTGGTGCATCCGCGTGGATCTGCGCGAGAACGGTTCGGTTAAGTACGGTCCATGTAGTCAAGCCGGCGAGCCCCGGTGCTTTGGCCGAAAAGCGAGCGAAGAGCCGCTCCCGACGCATGAGCATGCCGCTTGCAGACACGCATGTCTGCATGACTCGAGCAGGCTCCATGATCTTCAGAATTGCCGCGGCATCGGCTGTTGCTTGTCTGAGCTCCGTGGCCATGCAGCGACCGGCGCAGGCGCAGCAGGGCGTGGCCCCGTGTTCGGCCCCGGCAGCACCTCCGCAGCTTGTCGCCAAGGCCCAGGGCGCGGCGGCCAATGGTGGTGGCGCCGCCAAAGGTTCCGCGCCTGCGCGCAACGTCCAGTCTCCTTTGCTCGACGCGCGCGCCACGGCCAAGGGCGTTGCGGATCAAAACCGCGCCACCCTCGAGCAACAAGCCGTGTCCCAGGCCGCCGGCTCGCTGCCAGGGCGTCAAGCCGGCCCTGCCGCGCAGCGCCTGGCCGGTGTGCTCGCAGGCAACGGGGGCTCCGGGGCGGGCATGGCCGAGTTCGGCCCCATGATGGCGGGCAAGTACTACTTCCCCGAGGTGAGCGCGGTGGTGGCCACGGCCATGGGCAACGCCAAGGCGCGCGGCTGGAAGCTCCCCGAAGGCAACGTGCCCACGGACATCGTGATCCTGCGCACGGAGGCCAAGAACGAAGACGACAAGCCGCCGTTCACCCTCGAGTTCTACGTGCCGTCGAGCAAACAAGCCGAGTTTCAGGCGTTCACCGACGCGCTCGCCAAGAACGTACCTGCCGCAACCAACGCAGAGCTCAAGAAGCGCGCCATGAGCTTCGACTTCGGTCTGCTGGGCGCGGCCACCAAAGGGCAGAGTGGTCTGGCGCCGGCCCTATCGATCAACATCGACATTTCAGCCGACGTCGCCGCACAGATGGCGCAGGAGAAGGGCAAAGCGCTCTCCACCATCGTTGAAGGCGCCTATGCCGTGGGCATGCAGAAAGAGGCCTATGGGCTCTTGGGTCGCCCCAAAGGCACCGTTGCCCGGCGAGGCATCGGCGCCAACATCGCGCGGCGCCAGATCAGCGAGCAACTGTCCGTGTACTCGAGCCCCAACAACGCAAAGCTCAAAGAGGTCACCGCCGTGGCCGGCGCCACGGTGCTCTCGGAGATGGCCAACCGCGCGGAGTTCGAGCAGGCCCGCGAGCAGCTTGGGCAGTCGGGTGCCGGTTCCGACTTTGGCTTGATCCTGGACGCCAGCACGTCTGCCAAGGCGCGCGCGTCGTTTCAACTCAAGAACACCGACACGGCGCTGCGCATGCGCCTGCCCAGCGGCGAAACCGTCATGCTGCCCAAGATGAGCCCCGAAGAGACCGCGCAGCTCTTGGCCTGGGCAGCCCTGGAGCCCAAGCTCACGAGCAAAAAAGTGCAAGACAAGGTCGCGGCAATCCGCAAGCCCAAGCCCGCCCCTGCCCCCGCGGCTCCCAAGGTGACCCCGCCGTGAGGGCGAGCATGGAGAGTTCGTTCTCGAACCGCCGTCGGCTCAGGGTATCCACTGGATGGGTTGCGGACTGCTGGACGTAAGCCCCGCGAATCTCCCGACGTCGTTGATCGCGATGTTCTCGAGGCGGAGGGAGACGGTTCTGGGCTTGACGTTCTTGGCGCCGACCAACTTAAGCGTCCCGTCGACGCGTAGGTTCGCAATGGGTCCGTTGAACGTCCTTTCGAAGGCTGTGATTTCCATCGCGCTGGGCTCTGCTTCAACCCAATGCCCGGGTGGGGTTTTCGATCGATACTGAATCGAAAACGAGTTCGCACAGCTGTTTGCGTTGCACCGGTAGACCGATTTGCCCAGCTGGGGTTGCTTCACATCGAAGTGGACAGTGAGCGACGTGCCATCAGGCGCAGACACGTTGATGTAGGCGGTGCGCGCCAGTTCGCTCTCGGCACCGAAGGGGGGCGCGTCCATCAGTATCGCGTCGTAGGTTGCGTCCGCGCCCGCCCAGGGCTTTCCGTCGAGGGTGGCCGAGAACCTCGCGACGGAACGCGGAGGCACGACCGGCGGCGCGGGCGCCGAGTCGGGTGCGGGTGCAGGTGCAGGGGGCGCGGCGGGGGCCGCAGTCGGCACCGGTGTCGCTGGAGACGTGGCAGTGCTGGGCGACTGCGGGGAGGTGCTGCCTGCACTTGGCGGAGGAGCCGAGGCGCACCCGACCGCGACTAGAGCGAGACCTACGAAGCCCAAGCGATGGTCCATGTGGTTTGTCTCCAAGGAGGCCGGTTGTCGCAGTGTAGCGCGGGGCTTGGGCTGACTTCGAGGTGAACCTGCGCCGGAAAGAACGGGGCACCGTCACCTTCGACGAAACCTTTCCGTGCAAAGAAACAACCTCGGCTACCCCTGCAGCGGAAACACCTTCACCTGCACGCCCGGCGAAGCGATCACGTGGTCCGGCGGGCGTGTCTGCGCGGGCCATCCATCGAGACGGAACACGCGGTCATCCCAGCGCTCGAGCTCTACCTCTGCAAGCGGATAGGGCGCATGGTGCACGCGCCCGGTGCGCAGGCCCCCCGGTGTTTTCGAGAACAGCAGGTATCGCTCGGCCAGAAAGAAGTCGAGCGTGCCCGGCTGCGCGGTCCGCGTCTCGGGACTTCGTCGGTACGAGAAATCAGACACGTGCGTATCGCCGCGTCGTTGCGAGCGATACGAGATGTGCCCATCGGGGCCCACCGTGCGACTCATCTGCGCGTCTTGGTAGGGCAGGTGAAAGAACGTGCGCGCGGTCCACACGGCGAGGCCCTGGTTGCAGTCGAGGGACGCGAACCACACGCCCGCGCGCCCCTGCTCGTCGTAGGCGTAGGTGCGCACGTTGAGCTCCAAGAAATCGCTGACCCCGGGCACCGGCGGGCAGAACCGCGGACGGATGCCGCACATGTCGAAGGGCACGATGGCGATCCATGCCTTGCCGTCGAACGTGTCGACACGCAGGCCTTCGGGCAACATGGGCTGGATGTCTTGGGGATCGCAGGCCCAGTGCAAAAAGAGCAGGTTGTCCCAGCGCTGGTGCATCACCATGGTCTGCGCCGGTGCTTGGCAGAGGGCGAGGCGCTGCTCCAGGGTCGGTGCGCTCACGGTGCCCCCCATCGAGCAGCCCC
The DNA here is from genome assembly GCA_044358965.1 of Polyangiaceae bacterium. Classification (GTDB taxonomy): domain Bacteria; phylum Myxococcota_A; class Polyangia; order Polyangiales; family Polyangiaceae; genus SXNL01. The sequence continues at coordinate 55,917 of JBIKNA010000001.1, forward strand.
CGGGAACGAATCGTCTGCACAGCCAAACAGGTACATGAAGGGCTCAACTGTAGACCTGGCTGTGCGGGCAGAGCGCGCTTTTGTGCTCCCGAAACGCCGCCCAGCGCACGAACGAAGGCACGCCGTACGGCCGCCTGCGGCGAGACTGGGTGTGTGCCGCGTATCGTCTCGAGACGCCAGGCTGGTTCCGGCATATCATCTCCCCCTGCCCGATGAAGACGCCGCGCACGATTCGCAAGCCGCGCCAGGAGCGGAGCCGAGAGACGGTCCGGGCCATTCTCGATGCTGCAGAGCAGTTGACGGGCGAAGACCCCAAGGGTCCGGCCATGAACAAGCTGGCGGCCCGCGCCGGCGTCAGTAGCGGAACGCTCTACGAGTACTTCGCGTGTCGCGAAGACGTGATCATCGCACTCGAAGAGCGGGCGTGGGCACAGAGGGTCCCCATGTTCTTCGAGACCCTGAGCACCGTGACGGCCGATGTTGCCCCGCCGGTGGTCATCTCCAAGGTCGTGCGTCTGGCCCTCGACGGCATTCGCGAGCACTTTCGCGCCCACGGCGAGCGGCTGCTGGGCTCCAACGAAGAGCGCGCCACGCAACGCCGCGAGTTCGTCGAGTCGTTCGTCGACCTCGCGCTGCAGACGATGGCCCGCAACGGCGTCACGCTGCGCCGGAAAAATGCGCGTCTTGCGCTGCAAATCGCCGCCTCCACGGTGATGTCATCGGCGGTGCTGGGAGCGAGAGACCACGCCGAGGACATGGACTCGAACGCCTACCATGACGAGGTCGCCAACATGATCATTCGGTACCTTGCGACCGACGACGCGTAGCGCTCACCAGAGCTTCTTGCCCTTGAGCAGCTCCGCGGACTCTTTGCGTGTGCCCTGGGTTTCCTTGATCGTCACGAGCCCGGTGTCGGAGATGCTCAAGCTCGCCTTGTACGTTTCGTCCCGGGGCGGATCGGCCTTCTTCATGTCTTCGAGCTCTGCCGCATCCTCCGCAGACTCCGTCGGGTAGCTGCAGGCGTTGCGTTCCTCGACGACCACGGTGATGGGACACGTAGCCTTGGTGTCTTCGAGCACGCACAGGGTGACGTTCTTGGTTTCGTATTCGAAGAGCTGCATGCCCGCCATGTTCAAGTCGGTGTTGCTTTGCCACCACGAAACCTGCGCAACCTGCTTGCCCCCAAGCTCTTTGGTCTCGATGGCCGTCACGCCGGCTTGGTTGTGCACGCCGAAAGCGCCGGGCTCGTAGTCGATGCCAAGTTTGGCGATGGACCTCGTGCCTTGGGCTGCGGCGTACAGTAGCTCCCAGGGGTGCTCGCCCGAGTCTTCGGGGTTGCCCCAGCGAATGATGCTGAGCCCCGAGGCCTTGGCGCCGGCCCTTTTGACTTCTTTGCTCTCGGCGCAGGCCAACTTTGCCTCGCCGCTCCCGAAGCCGACCATGATCTCCTCGCGCTTTTCTTTGGCCGACGCGTAGCAGGCACAAAGCGCCGCCACCGAAGGGAACGCCTTGTCGCAGCTACCCGCAGGCGCGCCAAGGGCCGCAAGCGCAGCGGACACCGTGGCGTTGGGCCTGAGGGCTATCGACCGTTCGTAGTGCGTGCGCGCCTGATCTTTCTTGCCTTGCTTGTCGAGAAGCTTGCCCTGGTTGTAGTGCACCTGCGCCTGCGTCACCGGGTCCGTGGCAGCGGCCAGCGCCTTGTCGTTCCACTTGGCAGCCTTGTCGGCGTCGCCGGCCATACCGGCGGCGTAGCCCAGCTCGGCCATGGCGCGCGCATCACCCGGGCGCGCTGCGACGGCCCGCTCGAAGGCGGCTGCGGCGTCCGTCCACTTCTTCTCACCCGCGCGCTTTCGCCCCTCGGCCAGGGCCTGGGCATACTCCGCCTGTTTCGCCTTGCTGGGAATGGGCTCAGCCCCCTTGCCGGCGCCAGGAACGGTCTTTTTTCCGCTCGCCGCACTAGCGCTGCCCAACGGCATCACCCCAGTAGATCCCGCGGGCTTGGCGCTCGCCGTCGCGAGGGTGGCCGAGGGAGCCGCCGAGGCCGCCGAGGCCGCCGAGCCCTGCGGCGTACCCTTGCTCTCGCAAGCGGCCACCACCAGAACGCCACACGCCAGCACGAGCCCTGCACAACGAGACGACACGAGGTTCATGGACGACACGATAACGCCAATGGGCCCGCAAACGATTCCGCAAGTCGCGTGAAGCGGACAGCGTGAGCAGGGTGCTCGAGAGCTTCATCAACGACCGCTGTAGTGCCAAGGCAGCCGCCCGGGCTGGCAACACCGAGGACACATCGGGCCTGACCATTGGCGGCAGCCCGGTGGGCGCCGCCAACTGAGAGGACGAGGCCCGAATGGCCGAACACAGCGAAGGAGTGGACTTGGTACGGGAGCGGCCGGCGGTGGCTGCTGGAGCTCCACACAACGTGGCGGTTCCCGGCTACACTGGTCCCGACAGATGACACAGCTCGTGCGGCCCCTGCAACGTAACGAGCTTGCGACCGCCGCGGCCACCTTGGCGTTGGCCTTCGATGATGATCCGTTGTTCCGCTTCTTCGTGCCGGCGCCGGCGCGACGCAACGCCACCTTGCGATGGTTCCACCTGAGCGCGCTGCACGAGTGCTTCGCCGTCGGCGGCGCGCTCACGCTCACCAACGGTGGACCCGAGGCTGGGGCCATCGCGCTCATGCCCAAGGGCGCGTGGCCAAGACCGCTGCTTTCTACGCTGCGGGCGGTGGCGCTTCCGCGCGCATTCCCCACAGCCCGGCTGGTGCGCGCCGGGCTGCACATCGAGAGCAAGATTCGTTCGCTGCACCCTCCAGCACCGCACGTCTACGTGTACCTGCTTGGCGTGCACCCGGCGCGCAAGGGCCAAGGACTTGGCGCCACGCTGCTGCGCCACGCGAGGCATATGTCGGAGCAGGCCGGCTGCGTCACACACCTCGAGACCTCGAACCCCGTCAACCTGCCCTTCTACCGGCGCTTTGGTTTCGAGATCGCGACGGAGATCACAAGCCACGGCGGACCGCCCTTGTGGACCATGACCACGCCCAACGCGTAGCCCGGGCAAAAGTGCGCTAAGAGCCAGGCCGTGAAGAACGCGAAGAACGCCCTTGGGGGCCCCCTCGACACCTGTGGCACGAACCCCATGACTGGCTATTTCCGGGACGGCTGCTGCAACACCGACGAGAGCGACCGCGGCTCGCACACCGTCTGCGCACGGGTCACCGCCGAGTTCTTGGAGTTCTCCAAAGCGCGTGGCAACGATCTCAGCACGCCGCGGCCCGAGTTCAACTTTCCGGGGCTCAAGCCTGGCGACCGTTGGTGCCTGTGCGCCGCACGATGGAAAGAAGCCTTCGAGGCAGGCGCGGCACCACACGTGTTCTTGGGCGCCACACACGAACGGGCCACGGACATCGTGCCCTTGGCAGACCTCAAGCGCTTCGCCCTGGACCTCAACTGAGCCCAAGGCCCGTGTGGAGCAACCCAGAGTTCCTTGCGGGCTTGGACCACTACCGGGCCGGGCGTCACTGGGAGGCGCACGAGGCGTGGGAGCCCCTGTGGCGCAACGCCGGCGACCCAGATGTTCGCCGTCTGATGCAGGGGCTCATCCAGGTGGCCGCCAGCATGCACAAGGCGCAAACGCAACGCGATGGCGCCGCGGCGGCACGCATCTTGTCGCGCGCGCTCGAAAAGTTGGAACCTTTGCCGCACACGCTCTGCGGCATCCACGTGGAACGTCTTCGCAGCGACGCGCGCGGCTGCCTCGCGCAGCTTCGCAGCGGGAGCCCTGAGCCCCGGGGCAACGCCGCGTCAGAGCACCTGATCGTTCCTACCATCGAGCGCGGGTAGAGAGCTTTCGCCCTAGAGTTCTTGCGCCTGCACCCGGGCGTAGCTGTCTTCGCCGGAGCGGCAGAGCGCCGCCAACGTGTGCAGGCGGGGCACCTCGGTGCGAATGAAGTACTCGGCCGAGATCACCTTGCCGCGCAGGAACGCAGCGTCTTCACCCTGCGCCGTGGGCAACTTGGTGCTGGCCACCGCGGCCATGGCCAAGTGTTGCCAGCTCACCACGAGCACACTGAAGAGGTCCAGATAGTCCGCCGCGTGCAGCATCATGCCATTTACGTCGCCCGCAAGGCCCAAGCCCCCCAGGTACATGGTGAGCGACTCCACGGCGGCCAGCGCTTCGAGCACGAGCTCCGGGAGATCACCGGGCAGTGCGCTCGCTACGGCCTGGGTCGCTGCCGCTTCGATTTCGGATCGCAACGCCCGGAGCGCAGCGCCTTGCCCCGCCACAGCTTTGCGACCCAACAAGTCGAGCGCCTGAATGCCCGTGGTGCCCTCGTGCAAGCTGTTGAGCTTTTGATCACGCATCCACGACTCGGGCATGTACTCGCTGGAGTAGCCGTAGCCGCCGTGCACCTGCAACGCGAGCACGTTGGCCTCGAAGCCGCGCTCGGCGGGGAAGGTCTTGACGATGGGGGTCAGAAGGTCGAGCAAAAGCCCGGCACGCGTGCGCTCGGAATCTGTGGGGGCGTGGGCATACAAGTCTGCATAGAGCGATGCGCGCGCCACCAGCGACAAGCCGCCTTCGACGATGGACTTTTGCCGCAGCAACATGCGACGCACATCCGGGTGCTCGATGATGGGCACGGGCTTCGGGGCGCGCGGATCCGTCAACGGCCGCCCTTGCGCGCGCACCTGCGCGTAGCCGAGGGCCTCGTGGTACGCCGCCGATGCCGAGGCCACGCCGCTGACGCCCACCATGATGCGGGCCTCGTTCATCATCTGGAACATGTACGAAAGGCCCCGATGTGGCTCGCCCACCAGATACCCGTGACAATCGCCTTGCTCGCCGAAGGAGAGCGCCACGCTGGGGAGCCCCCGCCAGCCAATCTTGTGGATGAGCCCGGTGACGGCGACGTCGTTGGGCACCAGGGCCCCGCCCTGGACGCGCTTTTTGGGCACGCAGAACAGCGAGATGCCTTTGGTGCCCGGCGGAGCCCCAGGAATGCGGGCGAGCACCATGTGCACGATGTTCTCGGTAAGGTCGTGATCGCCGCCGGAGATGAAGATCTTGGAGCCCGTGAGGCGGTAGCTGCCGTCGGCATGTGGCACCGCTTGCGTGGTCACGTCGGCCAGGCTGGAACCCGCATGGGGCTCCGTGAGCGCCATGGTGCCCGTGTACGTACCGTCGTAGAGCTTGGTCATGTACGTGGCCTTGAGCTCGTCGCTGCCAAAGGCTTCGAGCAAGTGCGCGGCCCCGGTGCTCAGGAACACGAAGCCCACGGCGCTGCCGTTGGCCGCAGACAGATACGCCGTAGAGAAGCACGACACGGAGAGCGGCAAGCTCTGGCCCCCCACGCTCTCCGGCCGCGACACCCCGGCAATGCCCATCTCCACCAGCGCGGCGTAGATGCCTCGCATCTTGGGGTGCACGTGCACCTGCCCGTCGACCAGCCGCGGCGGTGCTTCGTCCATGGGTTTGTACGCGGGGTACAGCACCGTGCGCGAAAGGCCGCGCACACTCGACAGGAACATGTCGAAGGTCTCGCGGGAGTGTTCTTTGAACACCTCGAGCTTGGTCAACGCCGGAACGTCGAGCACGTCGTAGAGGAGAAACGAAACGTCGCGATCACGCAGCAGGGGGTTCGTCATGCAGACCTCCGAGTCTACGTTCGTCTGCCAAGAAAGTCGCTGCTTGCCGCGAGCACGCGCCAGTGCGGCGTCGGCCCATTGCCGCGGGCTACTCGAGGTTCAGCGTAAAGGTGGCATAGCGGGCCGGCGATATGCCGGAGTCTTCCCAGCTGTAGGCATATTTGCCGATGTGGTGGAGCCGGACACGCGTGTCCGCCACGATGTCGAAGCCTGCCTGCCGCGCGCGCTCGGAGAAGGCGAAGTCCTCGCCCAGGTACCATTGGCCATCGCCGTCAGGCACCACCATTGGCAAGAAGTACGGGACGATGGGCCGATCAAAACGTGTATTGCACACAGGTAGCCCAAGCTTCTGTTGCATGCTGTCGTACACCCGTCGGTGCGTCAGCAAGAAGCCCGTGGCCGCGTAGTGGATGGGCGTCAGGCCGCCTTCTTCGCCGAAGACCACGTGTTGCGCGCCAGGCTTGACGTGGATGGCCAGCTCGCGAAGCCCCTTCTTGGGGTACACACCGCACACAAAGGGAAGCCCCGTGCGCCGCAGACCATCGACGGCATCGGCGTCGAAGCCGATGTCCGCATCGATCCACATGAGCTCTTCGAAGCCATCGGCCAGAGCGTCCGTGGCCATCTGGCTGCGCCCTTGATCGATGGCGGCGTATCCCGTGACCCGGCGAACGACGTAGCCCCGGGCCTCGAGCACCCGGAGCCCGCGCTCGCACTCCGCCTCGATGCTGCCGCCAACAGGCACCAACACCACGCACTTGTCGTTGCTCATGGTGGGCGCAGCATACACACGTTTCGGTGGACCTCAGGCGGCGTCGCTGCCTGCTTGGCCCTCGCCGCGAATGGCCGCGAGCAGGTTTTGGGCCGAGAGGCGCAGGCGTTCGGTCTGCGTCGAGACCTCGGCGGCCGTATGGTGCACCGCATGCGCAGACTCGGTGGTGTCTTTGGCCGCCTGCGCCACCAGCGCAACGCCACGAGACACCTCGCCAGTACCCACCGCGGCTTGCTGCACGCTGCGGAAGATCTCGTCGTTGGCCTGGCCCTGTTCGGACACACTCACCTGGATCGACGCCGTCGATGCATCGAAGCCATGAATGGCCTCGTCGATGCGGCCAATGGCCTCGATGCCAAGCCCCGCGGCAGCCTGAATGGCGGCGACCATGTTGGCGATCTCCTCGGTGGCACCCGAGGTTTGCCGGGCCAGGTTCTTGACCTCCGAGGCCACCACGGCAAAGCCGCGCCCCGCGGCGCCCACCCGCGCCGCTTCGATGCTGGCGTTGAGCGCGAGCAGGTTCGTCTGCTTGGCGATCTCCGAGATGAGCTTGACGATCTTGCCGATCTCCGTGGAGGCCGCCGAGAGATCTCGCACGACGGTCTTGGTGCTTTCCACCTCTTGCACCGCGCTGCGCGCAAGCGCACTGGACCCCGCCATTTGCCTGCGGATCTCCGCCGCGGTGACGGAGAGTTCCTCGGTGGCCGAGGCCACGGTCTGCACCGTGACAGACACCTCTTCGGAGGCGCTCGCCACGCGGGTGGACTCGTCCGTGGTGTCTTTCGAGACCTGCACGAGCCGTGCGGCAGTGCCCTGCAACTCCGTTGCCGACGATGCCACCACGGAGATCACCCCGTCGATGGTCTGCTCGAAGGTGCTTGCCACGGCCAAACGTTGCCGCCGCGCATCGTCTAGGGCTGCGGCCTGCGCCTGCATCTTCGACGTGGCGCTATTGATGCCCCGGGCGGCTTCGCGAAAGGTACCGGGCAGCCCGCGCAGGATCACCCGACGAAAGAAGCGCCCGTGGCTTGCCTGATCGAGCGTGGCCTTGGCTTCGCGCACAAACGCATCGGTCACGTCGAGAAAGTGATTGAGCCCGTGCACCAGGCGCCCGATGTCCCCGGTGTCGTCGCAGCCCAGCACGCGAACCTCGAGGTCGCCTTGGGCGATGTGCTCGCAAGCTTCGGAGAGCTTGGCGACCCAGCGCTTGTAGCGCTCGAGCTCGGCTTCGAGCGCTTGCTCTCGACTCGAAGGAGCTGCATGGGTCTCCAGTGAGGCCCTCGGCGCCGGGGCATCAGCCTCGAACAGATCACGTGCCGGGAGGCTCATGCGGCCTCCCGGATGCGGATACCTTCGGCGTCGCTCAGCGAGAAGATGAACTCTGCATACGACATTCCGGTTTTGCCCAGGGTCGCGTGCAAGATTGCCCCGGAGTGCTCCATCTGGCTGGCCTTGGACACGTGTTTCGCCTCCTCGCTCAACATTTGCCGATACAACGGCGCGATGGTCTCGAGCGCCGTGCGGTCGGGCGTTCGGCGGTTGGAGTGATAGCCAACAATCTGCCCGTTGGCGCCAAAGGTGGGCGTCACGTGCGCGAGCACCCAGTAGTGGTCCCCGTTCTTGGCCATGTTCAATACGTAGGCAAAGATCTCTTGCCCCGTGGCCAGTGTGTCCCACAAGAGCTTGAACACCGCTCGAGGCATGTCCGGATGCCGGATGAGGCTATGCGGCGCCCCCAACACTTCGGCCTCGGTGTAGCCCGACACCCGCAAGAACACATCGTTGGCGTAGGTGATCCGGCCCGCAGGGCACGTCTTGCTGACGATGATCTCTTCGTGGTCGAAGGTCTGTTCTCGACCCGTTGGCTTCACCTTCATGCGACACGTGCTCCGCAAAGATCGTGCCCACCGAGCGCGCACCAGGAGACAGCGGGTTAGCGAAGCGCAGCGCCCGCGGGCGTCATGGTTCTGGTCGCCGCAGTCGAGCCACAACGCTGCCTGCGTCAAAACGGTGACACGCGGCGGAAGAGAGCGCGATGGGCGATGGGCGATGGGCCGCCGGGCGCGACACTTGGCCCGATGCCGCCACCAAGTCCCGTCTGCCCGGGGAGGGGCCCCACGACAAATGAGCGTTCAATGCATGCCCTAGGACCGCTACCATCGTGCACTTGGAGACCACCTTGCTGCGTCGCGCGTCAACATGGGCGATGAGGTCGCTCGTCGCCGGCTCTCTCGCGTCCCTTGCCTTCGGCCTGCTCGGTGCGGCGTGCTTGAGCGTTTCGACGGACCCCGGCGGGACGCCGGCACCGGAGCGTGCAGACGGGGCCGCCTGTTCGGGAGACGCAGATGCGTGCGCCCCGCAGCCAGGGTGCACCGGGAGTTCGTGCACTCCGTTGGACGGTCGATGTGGCTCGGCGGCGCGCACCTACGCAAGCACAGCCACCGGCACCGCCGGAGAGTACTGCGCGGCGGGCACCGCAACCCCGGCGAACGGAAGCTTCGAATCCGCGGCCACCATCATCTGGCGCTGCGAAGGCGCCAACGGGGGCACGTCCACCTCTTGCAGCGCCAGCAAAGACGCCGATGGGGCGTGCCATATCGATGGCATCACCTGGCGAACCGATCACTACGAGGTCATCGCAAGGGGGCATCTGTGGGAGCTCAAGGGCGCCACAACAACCGATCGCGGCACGCTGGAGAGCATCCCGGCGTTTCATCACCTCAACGGCCCTTGTGCGGGCCAATCGTGCCTCGGCAAGTTTGCGGCCTTCGCCTGGGACGGCGACGGAAACGTGTACTACGCAGTCAACGGCCGGACCACTTGGACGCTTGATGCAGACCTGAAAGAGGTGCTGGCCAATCTGCCCAACACCAACCTGAAGGGCCTCGCCGACGGCCCGTGCTCCGATCCCAGCATTGCCAACTGCATCGACTCCGTATCCTGGCGGGGCGATCTGCACCAGCTGTGGGTAACGCGAGGCGACCGCGTCTGGGCGCTCAACAACAACTACAAGGGCTCGGGTTACGGCCTAGACCCGAACCAGGCCAAAGAGGGCACGCCCATGTCGGTGATCCCGGCGCTCAACGACATGTGCCTGTCGTCCGGAGGGTGCTCGAAGCTCGAAGATTTCACCTGGCGCACGGGCGCGGGACCAAAGGGCGACCAGGACCGCATCGACGTCGTGGCGGGCGGGCGCCTCTGGCTCATGGACAACTTCGGCAACGTGGTCGAGCCCACGGGCCAGCTGCTGACCAGCCTGCCAGGCTTCAAAGACGGCCCCTGCAAGTAGGTTTTTGCCTTCTGTTTCGCTGGCCGGGCGGTCCCACGCCCTTCGGTGCCGCGAGCGGTCTAGCCGTGCCGCACGAGGTCTTGGAGGATCGCGTCGGATTGCGCTTTGGCCCAGGTTGCAAAGTCCGCCATGAACACGGACACCTCTTTGAAACGCTTGACGACGGTATCGCGGTCGCCCATGGCCACCGCCCGCGCAAAGTGTGCGGCCTCTTGCTCGAACACGTGACTGTAGCGCGCGGCGTCTTTGTTCTTGGTCAGGATGTCGGCGTATAGGTCTGCCCCCTGGGAGAACATGCGGCCCACCATGGCGAGTTCCGTTCGGTAGATGGGGCTCGCAAACTGAAGGCTGCGCGACAGGCTGGCCTTCAGGCGCTCCAGCACGGAGCCCAGCACCATGGTCTTTTCGTGCACGAGTACCTGGATGAGCGCCATCTGGGCATCGTGCTCCTCGGCGGTGGCCTCGATACACTCGGCCCCGAGCAGCTCGTACAGGCGCTTGACCCTGGCAAACCAAGCGTCGCCGCGACCACGGCAGAGCACCACTTTCTGGCGATCGAAGTCTTGGCCGCTGGTGCCGAACATGGGGTGCGTGCCCACCACAGACACGCCCTCGGCGGTGGCGCTGAGCATTGCGGCCAGGGGCTCGGACTTGATGCTGGTGACATCGATGAGGCAAGCGCCGTCGCGCAAGTGGGGCGACACCTCGCGGATGACCTGCTCCGTTGCGGCGATGGGCACGGCGATGATCACCAGATCATTGCGGCTGGCGACCACCGCGTTGCTTGGCTCTTGCTCGAGGCCCGAAACTTCGACCTCGTAGCCCGCGCTGGTGCAAACCCGGGCCATGAACTCGCCCATGCCCGCGGTGCCGCCCACGATGCCGATGCGAAAGGTGTCCCGGGCCACGCGTTGCGCCCGGCGTTGTTCCGCACGCGATGCCGCAAAGAGCACCCCAAACACATCGCGGGCCACCTCATTCGCGAGCCCAGCGTCGGCTGCCAGGCTCAGAAGGTCGCTCAGGTGCGTTTGTTCGCGCTCGCGGTCGAAGGCGGGCAAGCCTTCGGCCACCTTGTAGGCTGCCACTTGGCCGATGAGCCGCATGCGCTGCCCCACCTGCTCGATGATGGCGCGATCCGTCTCGCGGAGCGCGTCGCGCAGGGCCCGGAGGCCTTCTTTGTTGGGAGGGGGCGCTGCGCCTTCGGGGTCGGTCATGGCCCCCGACTCCTAACGCAATTCGAAGGTGCGGGCCACGCGGGGGTGGTGTTCGACGGCGCCGGAGACGGATCTCAGCGGCCCGGCGTCCGGGGCAAACGCCGGCGGCGCGGGCACCGGCGGCAACAAGAGCGCAAATTCGAAGGCCACGTTGTCCGAGCGCACGCCCGGCGGCCCTTCGGGTGCAAGCAGCTGCTCGGGCAAGGCGCCCTGGTACACCGGCAGGTCATCGGCATAGACCCGGAGCACGGAGCCAGACAGCTCTGCGCGCAAGGAGTGCTTCTCGCCAGGGCGCAACGGCGGCAGGTTTGGGCGCAAGGCGTTCTTCATGTCGATGTAGCCCTTGGAGCCGCACTGCGAATGGTACTTCTGCCCGGGGTTGCTCTTGAGCGACACGTAGACCCCTTGCGAGGGCGCGATGTGCCACATGACGTGCACCACGTTGCAGTCATCTTTGGCCCGGAGCTTGAGGCCGATTTGCCTTCGAAGCTCGCCGTTGTCGAGCTTGGTCTCCTCGCGGCTCGGACCTTGGTACACGAAGTCGATCTGGGCGACCTCGCTGCGATCGCCATCGACGACGGCACGCATGCTGCCCGTATCGACACGAAACAGACCTGCACCGAGCGGCGCCAACTGCCCCTGGGTCACCAGCACCTCGGACGGGCGGACACTGCGCGGTCCACCTGGCACCGTACCGGGCACGGGCACCGGGGGAGGCGCCGCCGCGCACGAACAAAGGGCGACAAATGCCGCTAGCAAGAGACCACGTCGAACCACCCACAAAGCCGGCATCGATGCTCCCTCCCCCACAACAGACGGAGAACGGCAGCACGCGGCAGAGCTTAAGCCCTGGCGGACTCGACGCGGCGCTTTGGAAGCGGTGGTGCACAACGCAATCGGGGCCCAATGGGCTGAACTGGCACCGCCGAGACGCCTGCGGCGTTTGCGGTTGGGCTTCTTGGGACTCCTCAGATCGGATTCCCGTTGGCCTTGCCGGGTGTCAGCGGTACGGCGCCGCTGCGGGCTCCAGCACGAGCAGGGTCTTCGTATCCGTACCGCCAGCACCGGAGCGCTTGCTCGCGATGAGTGCGCCCACACAGAGCCCCTGCGTCGTGCTCTTGACGGTCCACGCCCATCGCGTCACCACGGCCACGGGATCTCTCACCGCCGTTGCCGGGTCTTGCTGCAGCGCTCCCGACAGCTCGTCGGGGCAGTAGACCGCCTGCGCCGTGCGGTCGAACACCAACGTCGGCGACTTGCCGTTGCCATCCATGGCGAAGGTGATGGCCGCCACTTCGTGACCGCGGGGAATGGCCGCAACAAAAGGGAGCTCGTGCACGGTGGTGGTCATGAGACGATCATAACATCGCCCGCTCACGGTGCATTGTGCATGCATCAAGACGAGAACGTGCGGTCGGCGGCGCATCGCGCGGCGGGGCCCGCCACCGGGCAGACGGGCCCCTGCGCAATGGGCTCACGCTGCTTTGCCAAGCTCCGTAGCAGCCGAGACCTCGACCAGCTTCCCCGTTTCCACCTGGTAGATGTACCCGTAGATGGCGATGTCTTTGGGCACCAGCGGATGGTTGCGGATGCGCGCCACGTCTGTGGCCACGCTCTTTGCTTGATCGTCGATGGTGAGCCAGTCCACAAACTGACCCTCCGGCGAGCCCGGCCCCTTGCCCGTGTCTACCCACGCTTTGCCGTTGTGCGTCGCGGTCTCCAGGCTCGACGCAAGCAGCGAGCGGATGACCTCGTCGGTAAACAGCTCCATGCCGCAATTCGAGTGATGGATCACGAACCATTCGCGCGTGCCCAGGAGCTTGTAGGAGATGACCAGGGATCGAATGGCATCGTCGCTGGCTCGGCCTCCGGCGTTGCGAATCACGTGCGCGTCTCCCTCGTGCAACCCCGCAAGCTTCGCCGGGTCGATGCGCGCGTCCATGCACGTGAGGATCGCGAACTTGCGGGCCGGAGGCAGGGCGAGCTTGCCCTTGTCGCCAAAGGCTTGCGCGTACTCATCGTTGGCCCGAAGCACCTCTTGTCGAACTTTGCTCATGGTCTCTCTCCTCGTCCATGTCTTCAGAAGCGGACTTATGTCTTCTATAACAGACACCGTTCGCGCGCAAGTCGCTGGGCAACGGACCTCGCCGGCGGGTGGGCTCAGGCCCCCGAAGGCACATCCAAGGCGGCGCGGCTGTCCAGCGGCAGAGCGACCGCACACGCGCTGCACAGACACGGAGGAGCACCCCTCAGGCAATCACCGGAGGATTCGCGTGGCGCGACCTTTGCTCGACGAGCTGCATGCTTCGTCGCGTCTTCGTTGCTCCTTTGCTTTTGATGACCTCCCTCGCCTGCTTCCCCGAGATCACCCAGCAGACCTGCCCCAGTGAGCCCGACGCAGCGGTTGCCGCCACGCCCGCCGGCCCCGCAGGCATGCATCCCATCTCCGACGCGAGCACCGACGCAGCCCCCGACGCTACTGCCGCACGATGCCCGCGCCTGCGCGTGGCCCCGGTCTCCGCATGCGAGATACCGGATCTCCGGGCGGGCATGCCCTTGCAGATCACCGTCCGCGAAGGATGCGGCCGCGAGCCCGTGGCCTGCGTGGCATCCGTGCGGGGCGACGAGGTGCATCTTGTACTGGAAGGCGCGCAGTGTGCCGAGGCATCGGACACCACGAGCTGCTTGCACCGCGTGATCACTTGCAATGTGCCGCCGCTGGACGCCGGGGTGGTCTACCGGCTCGTCCTCGGCGACCAAGACATCGTGCCCATCGGCGCTCGCTCGCTGGAACTGAGGCCAATGGCCAGTGGAACCCGGACGAGCTGCGCCTTCGACGAGGCCTTGGACGCGAGTCGCGTGCACTTGCCCTTCCCCCCGTTTTCGGGGTGCGTGGCCGACAGCGACTGCGCGCTCGACATGCCACCGCCCTATTGCAACGAGGGCGACTGCCGACGCGCACCGCTGGCCAAAGTGGCGGTAGCGGGGATACGGAACTACCGAAACATGGTGCTCGAACGGTGCGAGTTACCTGCGCACCCGCCAAAGCCTGCGCCTTGCGCAGACGACGTCGAGCCCTTCTGCAACGCAGGACGCTGCGATGTCCGGGAGCTGGCCCAATGAGCACCGTACGTACCCTCGGGCGCCGCATGGCAGCGCTTCCCATGGCACTCCTCGCGCTACCCCTCGCAGCGGGTTGTTTTGCGCGCATGGAAACCCCGTGCGACACCTCGGTCGGCCCGGCAGAGCCGGCCCCCGCGGCGACACCAACGGAGGTCCCCTCCGCCGAAGGGCACAGGGCCCCCAGCGCGCCAACGCCCCCTTCTTGCGTGAGCGTGCGCGAAGCTCCCCAGAGCGCGTGCGAGCTCGGTGAGGTGCGCTCGGGCGTACCACTCCGCGGCAAGGTTCGTGAGGCATGTGGAAACCCTGGCAAGACACTGCGCTGCGAGACGCGGGTTCGAGACGGAGCCATGCACGTGGAGCTCGTGGGGACACAATGTGGCGCCCCCACGGGGCCATGTTTGCAACGAACGTTCGAATGCGACATCGATCCGCTCCCGGAGGGGGGGGATGGATATGGTGCTTGGCGCCCAAAGATTCACGGGTGACGCTGCGGGCTCGGCGCTCACGATATCGGCCAGGCCACACAACGAGGCCACAAGCTGTGCGTTTCCTGATGTTCCGCCGGAACACGGCCCCTACGTGAGTTCCATCGTGCACGGTCGCAGCTGCACGCAGGACAGCGATTGCGTGGCCGTCATCACGGGCTCTGTCTGCGACAGCTGCTGCCCCAACGACGCCATCTCCTACATCCCCGAGGGCCCGTACACCAAGAGCTTCGACCAGCAGCGGCGGCGCTGCGAGTTTCCCGGCACCATCAACCGCTGCGCGTGTTTGCACTCGGCCTTCGAGGTCGCGTGTATCCAACACACGTGTCACCTCGCGAGCAACGTCGCCGCCCGCCCGTGAACACGAAACGCCACCACTCGATGCCTGCCGCAGAGTCGCTCTTCCCACGCGTTCGAGCCATGGCTCGGTTCCAAGGGCGTTCTTGATCTCGGAGTGCGTCGGCTTCCCTTGGATCGACCCGGGGACGCTCACAACGCTCGATACCGCGGACCCGAGCGTTCTGGCGCAACCGAAGCCGCATGCCGCGCGGACCACTTCGTGCTCTCCTGGAACGATGAATCTCCTGCGTCGTGCCGTGGCGGTGCTGGTCATCGGTGCATTGCACACACTCACGTCGCGTCCTGTGCAGGCGTGCCTCTGGGACGACGAGGTGTACGAGGCCGAGGAGAGAGCGATGCCGTGCCTTACGTCTGCGGTGGTGGGCAGCTTTCCGCGACACACGCCAAGTTACTACCAAGCAAGGCTGAGCGCCGCGGAGTCCGTGCTCGCCGCGGACCCCTTCAACACCTGGGCTCTCGACCTGGCCGGTGTGGCACTGCTCAAGCAGGGCAAACTCAAAGAGTCCGAGGCCATGATGCTCCGCCGCCAGGAAGCGCAACCGGATGCCTATGCCACGCACGCCAACCTGGGCACGCTCTACACCTTCAGCGGAGACTTCGACGCAGCGCTCACGCACATCGATAGGGCCATGGCTGTCGAGCCCAAGGCACACTTCGGCCGCGAGAAGTATCACCGGCTGCTGGTGGTCTACCTCAAGGCGCTCAAAGCTCAGCCCGCACGGGCGACGGAGAACTTTCTTGGCGTCACGGTGACCGATGCGGAGCGCAGCTCGGGTTCCCCACAGAAGTTCGACGCCGCGATGCAGAAAGCCGGCCTTGGGCGCGATGCATTCGACGCGCTGGTGGCGATGATCACGGTTTACGGCGCAAGCGACAACCCGCACGTGCTCGCCGGTGCCGGAGACATGCTGGCGCTCTTTGGGAGCATTGGCTACGCCGGCGTGGCGTACACCCGTGCGGCAAAGTTGAAGCATCCTGCCGCGGCGGAGATGAACCGTCGCGCGAAGCTCTTGCTTGGCAAGCTCGCAGAGCGCACTCCGAAGAGGCCCAAAGACGAAGGCCCAGACCCGCAATTCCACTCCATGGACGAACTCCTATACTTGGCAGAGCACCCGGAGGCGGATCCAGCGAAGCCTTCGCCGCGCGCACTGTTCGCAGCGTTCGAAGAGCGAGAGATCAAGAAGGGCCTCGCGGTCTGGACCAAAGACGGCCTTTCGCGCTTGTACCAAGAGCAAGACCGCCTGGCCCCCCGTTGCCCCGTAGGCGCGAGCTTTCGCGAGCTGTCCGAGCCCGGGGCAACGCTGGCAGCGGACGCAGGGGCAAAGTGATGCGAGGCTCGTGGCGCTTGGTCCTTTCGCTTGCGGTGTTCGCCGCGTGCAAGACATCGCAGGTGTCTTCGCACGAGGGAGCTGCGGTCACTCCGGCGCCGAGTGCCAAAAGCGTGCCGAGCGCCAAGCCCGCCACGAGCAGCCCCGCCGTCACCGCAGACACGGCACTGCTGGCGGAAGCTACGCGCGGCGTCGAAGCGCTGGAACGTTTGGCCGCGAACTACGAGGCCGAGGCTGATTGCGCCAAGCTCAAGGCCATTCAGGCGGAAGCCGCGAAGTCCCCGCCGATCTCGAATGTTGCAGTGTCGCGTGTCGTGGACGGTGACGCTGCGCTGTCCGCGCGGCGGCAGAACGCATCGGAACGCATCGCTGCGAAGGCGCAACGCTGCGCCAAGCGCTAGAACGCATTTGGCGGTCGGTCCGAGGGCTCGCGGCCAAGGGCAGCGCGAGTCGCCCAAGAGGCGGCCGTTGGTCGGACGCGCGGAAGAGCCTCGCGATAGTGGGCACTTGTGCAGCGACCAGCACACACGGCCATGGCCTCGGATTTTTCGCTTCGGCGCCCGTAGGTTGGCCACTTGCCGCGGCATGACCGCCGTGATGCTGTTTTTCGCGGAAAGCCGGCGAAATGCGCTCGATGAGGGCTCTGTCTCGTATAGTGAGCCCAAACGGGCCGTGACCGCGCAGCCTCGCTGGTATGCCGCCCTCTCATCAAGGAACGCCCATGCCCAAGCCACTCGTTTGCTCACCGGAAATCCTGTCGATGGACCTGACGGGGAAAACGTTCCTCGTCACCGGCGGCAACTCTGGCATCGGTCAGGTCACCGTGGGCCAGCTTGCCAAGCAAGGGGCACACGTCATTCTTGCCTGTCGCCGCCCCGCAGAGGGCGACCGTGTCCGCACAGAGCTTCTCTCGGACGGCGCCAAAGGCACCATCGAGGTAGCCGAACTCGACCTCGCTAGCCTTGCGTCCGTCCGCGCGTTTGCCAAGGACTTCCTGGCCAAACACACGGCTCTCCACGGGCTGGCCAACAACGCCGGCGTCATGAACACACCGGCTGGCAAAACCAAAGACGGCTTCGAGACCCAGTTCGGAACGAACCACCTTGGGCACTTTCTGCTGACGGAACTATTGCTCGATCTGCTGAAGGCCAGCGCCCCCTCGCGCGTCGTCAACGTGTCGAGCTGCTTCCACGACGTGGCCATGGGACGGCAGGGGCGCATCGACTTTGCGGACCTGCAGTTCGAGCGTCGTAAGTACGACGGGTGGGAAGCATACGCGCAATCGAAACTCGCGAACTTGCTGCATGCTCGGCAACTTGCCAAGCGCCTCGCTGGCACGGGGGTCACTGCGGTAAGTGTGCATCCCGGATGGGTCCGCACGAACCTCATGCGAAACTCGATGCCGGTCTGGGTTCAGAACTATGTCCTGCGCCCGGCGTTCCGCTTGGCCGGAATGATAGAGCCGTGGGAAGGCACGCAGACGACGTTGCATGCGCTTCTGTCACCCGAGGTTCCAGCGCAGAACGGCGCGTACTTTAGCCAGCTCGGCACTTACCGCGACAAGTCTGCGAACAAGGGCGGGTGGCCGCTCCCGTCGCCGAACCCCGAAGCAACAGACGACAAGGTCGCCGAACGCTTGGACGCCGAGAGTCGCAAACTGGTAGGGCTTCCCGCATAGCGGACGCGCGCCCACCGGCAAGGCCCCGCGGATGCTGAGGGAGCGTGAACCGAAAGCTGTGGTCTCCAGACTCGGCTGTTGCCAACGCTTCCTCGTCACCACCCAGCCTTTGAGCCAGAGAGGATGAGCCGGCCCCAGAGGTACGGGCTCGGGCTCGGGGATTACGGCCCCGAGACGGGCACAAAGTCCCAAAGCTGGTCGACAGTGCCGTGGCACTCGAGATCGACGAGTTTGCCGCGCCCGCCGACACCAAGGCACTTTTCGGAGTCGCGGAACATGATTTCGTAGTGCCCCTGGTGCTGCACGATGAGCCACTGTTGGTCTCTGTCTTGGGCGTTGCAGACTTCTTCGAGCACGCCGCTCCCGTGATCCGCGAGGCAGTAGCCAACGTCGCTCACCTGGAGCTGGAACTTACGGGCCCCAGCGGGGATGAGCTTCCACCGCTGCGGCGCGCGCCCGCGGTCGTCGTCGACGCCGACGTACTGCTCCGCCGCAGCTTTGGGTCCGGTAATCACTTCACCATCGAGAACGCTTCGAATGCGGTAGGTGCCGTGCGCCGCAGGCACCACGAGATCAGCTTCTCGCGACGTCGCACCTTTGCGCGATACGTACTCGGGATGCGGCGTAATGACGCAACCCGCGATGCTCGACAGTGCACAGAGCATCACCACCAGAACAGTACTTGCAGTCTTCATGTTTCCCTTTTCTTGCGCGCGGCCCCTTCCGCGGCACCCATGAAAGGAATCTGGGGTCCCTTCGTTGAAGGACAAGCGGCAGAGAGAGCATCTCAAGCGCGCCCTTCCTTCGCTGTCGTGATCGACGGGCACGCGTTCTGCTTTGCGGAGGGCTGCCAACGAAAGCGAATCGCGTCTCCAACAAAACGCCGAGGTTCTTGCGACCTTCGTGGATGAACGCTTGTTGCAAAATCCCACAGTGACGAAAAATGCGGCACTGCTCCGGTGCCGCATTCGACGCGATGCAGTCAGCGCTCGCGCCGCTGCAGGTGCGCTTCCAACGGCGAAGCTCATACTCGCGAAGACCAACCCGCTTCAAGCGGCTCGGGCCGTCGCAGACAAGCGCAAAAGCACGACCCGCTTGTTGGCGTGGGGCCCGCTGCCGTGACTTCGGAGCGGGGTGTGCTACATCGCGCGGTCATGAGCCGGCACGTCAGCAACATCGGAACACTCGCCATTTGTCTTGTGGGCGCCGGAGCCTCGGGCTTCGTGGCCTGCAGCAGCTCGACCCCCCGCGACGGGTTCTCGGGCGATGGCAACGGCGACGCCGGCGCCGGCGCGGAAGCCAGCAGCTCCAGCAGCGGCGGTCTCGTCGTAGAAGACGACAGTGGCTCCAAGCCTCCGGTCACCAACGGCTGCAGCGACGACGCCAAGCTTGTGTACGTGCTCTCCTTGGAGGGCGATCTGTACTCCTTCGAGCCGGCGGCCAAAAAGTTCAACAAGGTGGGGCCGCTCAACTGCAAGGCTGGCAACACCAAGCTCGTGCCCGTCTCCATGGCGGTGGACCGCGAGGCCGTGGCGTGGGTCAACATGCGCGAAGACTCGCTGCTGCCCACGCGTCCCGACGAG
The DNA here is from genome assembly GCA_044358965.1 of Polyangiaceae bacterium. Classification (GTDB taxonomy): domain Bacteria; phylum Myxococcota_A; class Polyangia; order Polyangiales; family Polyangiaceae; genus SXNL01. The sequence continues at coordinate 75,406 of JBIKNA010000001.1, forward strand.
CTCTTCCGCGTCGACACCAAGACTGCGGCGTGCACCCCGTCGGGCATCACCGCGCGCATGGGCGGCATGGGCTTCGCCACGGACGACGGTGCCTCGGACAAAGAGACGCTCTACATCGACTCGTCCGACGAGAACGGCCTCACCTCGGGGCTCTACGCTGTGGACTTCACCCAGAAGAAGCTCGGCTTGGTGGCCAACTTCAAGGAGCCGAGCGGCCTCGAGCTCACGGGCACCGGCGAGGGCAAGCTGTTTGGCTTCGTGGTCGCCCAGCAGCTCTCGCTCGTCGAGGTCAACAAGAAGACGGCGGCTTTCTCGTCCAAGGTCAGCCTGCCCAACGTGCAGCTGCCCCAAGCGCCCATGTACGCGTTCTCACACTGGGGCGGTGACTTCTACTTCTATACGGCCAAGAGCCCCGCCGCGAACACGACCACCACCGTGGCGCGGTACCGTCCCAGCGATGGCAGCATCGACCCGGCCTACATGACGTCCATTGGCTTCCACATCGTCGGCGCTGGCGTCTCCACGTGCGCGCCCACCACGCAACCCAAGTAGGGCCAGGCCTAGGGGAGGCCGCCGAAGTAGCGGCCTAAGCCGGCCTAGGCCCCGGCGGCAGCCACGGAAGGTTCGAGGCAGCCGCGGTGCGGCCAAGCGGGGAGAAAGCGCCCCAAACAAGCGCCTACCCCGCAAAAACACACGGGAAACAAAAATATTCCCCTGTGCCACAGAGCTTGCCAGCGCCCGGGGATCGGGGCACATTGTGCGGGACATGCGGGCCGCTGCGCGCATCTTTGTGTCTCTCGTCGCCTTCGCGCTGCTTTGGCTCGTGGCGAAGCCGGCCTTTGCGCAAGGCCCGTTGTGCGACACCCGCGGCGCCAGCGCCGTAGCGCCCACGCCCGTGGTGCAGCCCATGTTGCTCTCCATCGACATCGGCGACAGCGAGTGTGGCCTCGACGAGGCCACCCTGCGCTTCGCCGAGCAGGGGCGTGGACAGCGCGTTCAGGTCGACAGCGGCGACCCGGCGGCCATCGGCCCGGAGCTCCCCACGGTGTTCGCGCCGTCTTGTTTCGAGCTGCCAGCGCTCGCGCCCGGGGGCGCTCCGCGCCCAGCGCACAAGCAGGGCCCCGACCGCCCGCCCCAGCGCTAGCGAGCGCTCCGGCGCTCCCCGCCCAAACACATGCATTTTACACGGATACCCCCAGGGTACCCGTGACGATGCGGCAAGGCATGGGCCTGCCCTGCGCCACTTTTGCGCAGGCGTGCGCCCAAGCCGTCGATCCACCGAGCCAACGCGTTCGGGCGGTCGGCGCGCCGCACCGGTCTTCCCATCCATACCAACGTTGAAGGATTCATCATGGCCAAGGACAGAGAACACAAGTCCGCCGAGCCGAAGCACGAGCGCTTCGAAGGCGGCGGAGGAATGAACACGGGCGTCGCCATCATCGGCTTCGTGCTGTGCTTCCTCGCGGGCGCAGGCCTCATGTGGGGCTACGACGCAAACCGCATGCGCCAAGGTGGCGGTGCGATCACGGCCGAGGGCTCATCGGGCGGCGCCAACTGGTCCGACGAAGACTCCCCCATTCCGGTCTCGAGCAAGGACCCCATCTGGGGCAGCCGCTCGGCCCCGGTCACGGTGGTCATCTTCTCGGACTTCCAGTGCCCCTTCTGCTCCCGCGTCGAGACCACGCTCGACCAAGTCAAGACCACCTACGGTCCGGACAAGGTCCGCATGATCTGGAAGAACGAGCCGCTCTCCTTCCACAAGGACGCAAAGCCGGCGGCCGAGGCCGCACAGGCTGTGTTCGCGGCCAAGGGCTCCGAAGCCTTCTGGAAGTTCCACGGCACGGCCTTCAAGAACCAGCAGGGCCTCAACGCCGACAATTTCGAAAAGTGGGCTGTGGCCGCTGGTGTCGACGCTGCCAAGTTCAAGGCCGCGCTCAAGGACGCCGGCAAGAAGGTCGACGCGGACCACGCGCAGGCGCAAAAGGCCGGCGTCAACGGAACCCCCGCGTTCTACATCAACGGCGTGAACCTCTCGGGCGCGCAGCCTTTCGAGAAGTTCAAGGGCGTCATCGACGAAGAGCTCAAGAAGGCGCAAGCCAAGATCGCCGCGGGCACGCCCAAGGACAAGATCTACGTCGAGATGTCCAAGGAGAACAAGAAGAACGCTCCGCCCCCGAAGGAAGACGACGACGAGGGCGAGAAGGAAGACACCAAGACTGCGTTCAAGGTGCCCGTCGCGGGCTCGCCGCAGTTCGGTGGTGGCGACAAGGCCCTGGCCACCATCGTGGTGTTCTCGGACTTCCAGTGCCCCTACTGCAAGAAGGTCGAGCCGACCTTCAAGGCCCTCAAAGAGAAGTACGGCGACAAGATCCGCTTCGTGTGGAAGAACGAGCCCCTGCCGTTCCACCCGCGTGCAGAGCCCGCCGCGCAGATGGCCCTCGAGGCCCGCGCCCAGAAGGGTGACAAGGGCTTCTGGGAGGCGCACGACAAGCTCTTCGAGTCGCAACCCAAGCTCGAAGACGCGGACATCGAGAAGGTGGCCGAAGAGATGAAGCTCGACATGGCGAAGGTGAAAGCCGCCATGAAGGAGCACAAGTACAAGAAGGAAATCGACGCCGACATGGACCTCGCCGACGACGTCCAGGCCAGCGGCACCCCGCACATGTTCATCAACGGTCGTCGCCTGGTGGGCGCGCAGCCGCAGAACAAGTTCGAAGCCATCATCGACGAAGAGATCAAGAAGGGCCTCACCTACGACGCGGCGCAAAAAGACGCCAAAGGTCCGCCGGAGCCCGAGAAGAAGGCCGTTGCTGCTCCTCCCGCGGGCTCCCCGTGGAAGGGCAACGACAAGGCCAAGGTCGTGATCCAAGAGTTCTCCGACTTCCAGTGCCCGTTCTGCTCGCGCGTCGAGCCGACCATGAAAGAAGTCATGAAGAACTACGGCGACAAGGTGAAGGTCGTGTGGCGCGACAAGCCCCTCCCGATGCACCCCGAGGCGCCCTTGGCCGCGCAGGCAGCCCGCGAGGCCTTCAAGCAGAAGGGCCCCGATGGCTTCTGGAAGATGCACGAGACCATGTTCAAGAATCAGCAGAAGCTGAAGCGCGAAGATCTCGAGGGCTACGCCAAAGAGATCGGTCTCGACATGGACAAGTTCAAGAAGGCGCTCGATACCCAGGCCCACAAGGCCGCGGTGGACGCCGACGACAAGGCAGGCACCGACGTGGGCATCACGGGTACCCCGGCCTTCGTGATCAACGGCTACTACTTGAGCGGCGCGCAGCCCTACAACAAGTTCAAGAAGCTGATCGATCGCGCCTTGGCCGAAGCCAAGTAACGCCCAAGAGCCGGGAAGGGCTTTGGGGCGTAGCCCCAAGGCCGCGGCGGGGGCCCAAGAGCACACTGCTTTGGGCCACACTTACGACGGGGTTCGGTTCGCCGAGCCCCGTTTCCTTTTTGTAGAGGGTCGAAATGCGAAACGGCGTGCTGCAGCGGCTTTGGATGCTCTTGATCTCGTTGTGCGTGACGCTGGCGTGTGGCCCGGCGCAAGGGCCGCAAACGGTCACGCCCGTTGCCGTGGGTTCCGCTACGCCCGGCGCGGCCACGCCCGGTCAGCCCGGTGCCCGCGAGCTGGCCTACGAGACGGACTCGGTTGTCCCCATCGGCCCCGACGACGCAGTGTGGGGCGACCGCGAAGCGTGGGTCACCATCGTCGAGTTCGCTGATTTTCAGTGTCCCTACTGCGTCAAGGTGCAGAGCACCATCGACCAGCTCAAAGAGAAGTACGGACCGCAGAACCTCCGGGTGGTGTGGAAACACGAGCCCTTGCCGTTTCACACGCATGCAAAGCCTGCCGCCGAGGCCGCTCAGGGCGTCCTGCAAACCGCCGGCGCCGAGGCTTTCTTCGCGTATCAGCGCATGCTGTTCGAAAACGCTCGCAACCTAGGCGATGTGGATTTTGCCGCCCTGGCGGCCCGCGCCGGTGCCAACAACGCGCGCATCGCATCGGGGCTCGACCGCGGCGAGTGGCGCAGCAAAGTCGAAGCCGACCATGATCTGGCCCAGAAGGTTGGCATCAACGGCACCCCAGGCTTTCTCATCAACGGAACGCTGCTCTCCGGCGCGCAGCCCGTCGACAAGTTCGTGAGCGTCATCGACGACGAGATGAGCAAGGCCAAGGTGCTGTTCGCCGACGGCACGCCCCGCAGCAAGATCCACGCGCTGGTCGCCGCAAAGAACGTCGAGGCCGGCAAAAAGCCGCGCGAGGACGACGACGACGACGACGACGTCAAGCCCACGGCACCTGCCAAAGCCTTCTACGTGCCCGTGGGCCAAAGCCCCCAGCGCGGCCCCAGCGATGCGCTCGTCACGCTGGTGGTGTTCAGCGACTTTCAGTGCCCGTTCTGCAAGAAGGTGGAGCCCACGCTCAGCGCGCTTCGGGTGCGCTACGGCGATCGATTGCGCATCGTTTGGAAAGACGAGCCGCTGCCGTTCCACCCCCGGGCCGTCCCGGCGGCGCAGCTGGCCCGCGAAGCCCGCGCCCAAAAGGGCGACAACGGCTTCTGGGCCATGCACGACGAGCTGTTCGAGCGTCAACCCAAGCTCGACGACGCAGACCTCGAAGCCGCGGCAGCCAAAATTGGGCTGAACGCAAAGGCAGCCATGGCGGCAGTCGCGGCCAAGAAGCACAAGGCCGGCATGGACAAGGACATGGAGCTGGGGGACGACGTCCAGGCTTCGGGTACGCCGCACTTCTTCGTCAACGGCAAGCGCATGGTGGGTGCCCAGCCGCAAGACAAGTTCGAAAAGGTCATCGACGAAGAGCTCAAAGCCGCGCAAGACCTGGTCGCCAAGGGCACGCCCAAGGCCAAGGTCTACGACGCCATCATGGCCACGGCCGAGCGTCCGGCGCCGCCCGAGGCGCGCACGCCCCCCGCGGTAGACGCCAAGATGCCCTTCCGGGGCGCCGCCGGCGCCAAGCTGGTCATCCAAGAGTTCTCGGACTTCCAGTGCCCATTCTGCTCGCGGGTGGAGCCCACCATGACCGAGGTGCTCAAAGACTACGGCACGCGCGTCAAGATTGTATGGCGCAACAATCCGCTTTCGTTCCATGTCGACGCGCCGTTGGCCGCCGAGGCCGCGCTCGAGGCCTACGCCCAAAAGGGCAACGAGGGCTTCTTCAAGATGCACGGCCTGCTGTTCGGCGAGCAGCAGAACCTCAAGCGCCCGCGGCTGGAAGACCACGCCCGAACGCTCGGCCTCGACATGGGCCGGTTTACCAAGGCTCTCGACGCCGGCACCCACAAGGCCAGCATCAGCAAAGACCAAGACGCCGCCAAAGCCGCCAATGCCCTGGGCACGCCGGCGTTCTTCATCGGCCCGTACTTCGTGAGCGGCGCCCAGCCCTACAGCAAGTTCCGGAAGGTCATCGAATTCGCCCTGGCGAACCCGGTGCCCCCGGCGGGGTCCATCAAGCCTGTGGCCGCAGCGGCGCCCACGCCTTCGGTCAAGCCCGTTGGCAATCTCAACGCGGTGGCCAAGAGTGGCGACAGGCTCGTTGTGCACTACACGGGTAAGCTCACGGACGGCACGGTCTTCGACTCGTCGACGTCCCGCGGTCCCTTCGAGTTCGTCATCGGCAAGGGACAGGTCATTCGCGGCTGGGACAAGGGCCTTTTGGGCATGAAGCCCGGAGAGCACCGCACGCTGCGCATTCCGCCCGAAGACGGCTACGGCGATCGCGGCGCCCCGCCCACGATCCCGCCGAACGCCACGCTGGTGTTCGACGTGGATCTCATCCAGATCAAGTGATCCCCATGAAGCTCCGCGCCATTGCCGTCTGTGCCCTTGCCTGCGTGGCGTTCGTTGCTCCGCGCGCGGCACAGGCCTTCGAGGGCCAGCAGCATCTGGGGCTCGGCCCGGGCCTTGGCATGTTGCGCATCGACGACAAGTCCACCATGAGCGTGGGCGGCGGCGTGGGCATTCACTACGCCTACGGCCTGACCGACAGCTTCAACCTCATGGCCGAGGGCTCGTCGTTGGTGCTGGCTCTAAACCAAGACCAAGACACGCCCACCTCGCCGTTCACCCGACCTGCACGCATCGATGGCCTGGGTGTTGGCGCTTGCTACGTCATCGACATCTTGCGCTACGTGCCCTACGTGGGCCTCATGGGCACCGGGCACATGATGTCCGGCGGCACCCTCACGGGCGCCAAGCCCTTGGGCGGCGCGGCCTTGGCGCTGGGGCTCGACTACCAGTTCGACCGTAGCTGGGCCGCCGGCGTGGCCATCCGCCAACACTTCCTGCTCAGCGAGATGAGCACCTATCCAAGCTTCACCACCGCGTTCTTGCGGGTCGAGCACACCTGGGGCTTTTAGGTTCGCGGGGCGTGTCGTGCGCGGGCTCTGGGCCCCCTCACGCTGGCCTACGCTCCCGAACGCGCTCATGAGCCCAGTTTGGGTTGCGGGCTATTGCGGAGCGAGAGCGAGAGTGGGGCATTCCCCCTACAGGCGCGGCAGGCCGGGCCGGAGTTCGTCCAGGGCAACGACGACAGGCTCGATGTCTCGAGCGATGGACTCGAGCGGAAGGTCTTCATTCGCGAGCAAGGGGTGTTCGCGCCCGTTGGTTTGCAGCACGAGACTAACGACGCTCTGTCGAGACCACGGAAGCCACCTGGGCGAACGCCAGTACACCCCAGGTACCAAGGTCAGCGTCGACGAGGCATCTACTGGCAGAGTGTCTGTCACGGTGCGAAATAGCCTGCGCCGAAAGAGCTCTACGCGCGCAGGCCGCTCGAACAGGCGAAGACGGCTCTGTTCCAAGACGAAGATGCGCACGACCAAGAATGCGAGCGCCAACGAGCACAACCCGAGTACTGCTGTCCCCGCGCGGTCTGCACCGCCAGCGCTGCGAGCCGTCAGGGAGCAAAAGTAGACCAGGCCGACAACGAAGGGGCTGCCGTACTGGACCCGGTTGCGAAACGGGATTTGAATCGACACCTCGACGGTTCGGCCTTGAGGGGCGGTTCGATACATTGGTGTCACTTACGGTCCGCAGGTGACCGTGGCGACGGCCTTGATCGTGTTGCACTGGTTGAGCGCCGTGTTCACCGAGGCCGGGGGGCAGTTACCCACCCACAGGTCCGCCGCGACCTGACACGGCCCCGCGTCGTCGTAACAAGCAGTCCGACACTCGTCGAACTTCGCGGGGTCAACACATTGATCGCAGGCCACGGTGTACGCGTAGCGAAATTTGTGCGCGATCTCACCACAAGACTGTACGCCGCCACCGGCCGCGGTGCCGCAAGGTGCCCAGTTCAGGAACGAGCCCGTGTTGTTCGCGTCGAAGGCATACTCCTGCACAAAGGTCTTCCAGGTGGTGTCCGACGCTTTGCCAACCAGACACGACTGGCAGTTGCTGGACGGGTTGCTCGCCTTCCACTCGCTGACCACGTCGTCCCAGGTTACCGCGTTGGGGCTCTTGCTGGCGTTGTCCAGTGCCGTGATCTCCTGGGCAGTGCATGAGCCTTTGGCTGCTGGCGCCGAGGGTTTGTAGAACGCATCGAGGCTGTTCGCCTGAAGGGCCTCGGGTGGGCACGCGAGGCCCGAACCGCCACTCGATGACGACGACGTCTTGCCGCTGCTGCTGCCGCTGCTGCTACTGGATGACGACGACGTCTTGCCGCTGCTGCTGCTCGAGGTCGTCGAGCCGGTCGAGCTGCCCGAAGACGATGCGCTGGTCGACGTGGAGCCCGAAGACGATGCGCTGGTCGACGTGGAGCCCGAAGACGATGCGCTGGTCGACGTGGAGCCACCACTGCTCGACGTAAGGTCGCCGCCGTCGGGGAGCCCCGGTGCGACGCCAGCGCTGCAGCCTTGGCCACCAAGCAGCGAAACCACTGACAGCCCCAAAGCAACGGGAACAAAGAGGCGCGCAACGTTGATGACATGGAGCGTAGCAGCCATTCTGCCGGGGAGACGAGAGCGCCGCCGCGGCACATTTTTTCCGTTGCCGCTGGATGGCGCTCAGCCGTGTCTGGGCCGCTCGATGTTCGCGCCCTTAGCCCGCGGCCTTGGGTTCTTTGTCGAGGCCAAAGCCATCGTGGAGCGCGCGCACGGCGAGCTCGGTGTACTTGGCAGCAACGAGGCACGAGACCTTGATCTCGCTTGTGGAGATGGCCTGGATGTTGATGCCCTCTTTGGCCAGAATCGTGAACATGCGCGCGGCCACGCCGGCGTGCGAGCGCATGCCCAAACCAACGATGGACACCTTGACGACTTCTTCGTCGTAGCGAACCTCGGTGGCGCCGATCTTCTTGCCGATCTCTTCGATGAGGGGCTTGGCGCGCGCCAAATCCGTCTTGGTGAGCGTGAAGGTGACGTCGGCGTGCGGCGAGCTGCTGGTGCCGGCGTTCTGGATGATCATGTCGACAGAGATGTTGTTCTCGGCGAGGGCGCTGAAGAACTCGGCCACCACGCCAGGGCGATCGGCCACGCCGAGCAGGTTTACCCGGGCCTCGTTTTTGTCGTAGGCCACGCCGGCAACGACCACGTCTTCGAGGGTTTTGTCTTCGCCGGTGACCCAGGTGCCCGGGGCATCGGAGAACGAGCTACGAACGTGAACCGGGACTCCGTACTTCATGGCGATCTCCACACTGCGAATCTGCAAAACTTTGGCGCCCAACGAGGCGAGCTCGAGCATCTCTTCGTACGAGATGCGCGGGATCTTTCGCGCCGTGGGGCAGACGTTTGGGTCGGTGGTGTACACGCCATCGACGTCCGTGAAGATCTCGCAGGCGTCGGCGCCAATGGCCGCGGCCACGGCCACGGCGCTGGTGTCGGAGCCACCGCGCCCCAGGGTTGTGATGTTGCCGCGCTCGTCGACGCCCTGAAAGCCGGCGACCACGGCGATGGCGCCGCCATTGGTGGCCTCGACGATCTTGGAGCCCTCGATGGTCTTGATGCGCGCCTTGGTGAAGGCGCCGTCGGTGAGGATCTTGACCTGATGGCCGAGCAGGCTCTGCGCCTTGCCTCCCTCGGCTTGGATGGCCATGGCCACCAGCGCCGCGGTGACCTGCTCGCCCGTGGCCGCGATGACATCCATCTCGCGGGCGTCGGGCACCGTGGCGACCTGGTGCGCCAGGCCAAGCAGGCGGTTGGTCTCGCCGCTCATGGCGCTGACGATGACCGCCACCCGATGGCCTTGGGCCTGGGTGGCAAGCGCACGGCGGGCCACGTTGCGAATGCGGTCTACGGTGCCGACAGAGGTGCCGCCGAACTTCTGGACGATAAGGGACATGAAAAGCCTGCCACTAGCTATTCCCGAGCCCGGCCTGTCGTCAACCCGGGACCTTGCGCATTTCGCTTTGCAAGCCCCGAACAATGCCCGAAGAATGCGCCTGCCCCGGGGGGACGCCGCGTTGGCGCCATGCTCTTCCGGGCTCACCCGCCCATGACGTCGTACGCCGCTTACCTCGCCGAGACCATGGTCACGCTCGTGCTCGTGTGCGTGGTCATGTACGGCGTGCTCTACGGCGCCAAACGTTTGGGCGTTGGCAAACCCCGCGGCCCCATCCAGCTCGTGGGGCAGCTGCCGCTCGACGGCCGCCGTGCGGTGTACCTGGTGCGCGTCGCCGAGCAGGTGCTCGTGGTGGGTGCGTCCGAAGCGGGGCTCACGAGGCTTGGCGAACTCTCGCAGGCCGAGCTTGCAGCCGCCGGTGGCACGGCGCCCCCGGCCACGTCCTTTGCCGACCTGCTCCGGCGACCTGCCAAAGCCGAGCGTGCAGCCGCGCCCGAGGCCCTCAAAGAGCCCGCCGAGCGGGTCGCCGAGGCCAAAGACCAAGGAGACCCGCCGTGAAGCTGCGGGCGCTGCTCTTGGGCCTTGGCCTCGCGCTGGTGCCCGCCGTTGCCAGGGCCGCGCCCGCGGCACCGGCCGCCGAGGGTGACTTGTTTGGTCGGCCCCTTGCGCTGGTGCTGGCGCTCGCCCTGGTGTCGCTCTTGCCCTTCGCGTTCATGAGCGTGACGGCCTTCGTCAAGATCTCCACGGTGCTGCAAATCACCAAGAGCGCCATCGGTGCGCAGAGTGTCCCGTCCAACACGGTCATCATGGCCCTGGCGGGCGCGCTCACGCTGCTGGCCATGGCGCCCGTGGGCACCGAGATCATCGACCGGGCAACGCCGGTGGTCATGGCCAAGCCCGCCCTCGAGACCACCGAGCTCGTGCGACGCGGGGTCGATGCGGTCCGCGAGCCCATGCGCCAGTTCCTCAAGAACAACGCGAGCGAGCGCGAGCGGGCGCGGTTCGTGGCGGTGGCCAAGGGGCGTCCCGGCCCCGGCGCATCCGCCGTCACCGATAGCGACTTGAGCGTGCTCGTCCCCGCCTTCGTGGTCACCGAGCTCACCGAGGCCTTCGCCATCGGATTTCTGATCTTCTTGCCCTTCTTGGTGCTCGACCTGGTGGTCGCCAACATTCTCATGTCGCTGGGCATGCAGATGCTGAACCCGACCCAAGTGAGCTTGCCCTTCAAGCTCCTGCTCTTCGTGGCCATCGACGGCTGGGGCCTCCTGGCGCAGTCCTTGGTATCCGGCTACCGCTGAGCGCGGACCTCGGATCTCCGTATCGCCATATGGCGCGGGCCCATTGACCCCTGGTGTATCCGCTCCGGATTGGACCGAGGGCCCGCGCGAAGGACCAGCCGTCAGGCACCGGGGGCCGGCGGGCCGAGGTTTCCCATGTCTGAATGCATGGGTCGGAGGCCGGAGCGCTCGGACCCGGGCTGCGCGCCGTTGCCACGCAGGATCTCCTGCAGAAGATCGCTCCGCGGAGAACGTTGGTTGCCATCGCCGATGGCTTCGAGTTCGTCGCGAAGTGCAGCGGCACTGGGGAGCCGGGCCTCTGGCTTCTTCATCAGAAGTCGCGCGACCAACGATGCCAGACGCGGCGGCACGTCCGGGGTCAGGGTCCGCAGACACGGGGGTCTGCTGTTCACCACGGCGATGACAATCTCCAGTGGAGTGGTGCCGATGAAGGGGAGACGCCCAGCGATGCATCGGTACAGAAGCGCGCCAAACGAGAAGAGGTCACTGCGGACGTCGACGGTTGTCGGTGCGGTGAACTGCTCCGGGCTCGCGTACTCGGGTGTTCCGAGAAACATGCCCGGCTCCGTAAACTCCGTCACTTGGCGCAAGTCTTTCGCCATGCCGAAGTCGAGCAGCTTCACGACCCCACCCACGGTCACGAACACGTTGCTCGGCTTCAGATCACGGTGCACCAGACCTGCCCCATGCACCGCGGCGAGGGCATCCGAGAGCTGCCAAGCCAACTCCATCACGAAGGGTATCGGCGCCGGACGCCCGCGACCAATGGCGCACATGAGGTCTTGGCCCTCCAGGTACTCCATCACCAGGTACGGCAGGCCAAACGGCGTCTGTCCGGAGTCGAAAACCCTGATGAGATGTGGGGATTGGACGCGCTCGGCGATTGCCGCTTCGGCGAGGAAGCGTCGAACGCCAGAGCGCTCGATGACAAACGTGGGGTGCAACACCTTGAGGGCCACCTCGGCACCATCCGCGCTGCGCTTGCCCAGGTAGACCGTCGCCATGCCACCGCGACCGATGACGCGCAGCAACTCGTACGCTCCAAGACGTTCACCCAGCTGCGGGAGCGCCGCCGGTATCGCGTCCAGGGAGGGTGCCGCATCTTTCATCACTGAAGGATTTTGCAACATGGCTTGTCGATGAGATCGGTCTCAACCCTCGGAAATTTGGGGAAATCGCGCGCCTGGCGCTCGCCAGCACAGGCCCCAAAGCAGAACGCGTGCCGCGCGCCGCCGGCCCGAAGAGAACCCCGATGGGCCCGTTCTTCCTCGCCCCCTTCCCGGCCGGCGCTGCCTGTCCCGTCCGCAGCCAGGAAGCGGCCTCGAACGGCGGGCGCGCCGCGCCCCACCTAAGGGCGCACGCCAGCGTAGTCGTAGACCAGTGTCCTTGCGCTTGCCGAACAGATCGGAGGTCTGCGTGTACCGGCCTGGTGTCATCGGCCCGAGACGAAGGCTTGTGTGGCTGGGCCCAGCGGCTCGCTCCGCCTGCCGTGGCACGCAAGCGCATGGGTCCCGCGCCGAGCGTCGATGGTGTGAGCGCTTGCGCAGGCACGGGGCGCTAGCGTGTCGTGACCCAAGGTGCAGGCGTCCGGAGGCATTGAACGCACCCGAGCAAATGTCGCCGACTTTCCAAGAGATTTGGGCTGCGACACACGAGGTTGCGACCGCGAAGGCCGACGCCGCAGGCTCCGCCGCGCGCCCCAACCGGTGAAGCTCCCCCCGTGAACACCGCCGCGTCCAGTGAATGCCAGGTGATCCTCCGCGACGACTGGAAATATGCCGTGGAACAAGCCTTGCTCATTGAACCGGTCCATGAAGACCTTCGCGCTCACCTGCTCCCTGCTGGCCTGCACGATGCTTGGTTGCGCCGATGCGGACCCAGTGCCCGAGGCGGACACGCCGACGGAACGGCCAACGCAACGCGCCTCCGAGCCCGGCGCCCCCGCGGCCAAGCCGAAGCCAGCGCCGGCAAGCAGCGACGACGTTGCACCCGCTCCCCAAGGGATCCCAGCCTCGACGGCGGCGGCCATCGCGGCCATCGCCGAAGGTGCCATCGACGCACGGGGCGTCGACGGCAAGAGCATCGGCCTCGTGGTGGGCGTATGGACCCCGAGTTTCACGAGCACGCAAGGCTACGGGCGGACGACTTCGGGTGGAGCTACGGTGCCCGATGGGGACTCGGTCTTCGAGCTGGGGTCTGTGACCAAGGTATTCACCGGGATGCTCCTGGCCGAGCGCGTCCTCGCGGGGCGCATGAAGCTCGACCAGCCCGTGTCGGCGCACCTACCGGGCGCACCGATCCCGTCCTTTGGAGGCAAGCCCATCACGCTCGGCAACATTGCATCGCACGGCTCTGGTCTGCCCCCCATGCCCGACAACCTGACCGGTGATCGGTACAACCCCGCGGCCGGGTACACCCGTGCACGACTCTTCGGGTTCCTGTCGCGTACAACGCTCGCACGTGCCCCGGGCAGCGGGTACCAATACTCGAACCTCGGCATTGGCCTGCTCGGCATTGCCCTGTCGCAAGAGGACGGCGGTGCGAGCTTCGACGAAATGGTCGCGCAGACCATCACTGGCCCGCTGCAAATGGCCGACACGCGCACGGATCGCGCGTCGTATCCAACGGCAAAGCTGGTGCAGGGACACCAAGGCACCGCGCCCGTGCCGCCGAACCAGATCGACACCATCGAGGCCGCGGGCGCCCTGCGGTCCACGGCGCGAGACATGGTGAAGTTTGTGGCCGTTCATGCAGGCAGTGGGCACCCGCTCGAGCAAACGGCAGCGCTGACGCAGACGAAGATCCTTGGGAAAGCCAACGGCGGCTCGTGTGGCCTCGGCATGGAGATCCGGACGGACGGCGGCATCACGTACTTCGAGAAGGCCGGCGCGACGAGCGGATTCACGGCGCGCATCGTGATCACGCGGGCCCCCGCCGTGGGCATCGTGGTGCTCTCGAACTCCGCTGGCGCCGAACTTCAGAGCGTCGCCCAACGCATTCACGACGTCGTGCGGGCAACCCCATAGCCGCTTCACGGCAGATCAGCGCACCGGGACGCGACTGCGGCTGCTCGGCTGAGGAAACGGCGGCCCAGGCTGCGGGCAATCGACCGCTATTTCCAAAACCGAACGCAAGAAGACACTTATGTTCATATCTGTTGGAGATCCGAGGGCTTCGGGTCGATGAATCAGCCCGAACGGGGCGTTACCGAGGGCTGGCGCGCTTCTGGCTACATGGTGGGGCAAGAAGGAGTTCTGCCTACGATGAAGCTGCCCGTTCGCGCCCTTGGCGCTCTTGGTCTCGTGTCGCTGTTGGTCATCGCGTGCAACGCCCCGCAGGGCGAAAGCGAGGACGAGAGCGGCCCCGCGCAGAGCGAGAGCAGCATTGTTGGCGGCACGCCCATCACGGGCGACCCAGCGGTGTTTCAGCTCAAGACGGTGACGCCCATCAACGGCGGCTCCAGCATCGAAGGATGCACGGCCACGTTGGTGGCCCCCAAGGTGCTCGTCACCGCAGCCCACTGCATCGAAGACGCGAAGCCCAACAGTGTGGCGTGGGTCAACAACCAGCCCGTCCCCCAAGAGATGCCGAGCGCCGCGGGCGGCTGGCGTCGCGCTGCCAAGATCCAGAAGCACCCGTCGTACCCGCAGCAGTACATGAACCTTGGCTACGATTGCGCCGTCATCGTGCTCGAAGAGCCGGTCACGGGCGTGGCGCCCAAGCCGTACCGCAAGACGCAGCTGGGCCCTGGTGGCCTCGGCCAGCCGGCGCGCATCGTGGGCTACGGCAACACCAACGGCCGCGCAGGCACCGGCAGCGGCACCAAGCGGGAGCTCGCCACCAAGATCAAAGAAGTTCGCGACGGCGTGCTCACCATCGGCAAGCTCGGCGCGGTGTCCTGCCAGGGCGACTCCGGCGGTCCGGCTTTCATCTCCGAAGGTGGCGTCGAAACCATCGCGGGCATCTCGTCGTATGGCGATATCGGCTGCGTCGAGAGCGGCTCCTACGCACGCACGGAGCTGTGCGCGGCCTTCTTCGACTCGTTCACGCAACAGACCTGTACCCCGCAGTGCACCGGCAAAGTGTGCGGCTCCGACGGCTGCGGCGGGGTATGCGGCACCTGCGAGACGGGCAAAGCTTGCACCCAGGCCGGCCAATGTGTGGCGACACCCGTCACCCCGCCCCCGGGCGGCGGCGGCGGCGGCAGCAGCGGCGGCGTGACGCCACCGCCTCCTCCGGGTGGCGCGTCCGAGTCCGAGCCCAACGACTTCTTGGGCAGCACGAACCGCTTTGGTGCCGATGGCACGGTGCGCGGCGTGCTCTCGGGCGGCGGCGACAACGACTTCTACGTGATCGATATCCCTGCGGGCTCCGTGTACGACGTGACCTTCGCGGCGGCGGGCCCGAGCTTGGGCCTCACCGTCTACAAAGACACGGGCAACTCGTTCTACGCCTGGGACGGCAACGCCGAGCGGCGCGTGTACATGCAGACCAGCACTGGTGGGCGCTACTACGTCAAGGCGTACTACCGGAGCCCCGGCGCCGGCGGCGATGCCTACACGCTCAAGGTGGCCATCACGAGGCCGTGATACAGAAGAAGCGTGGACGCCGTATCGGGAGTGTTGGGGGCCTTTGGTCTGTCCGGGGCAGCTGGACTCAATGCCTACATCCCGCTGTTCGCGGTGTCTGTGCTGGGGCGCACCGGGGTCATTCACCTGGGCGCCCCCTTCGATGTGCTGACGCATACCTGGGCCATCGCGCTCATCAGCGTGCTGCTCGTGGTCGAGCTCGTGGTCGACAAGATCCCCGGCGCCGACCACGTGAACGATCTGGTGCAGACAGTGATTCGCCCCGCGGCGGGCGCCCTGGTGTTTGCCGCAAGCACCGGCGCCATCAAAGACATGCACCCCGCAGTCCCGGTGGTACTCGGCCTACTGATGGCCCTGTCGGTGCATGCGGCCAAAGCCACGGCCCGGCCCGTGGTCAACGCCACCACGCTGGGCGTCGGCGCCCCGGTGGTCAGCATCGCCGAAGACCTCACGGCCGCGGCAGCCTCGGTGGTGGCGCTCCTGGCGCCGATTCTGGTGCTGGTGGTCGCCGTCTTGGCCGGGTACCTGGCCTACCGGCTGTACCGCCGCGCAAAGCGCCGAAAACAAGCCAAGGCGACATAGAAAAGGCGCCCTATTGACTTCGCGGGGCGTCCACGGCATAAACGCGAGCCCTTCGTTGATGAAGGCTTGTTTCTTTGGGCCGGTAGCTCAGCTGGGAGAGCGCTGCGTTCGCAATGCAGAGGTCAGGGGTTCGATCCCCCTCCGGTCCACCACCCCACCCCGACTTCACCCTGTCGGTACCCCCAAAATAGCGGCGTGAAGCATGTTTCATGACCACCCGGTCTGGACTGCCCTAGGCCTCATCGAGATCGTCTACGTGCTGGCGCTCTCCGCCTGGATCATCCTCCAGCGGCGTGCCCCGGCGGCCACCCTGGCCTGGATCTTTGGCATGGCGCTCGTGCCCGTGGGCGGCTTCGTGGTGTACCACTTCCTGGGCCCCCGAAAGCTGCTCCGCAGCCGCCTCAAGCGCCTGCGCGCGCGACAAGCCCTGGGCAGCATCAAGGAGCGTGTGGCCGCGGTGCCCGAGGGCCGCCTGCACACCGTCAAGCTCGCCGCGCAGCTCGCACGCATTGGCACCAGCACCACCATGTCCGGCGTGTGCGGTGCCGACGACGTGCGCGTCCTGCCCAGCGGCAAGAGCACCTTCGAGGCCATGCTTGCCGACATACGCGCCGCCAAGCACCACGTGCACGTGCTGTATTACATCTTCGAACCCGACCAAACGGGCCGTGCCCTGCTCGACGCGCTGGCCGAGCGGGCGCGCGCTGGTGTCGAGGTTCGCCTTCTCGTCGATGCCGTGGGTTCTGCGCGGCTGCGCAAGCGCGTGACCCAAGCCCTCCGCGACGCTGGAGGCGAGGTCGCGTACTTCAACCGCGCCAGCTTGGTGCGCCGCGGCCGGCGCCTGAACTTCCGGAACCATCGCAAGATCTGCGTCATCGACGGGCGCGTTGGCTACACCGGAGGCGTCAACGTCCACGACGAAGAAGACAGCAGCGTGCGCGCCGATGCGTGGCGCGACACGCACGTGCGCCTAGAGGGCGGGTGCGTCGCCGGTCTGCAGCTCGTGTTCCTGGAAGACTGGCACTACACAAAGGGCAAAGCCCCCAGCGGCAAAGAGTACATCCCCGAATCCCAAGTCCCGTCGTCGGGCGCCCTGGTGCAGATCCTGGATTCCGGTCCCGACACCGAGTTCGAGATCATCAAGCTCACCTACTTTGCGGCATTGGGCGTGGCCACCGAGCGCGTGTGGCTAACCGCGGCGTATTTCGTGCCCGACGAGTCCATGCTCGTGGCGCTCAAGGCCGCGGCACTGCGCGGCGTCGACGTGCGCCTGCTGGTGTCCAAGAAGAGCGACTCCCGGGTGGTGTCAGCGGCAGCGCGCTCCTACTTCCCCGAGCTGCTGCGGGCGGGCGTACGCATCCACGAGTACGAACCCGTGATGCTCCACAGCAAGACCCTGCTCGTGGACGATTGGTTCTCGGCCATCGGCACCGCCAACATGGACAACCGTAGTTTCCGTCTCAACTTCGAGGTCACCGCCGTGCTCTACGACCCCAAGACCAACACCGAGCTTGCCACCCTGTTCGACCAAGATCTCGCGCAATCCACGGAGATCACCCCCCGCGACCTCGCCCAAGCCCCACTCTCGCGCCGACTCTTCGAAAGCACCGCCCGCCTCTTGTCGCCACTTCTCTGAGCCCTCCGCTCCCGCTCCCGCTCCCTCCCCCGCTCCCCTTCCCTCAGTCATTCGCCATCCACGACACCAGCGCGTCCACCGACTGCGCCTCGCTCTGCCCGATGTACGTGTGCCCCACGCGTCCGAGAGACCGAAACTGCACCGAGAACCCCTCGCGCTCCAGCAGCAGGTGACTCTCACGCTGGTAGGCATAGGTCCCGTCGAACTCCCCCGCTGCGTACGCAACCTTGGAAACACCGGCGGCCACCAGCGTCTTCTTGTCGAGCCGGATATTGGCCCCCACAAAGAGCGCCGCGCGAATCTTGCCGGGATACCCACGCAACAGCTGTTCGGCCAGGTAGGCCCCCTGCGAGTACCCGAGCAGCACCACCGGCGCGCCTGCGTCCACATCGGGCTCTGCCGCCACCGCAGCGAGTGCCCCCTGCACCACGGCCCACTGCTCCGCGAGCGAGCCTCCCCAAGAGCGCGTGGCCCCGTCGCGCACATTGCCCTCGGGGCAGACGAGCCAGCCGTAGGCGCTCACGCTCCGCGAGAACTCGGCGCAGCCCCGCCCGGGCCCTCCGGCGATGCCGTGCAGGTAGACGAACACCGGCTGCTTGCCTCCGCGGTTCTCCGGCGGGACCGCGAGCACGGTGCCCGCCCGCAGGCGCATCGCCTCGCGAGCCGCCGGGCGACCCGCATAGACGGCGCGCGGAGCCCCCAAGAGCACGGCCAGGGCGCCCAGCAGGATCAAGGCAAAGCGAGACATCAGGCGTTGGGCGCGCGGGCACACTGGCCCCCGCGCGCCTTGGACGGACAGGCGCATCTATAGCCCCCAGAGCATGTCGAGCACGGCGAGTGCGCGCGGCAATGCGCCACGCTTTCGTTCGTGCGTTACGTAAAGGACCTCGCTGCGTGGGCGCGGAGTGTGACCGCACTGTCTCCTTTTTTTTTGGCAGCAGTGGATCCCAACGCAAAGACGTCCGGGGGCGCACTGCACTATGCTCCGCGGCGTCTTGGCCTCCCGCGCTCCCCACCCGCTCCTGCGCCATCGCGGCGTTATCGCCATCGTCGTGGCGACGCTCACGGTCTTCGCCGTGGGGCTTGCGTACAAGGGACGCGAGGCAGCGGCCGTGACCATGCCCAAGGCCGAGCAGGTCTTGCTGCAGCGCGCGCGCAAAGACGGCGCGAAAGATGCCCAAGACATCAGCGAGATCACTCGTCTCGCGAAGCAGAACAAGCTTGATCCGGCGCTGGTGGAACGCGCGGCGAAGTCCGCCAAAGCACACATCGAGCGCGCGCGCAGCGAGGGCGATCCCCGCTCGCTCGGACGGGCGCAGGCGGTACTGGCTCCGTGGTGGCAAGACGCCGAGCCGCCCGGCCCCGTGCTGTTGCTCCGGGCGACCATTCGTCAATCCCTCCACGACTTCGACGGTGCCCTGCGGGACCTCGACGCACTGGTGCGCATAGACCCGGACGACGCGCAGGCATGGCTCACTTTGGCGGTGGTGCTCAACATCCGCGGCGATTTCGGTCGCGCGGAGCTGGCCTGCGGGCGTGCCGCTCGCTTCGTATCGGGTGCAGTCACGGCTGCATGCGTCGCGGGCACACAATGCGCAAGCGGTAGAAGCGCTGCGGGCATCACGCTCCTCGAGCGCGCAAGGCAAACGGGCGGCTCGCGCATGCCCCCCGCGGAGCGCGCCTGGCTCGACACCACCCTCGCCGAGTGCCGCTTGCGCAAAGGCGACACCAAGGGCGCCGAGGCGTTGCTGCGCAGCACGCTCGAACTCGACCCCAAAGACGCCTACGCGCGCGCGGCGCTGGCCGATGTGCTGCTCGACGCCGGCCGCAACGCCGAGGCCCGCGATCTGGTGCAAGGCTTCGAGAGCTTCGACAACTTGCTGCTGCGCCAAGCGTTGGCCGAAGCCAAGCTGGCGCCCAACAGCGAGCCCGCAAGCGTCCGCGCCTTGCGGGACCGGTACGCAGCGAGCCGCCTTCGCGGTGACACCGTACATCAACGCGAAGAGGCCATGTTTGCGCTACGCATCGAACACGATGCCAAGGCCGCCGTGGCGTTGGCCAAGGCCAACTTCAACGTACAAAAAGAGCCGACAGACGCTCTCCTGCTGCTCGAAACGGGGCTTGCGTCCCAAGACGCCGACGCCCTTGCGCAACTGCGCGCGTGGCTGAAGAAGAGCAACCTCGAAGACCCTCGCATCGCAGCCTGGGCAGGGGCCTCGACGCCATGATTCGCCGACGCTGCGCCTGGCTATTTTCGGCCCTCGCGTGCTTGCTGTTGCTGTGCGTGTCCGGGCGAGCCTTGGCCCACAAGGCCAGTGATGCCTACCTGAGCGTTGCCAGCAGCGGTCCGCGGGTAAACGTGGACGCACGCGTGGCCGTGCGCGATCTCGACGACGCCCTGGGGCTCGACGACAACGCCGACGGTCGGGTGACTGGCATGGAGCTGCAGCGGGCCGCGCCCAGGGTGCTGGAGTACGTGGCCCAAGGCATCAAGATCCGCCGCGGTGCCCCATGCAAGCTCGATGGTGGCAACTACGAGGGGGTCATCGACTACACCGACGGCACCTATGCGGCGCTGCGCTTCGTGGCCACTTGCCAAGACGAAGGCGCCATCGCGCTCGACTACTCCTTGCTGTTCGAGATCGACCCCTTGCATCGCTGCGTGGTGCGCAACGGCGCAGCCCCAGTGCAACTCGTCACCGCAAGTGTCCGAAGCATCACGTTCAACGGCAGCGACGCGCCCACTTCCGCAGGCTTGCGCGCCATGCTGCGAGAGGGCATCCACCACATCTGGACGGGCTACGATCACGTGCTGTTCTTGGTGGCGCTGCTCTTGCCCGCGGTGCTTCGCCGAACTCCTGACGGCACCTGGGAGCCCCAAGGGTCGATCAAGCGCGTACTGCTCGACGTCACGCGGGTAGTCACGGCGTTCACGCTGGCGCACTCGATCACCCTCAGCCTGGCGGCGCTCGGCGTTGTTGCGTTGCCTTCGCGTTTCATCGAGTCGGCCATCGCGCTGTCCGTGGTGGCCGCCGCGGTCAACAACCTGCATCCGGTGCTTGGCGAAGACCGCTGGCTCGCGGCCTTCGTGCTCGGGCTCCTGCATGGCTTCGGGTTCTCGGGCACCCTGTCCGAGCTCGGTCTGCCGCGGGCGCAGCTGCTCGTCCCGTTGCTCGGCTTCAATGGCGGCGTCGAGATCGGTCAAATGGCCATCGTGCTCGTGCTGGTGCCCACGCTGTTTGCGCTGCGCAACACAAGGTTCTACCGCGTGGCACTCTTGCGGGCGGGCTCTCTGCTCATCGGCCTGCTGGCGCTCGTGTGGCTCGTCGAACGCGTGTTCGACCTGAAGCTCCTCTAGAACGTTCGAGCAGAAGCTGGCCTCGTTCTGCCTCGAGCGGTTCTCGAGCAGTTACGGCTTGAGCTTGCCAAAAGAATCCAGGAGCAGCTTCTCGAGGCGGTCGCTCTCGGGCCCCGGGGCACCGACGCGAAGCATCAGGACGGAAGATTGATTGACGACGCTCTTGCGACCCTTGATGGCCTGGAAGGCCTTGTCGTTGGTGACGCGCCACTTCTCGGCTTCGGCGGGAGAGTTGTACTCGCAGACACTGAAGCCCAGGTCTTTGCCGAGGACAGCACCTTTGCAGTAGGCGGCGCCGAAGGTGAAGCCCGCGTGCTGCGCCGGGTTGGTGACGGGGACCTTAGCTGCCGCAAGCGCGGCAAGGAGCTGGTCCATGGTGACGACCCCTTTGGGGCGTGACTGCGCTTCGTGTTCGAGACGCTCTTGGAGCCCCATCAGCCCGGTGGGGGTCTGGTCGGGGGAGCCACTGTTGGCGGCGGTGGCGCTGGGTTGGACCGAAGGCGCGCTGCTGGATGCGGGGGCAGTGTGGGAGGATGTGGTTGCGCTTGGGGCAGAGCCCGTTTCGGACGAGCCGGGCTTGGAACACCCCGAAACAACTACGGGAATCAGGCAAGCCAAGGCCATCGCTGGCCAGTTCGGAGCGTAGGCCGCAGGAGATGCACCACCCAAAGAACGAGGAATTATTGTCGACACGGCACCGGATGCGTACGACCATCCGCGCAGAGACGCCACACGAAAGTTCTGCGACGATCCCGCCGGGTCGCCCGCAGGCCAGCTAGGCCAGCCTTCCCCCATACGGGGCGGCTCGCCTGTCGGCGTCCGTTGGGAATAGGAGAGAGCTTTATGCGTAAATATGTGAAGTGGGCAGGCGCCTTGTCTCTAGTGGCCGCATGTTTCGGTCCAAGTGCAGCGTTTGCGTCGAGCCACCGTGAGGCTCCGTTCATTGCTCAGAACCCGAAGGTCGACAACACCGACTTCTACATGTTCAACAGCTACGAGACCGGGCGCGCCGGCTACGTAACCATCCTGGCGAACTACCAGCCCCTGCAGTCCAACTACGGCGGTCCGAACTTCTTCTCCATGGACCCAGAGGCTCTCTACGAGATCCACCTGGACACCGACGGCAACGCGGAAGAGGACATCACGTTCCAGTTCCGCTTCTCGAACTTCCTCAACGACACCACCGGCGGCAACACGGGCATCACGCTCGACATCAGCAACGGCGATGCCGGCACCAAGGCCACCAGCGTGCCCTTCATCAACCTCGGCGACGTGTCCAACGCCTCCGTCGTCAGCAACCGCAACCTGAAAGAGGAGTACGAGGTCAAGCTCATCCGCGGCAACCGCCGCACGGGCACCGCGACTCCCTTCGTTCGTGGCGCAGGCCCGGCGGGCGCCAACGGCCGCTTCGTCAAGCCGCTCGATTACATCGGCACCAAGTCGTTCGGCAGCAACGCTGCCTACGACACCTACGCCAAGGCCCACACGTACGAAGTCGACTTCCCCGGCTGCGCAGCCGGCGGCAAGAAGGCCAAGATCTTCGTGGGTCAGCGCCAAGAGGGCTTCGCGGTTCTCCTGGGCAACATCTTCGACTTGGTGAATGCCCCCGCGAGCGCGCTCACGGACCCGACGCTCAACTTCCCGAACCCCATCGGCGACAAGAACGTCACCACCATCGCCCTCGAAGTCCCCGCCGAGTGCGTGCGCAAGGGCGCCACGGGCAAAGACGCGGTGGTCGGCGGCTGGGCCACGGCCAGCGTTCGCCAGGCGCGGGTCATCAACCCCACCGGCACGTTCCTGAAGCCCTCGCGCGAGGGCGGCCCCTGGACGCAGGTTTCCCGTTTGGGCAGCCCGCTCGTCAATGAGGTCGTCATCGGCATCAAGGACAAGAACAAGTTCAACGGCTCCGAGCCCAAGGACGACGGCCAGTTCGCGGCCTACGTCACCAACCCCACGCTGCCCAAGGTCCTCGAGATCCTCTTTGGACCAACCGTTGGCATCGTCAAGGCTCCGGTCATCGACCGCGGCGACCTCGTCGCGGCGTTCCTCACGGGCGTCGACGGCGTCAACCAGCCTGCGGGCGTCAAGGGCGCCGAGATGCTGCGCCTGAACACGGCCATCCCGGCCACCTCTCGCGCCGACCAGCTCACCCGTCGCTTCGCCGGTAACACGGCGCAGCTCGGCGCGGCCGGCTGCTTCAAGCCCGGCGCAAGCACCGCCGTTGGCAAGGTGCTCGACACCGCCCTCCCGAACTGCGACCCCGCGGGCTTCCCCAACGGCCGCCGTCCGGGCGACGACGTCGTCGACATCGCGCTGCGCGTCGTGATGGGCTACCTGTTGCCGCCGGACGCTGCGTCCGCTGGCGATGTGCCGTGGGGTGATGCTGTGCCGCAGAACGCGGGGCAGTTCTCCGAGGAGTTCCCCTACCTGAACCGCCCGAACCCCGGCGCCGTGGCGCCTTAAGCGAGGACAAATGCAAAACACAGCGCACAGGGCATTGTTTGCAGTGGCTGCGTCGTGCTTGCTGACCCTCGTGGCCTGCGGCGACGACGACATCACCACTCCCAAAGACGGCGGCACCGTGCTGCCGGAGGCCAGCAGCAGCAGCAGCAGCAGCAGCAGCGGCAGCAGCAGCGGCGTAACCGACAGCGGCACCGACAGCGGCGATAGCGGCACTGGCGCCACCTTCACGCAGTTCGTGAAGACGCTCATCGAGACCAAGACCACGGCGACGGACACTCCGGTGCCCTTCGCCGACGTCGAGAAGCCCGCAGATTCCGAAGACGGCAAGATCTTCGACTCTGCGTTCTTCGGTCCGTGAGCCGCTAACCAAGAAGCCCGTAAGGGTCGAACGCGCACCCGCGCCCGCAAGGGTTGCGGGTGCGTTTCGTTTTGTTCACGTGGGAGCACGCCATGGCCGATAAAGTGCGCTCCATGAAGTCGCGGCTCCTTGCCCTGTCACCATTCCTGTTGTTGGCCTGCGGCGAGCCTGCCGCGGCCCCCACGCCCCCCGTGACACCGGCCGCGGTTCCGCACCCAAGCAGCGCCCCGGTGGTCGCGACGCCGACGGAAGACGCGGCCACGGCGCCGGCACCTCCGGCCCCCATGGTGGTGTCCATCGTCGTCGATCAGTTTGCGGCGTGGCTCGCGCACGAGCGCCTTCCCGAACTGCCCTCCGATGGCGGCTTTGCGCGCCTGCTGCGCGAGGGCACCCGGGTGCGCGACATGCGGTACATGCACGCCGCCACGGACACGGCCCCCGGACACTCGGCGCTGTACACGGGCCGTGCCCCGCGCGAGTCCGGCATCTTTACCAACGAGCTACCCGTCTCCAAGAAGAACGGCTCCGTGCTCGCGGACGCCTCGACCAAGACCATCTCCGCCGACGGTGTGCAGGACCGCGCGTCCGCGTCTCTCGCGCGGTTGCTCGTGCCCACGGTGGCCGACGAACTGCGCGAAAAGAGCCCCGACGCGCTGATCCTGAGCATCTCGCTCAAAGATCGCGGTGCGCTGTTCGGTGGCGGACGCAAACCATCCGCGTCGCTGTGGTTCGACAGCACCCTTGGCAGCTTCGTCACGTCGACCGCCATGGCCACCGAGTTCCCCCGTTGGGCCAAGGAGCTGGGGAATCGCTCCGCCATCGAGGCCCGAAGCAAAGAAGGGTGGGCGCTGCTCGACGAACCTTGGGTGCGCGCGCACGCCAAAACGCCAGACAACCAACCCGGCGAGGGCGATCTGGGCAAGCTCGGCATCACGTTTCCCCACAGCATCAGCACCCCGGGGGCATTCCGCGCCTCGCCGCACGGCGATGCGGCCATCGTGGCATTGGCCACGGCGGCCTTGCGCGCCGAGTACCGCAGCACTCGCCCCACGCTCCTGGCCCTTTCATTTTCGTCTTTCGACGCCATCAGCCACACCTTTGGACCAGACTCCTGGGAGTCTTGGGACGAACTGCGCCGACTCGACGCCCTTCTGGCGAGCCTGTTCAAGGAGCTCGATCAGCTCGTGCCTCAGGGTTACGGCGTGCTCTTGTCGGCAGACCATGGCGCCATGCACATGCCCGAGGCCGCTGCGCTGCCAGGCACCCGGGCCTATTGCCAAAAAGGCGCCAGCAAAGACCTCTGGGACCGCCCCTGCGCGCCCATCGCGCGACTGCTGCCCAGCATGCTCGAAACGAGCCTCGAAGCCAGCATCGAAAAAGCTTTGGGCCGCAAGGGCCCGTTCATCGAGGGCATGGCCGATCCATTTGTATTTTACACTGACAACATGCGCGCGCTGGGTAGCGCCGACCGCCGCAAGGCCGACAAGGCCGTGCAGGGAGTCTTTGCCAGCTACAAGGGGCGCGTGCTTCGTACCGAAGAGCGAGCAGCAGGCCTTGCGCGCTGCGCCCAAGAGCCCGCCGAGTGGGACGAGAGCCTGCCGGCGCTGTCGTGCCGGGCGCTGCCGCAAAACGGCTCGAGCGGAGACCTCTATGTGATGGTCGAGTCTGGCACGTTCTTCGACCCGGGATACGTCGAGGGCAAGGGCGCAAGCCACGGTTCGCCGTACCTCTACGATCGCTCGGTGCCGCTCTTTGTCCGCAGCAAAGACAAGTCCGGCGCCGGCAAGCAGATCACAGCGCCCACGCGCTACAACGCGTTCAGCGAGGTCCTGCGATCCATGTTTGGACTGGACGGCCGTTCCATCGACCAGGTGCTGACCGCCCGCGCCAAGCCCTAGGCTGCCCCTCGACGCCGCAATCGGTCAGCTTCACTGGATCGAGGTACTTGGCGCTCTAGGGCCACGCCACCTTGCGACCGGGCACCGGTGTCTCGTGGGGGAGCGAGAGCCCCGGCGCGCGTACGGTCTCGGCGTCGTCGCCTTTGCGCACGGCGAGCGCAAGGTCGAACGCCAAGCCCCACTCTACGCTGTCGTCCGCCGACACAATCCACACGGGGCTGTCGCAAGCTTGGGCCACCTTGCGAACGCCTGCGGACCCAAGGGTCATGTCGGGGCCGGCCATGCCTTTGGCGTAGCGCGTGGCGCCGCCGCCAGCCATGGGCCACGCCACGATGGAGCGGTCTTTGCCAATGTGCCCCACGGCCGAACAATCTGCCGGGCGCGTGGCCAGCGAGAACTCGAGGTCCACGGTGGCGCGCTCGCGGTTCATCGTTTTGATGGTGACCCCCTTGGCTTTGGCCTGCCGGAGTCCTGCAACGAAGGCCATCACGCGAGAGGTGAGCACCTTGCGGGGCACGTCGAGCTCGACCGTTTGCCCCTCGACCCCAGGCTTGCCAGCAAGCGCCCCAAAGACACGGAGCTTGGCGTCGGGCACCGTCAGGTCGACGCGCTCGCCGGAGATCATGGCTCCGGAGTCATCGAGTGAGAGGCTGGGCTTGGATGGCACCCGGGGCTTTTCTGCCACGGGCTCGGCGCTGGCCGCGCTCGATGCAACGGATTTGGGCGCCGGCTTGGGTTGCTCTTTGTCGCATGCCCCCAGCAACAACACGGACGAGAAAGCAAACGCACGAGCCTTCATGCGGCAAGATGTATCACCTTCGGGTGACGTGGCGAACACCTTGCCGCACGGGCCTTTACGCAGGGCTAGGCGGCGACGCGCTGTCGCAGCATCACGCGCATCGAATCGAATGACGGGGCCTTGAGCCCCTGCGCACGACGCAACAAGAACAGGGCGTGGTGCACTTCGGTTTCGTCCGGCGCGTCGGACGAGCCATCGAGGGCGTTGCGATGCTGCGCCAGCAGATAGGCTGCGGCGAGCTCGTCCCCATTGGACTCGTGCATGTATGCGCGGGCTTCTTCGATCGAGACTGTCTCGAGCGAAGCGATGCTGGCTTTCTTCATTTCCGTACCTCTCTCCGTTGATGCTGAGAGCACAAGAGGAAGTCCATTGGGGCACCCGTCCCCAACTTGTTCCGTTGAAATGCGGGGATGCCGCATTCCGATACCAAACACTCGGCCAAAGACGGCCACACGAGCACGCAGTCCGAGGCTGATGCCAAAGGAGAGCGACTCGTCTTCGACGATGGGGGAAGCCGACGGCACGAATGTGACGCGCCCGCGCAAATCGCGGCGAGCCCAGCCACCAAGGGACCGCATGGCTCGACCTACACGCCCCCCGATGGTGGACTGATGTCGGCGCTTGGCGGGCTCCCGGTAGAGACGGGAAGGAAGAACAGCGGTCCCAAGCATCAGGGACCCTCGCAGCTTCCGACCATTTCTTCGCTCGCCGAGCGATTGCGCCATGTTTGTGTTTGGAAAGCCGAATCGAGGCGGAAATACTCCCCGAAAACCTGCCTTCTCTTAGAAAGCTAACTCTCGATTGTGGAATGCACCAATTTTTTTTCGAAGCTCCAATGTACGACATTGGAGGGAATACGTGGATTCTACAGATTGTTGCCGCTGCCCTCGAGGGCAAGCCAGCGCAGCAGCGCGGCTCCGGCATGCTGCGCATAGTCGATGCGCAGGTCCAGATCCGCCGCGCTGCCCGGGAAGGCGCCCTGCACCGCAAGCGCGTCGCGGTACGAGGCGGCGCCCTCGGCGGTGATCTGTTGGCGCAGCAGAAACGAGACGGCCAGGTCGAGCTGCGCGCGTAGCGCTTGGGCCTGCTCCGCGTTGACGTGGCCCTTGTCGGACAACAAGATGGCGAGCGTGGCCGCAGTGGCCTCGCTACGGCTCGCCGCAGGGGTGAGCCGCGGCAACATCACCGTCCCCACGCCATAACCGCCAAGCCACGACGGGTCTGGCGCGCCGCCCACGTATTGGACGGCTCGCTGGAATTCGTTCCAGCGAAGGCAGAAGGAGAGCGCTTCGGGGTTCGGCGCGTGACGCCACAGCTGCGCCATGGCCTGGCAGGTCCAATGCTCTTCGTTTTGGTAGTAGGCAGACAGGGGGAAAGACCACCCGTGCGCAACCAAGTGGCCGAGTGCCCGGCTCGCGGCGTGGAGATCCCGGGCGTCGCCCGTGACCTCGTAGGCGAGGGCCAGTGCAAGCGATGCTTCACCGGTAAAGTACATGTACTGCACATTGACCGGCGCTTTGGCCGCGACGTCGTACACGTGTTGGAACTCGCCATCGGGGCGCTGCATGGATCGCAGAAAGGCGGTGAGCTCCCGCAGTGCAGGCAGGTAAGAGGCATCGAGCCCTGTACGCACGAGTTCTGCAAAAGCCATGGTGGCGATGGCCGAGGCACCCATGGTGGCTTCGGTGCCCTCGGCAATGCAACGGTGCTCGCCGCACCGCAGGCTGGCGCGCTCGCGCAGAAAAGCCGCCGCGCGCAAAAGAGGCGCCGTGAGATCGGCGTCTCCAGCAGTAGCTGCGACCTGCGCCAGAAACAGGGTGGCCCCCGCGTGCCGCGCGTAGTTGTAGCCGAACAAGGTCTGGTTGCTGGGCGCGCTGACGAGATAGCGATAGCGCCCCTCGCCGTCGACGTTTCTCGCCAGATGCCAGGCCGCCTCGCGGACCGATGTCCGAACGGCCGAGGCCGTGGGTCTGGAAGGCTGCGGCGCCGGCGCCGGCGCAAAACGCGCCCGAAACAATCTGGCGTCGCGCTCGACGACGTGCGCCTTGATGCCCATCGATCGCCCGAGCAGGGCGTACAAGATGTCGACCCGTACGCCCACCCCAGGCCCCTCTTCGGAACTCAGGGCCCGATCGTAGGCACCGGCGTTCTTGAGTTCTTCGGGGGTGCACACCGCGCGATGGTCGCCGAGCTGCGCCTCTACCCCGTCGCGCAAAGGTGCGAGCGACAGCGCAAGCAGCACGGGGTGTGTGGGCAGGCGCGCGCGCCCGACGATGGTCTCCCGAACAGCGCCCGGCAACACGGGCTCTTCGACGGGCCCCACGCGACGCGCGTGGACCTCGCCAGCGCGAAACACGGTATCGACGGCGACCTGCGCCCCCGGGGGCAGTGACTCGAGGCCGTAGCGTGTGCGCACCCACAGCACCACCAGGAGCAAGAACCCTGCGTAGACCACGAGCAGCGTGCGGGAGCGCGGCACGTTGCGCCTATTCCTTTGGGCGCGAGGCGCCGAGCTGCGCCAGCGGCAGCGCCAGCAGGTAGGGCACGACCAACAAGACGATCAAGGCGAACAGCGCCGCGCCGCCCCGGCCCACGGGCCCATGAATGCCCGCAAGGTGCACCGCGGCCGCGAGCAGCGCAGCGATGAACGCGCCCCCGAGCAGCAGCGAGGCCCCGGAGGCCACGCGCAAGGGCCAGCATCGCCGGGGTGAGGCAGACAGGAGGAGTACCGAGGCCGCGATGTGGCACACACACAAGACGGCGATGCCCGCATCCACGTACGCCACGCGCACGGGCAGTTGCTTGGCGCCGAAGCCCAGGGCGATGGCCGTGAGCAAGCCCACGCCCGAAAGGAAGGGCCTTGGGGATTGCGACGAGGGCTCAGAACTGGCCATAGACAAAGGGCTCGGTTTTGGCGGACGCCGCGAAGTGAAGCGCATAGGCACACGCTGCCAAGATGATTCCCTGCGCCGGCGCCGGGGCCAGCGCGAAGAGGTCTTGGAGCTTCTGCTCGGCGCGCTTGGGGGTGAAGTGCGTGAGCATGCCAAGGGCGAGCACGGCGAGCACCCGAAGCGACAGATTGGGCGCGGTGACCGTGAGCTTGCCCATGCGCCCGAGCAACAACGTGGCATGCGCAAAGCTGGGCGCCCGGAAGAACACCCAACAGAAGCACACGAAGTGGAAACACGCGAAGATGCCGAGCACGGTGCCCAGAGCACTTGCGGGCTTTTCGCCCCGGTGCCGTTGCCACATGCGGTTCACCGCCAAGCCGGCGCCGTGCAGCGTGCCCCACAACACGAAGTTCCACGATGCGCCGTGCCACAGACCGCCCAGGATCATGGTGATCATGAGATTGCGGTAGGTGCCCCAGGGGCCACTCTTGTTGCCGCCCAAAGGAACGTACAGGTAGTCACGCAGCCACGTCGAAAGCGAGATGTGCCAGCGGCGCCAGAAGTCTTGGAGATTGCGCGCGGTGTAGGGCGCGTCGAAGTTGAGCGGCAGATCATAGCCAAAGAGCTGTGCGCTGCCCCGGGCCACGTCGGTGTAGCCCGAGAAGTCTGCATAGATCTGGATGGCGTAGGCGTAGATGGCCACCAGGCACTCGAGGGACGAGTACCGCTCCGGATTGTCGAAGACGCGTCCCACCAGGTTCACCGCAAGGGTGTCGCCGATGATCATCTTCTTCATGAGTCCACGGGCGATGAGATACAGGCCCTGGGCCTTCTTGTTGTCGTCGTGCACCGGCTCTACGGCAAGCTGCGGCAAGATGCTGCGGGGGCGCACGATGGGCCCCGCCACCAAGTG
The DNA here is from genome assembly GCA_044358965.1 of Polyangiaceae bacterium. Lineage (GTDB taxonomy): Bacteria > Myxococcota_A > Polyangia > Polyangiales > Polyangiaceae > SXNL01. Next base: position 105,488 of record JBIKNA010000001.1, read on the forward strand.
CGGAAAGAACGCAACGAAGAGCAGGTACTCGAGGTAGCTCTTGGCCGGGGGGATCTCCTTTCGGTACACATCGATGGTGTAGCTCATGGTCTCGAACGTGAAGAACGAGATGCCGAACGGCAGCACCAAGCGAAGATGCATGGGCTTGATGCTGACGCCGAGCCAGGCACAGACCTGCACCACCGAGTCTGCGGCGAAGTTGAAGTACTTGAAGAGCGCGAGGACGCCCAGGTAGTACACGACAGACACGAGCAAGAGAGCCTTGCGCGCCTTGGGGTTCTCGGTGGCGCCGAGCTTGCGGCCGATGAAGTAGTCGAGGCTGCTTCCGACGAAGATGATGCCCAGGCACAGCACCGCCCACCCCAGCGGTCCGAAGGGGACGTCCTGGTCTTTGGCAGTGTCGAAGGTGCCGTAGAAGTAGAAGAAGTAGCTCGCAAGGGTGAGGAAGATGGTCCTCGTGACGTGCTGCCGGCGCAGCCACCAGAACACGACGTAGACCACCGCCAAGAACAGGGCGTAGAGCGAGCTATTGAAGAGCAAAGCGCTGGCGAGTATGAACCCCAACTGACCCTGGAAAATCAACGTGGATCGGCGCTGCCTGCGCGATTTTCGGATACAGTCTCAGGCTCCTCGGCACATGGCCCCGCCCCCTTCCTCTACCCCTGCACAAGCCTCGCCAGCGCAGGCGCCTGGCCCCCGCGTGCACCCGCTCGGCAGCAAGACCACGAGCGCGGTGCTCGTGATGCTTGTCTTGCTGGGTGTTCCGTACACCACAGGCAAGCTCGCGCGCTTTCGCGTCGCGCGGCTGCCGGGCATGGGCGCCGCGCCCGCCGACGCACCCACCGGGCCCGTTGGGTCCGCCGTGGTCCTGACGCAAGGCGAGACCGAGCTCAAGGCCTCCAAAAACGAAGCCACCGTGTCCAACGCCCTGCCCAGCGAGCCAACGCGTGTGCCACTAGACCCAGCCGTGTTGGCCAAGACCGCTGGGTCCCTGGCCGTCGAAGACCCAACGGGGCACGAGATGGACGCGTTCTACGCGTCACTGGCCCGCACCGAAGCCAAAGAGCCCGGCGCCATCACGCGCATCATGCACTACGGCGACTCGGTCATCACCAGCGACTATGTCTCGGGCACCATGCGCCGCAAGCTGCAAGAGCGCTACGGGGACAGCGGGCACGGCTTCATCCTCATCGCGAACCCCTGGGAGTGGTACTTCCACAACGACGTCGTGCACTACGCCCAAGAGGGCTGGAGCTCGAGCCGCATCACCGGCCCGCTCACCAAAGATGGTGTGTACGGCCTCGGCGGCGTCAGCTTCGTTGGAGCCCCCGGCGCCAGCGCCACTTTTGGCACCGTCGACAAGGGCAAGTACGGCACACAGGTCTCACGCTTCGACCTTTACTACTTGGAGCAGCCGTCTGGCGGCGATGCCACCCTGGCCATCGCCGGGGGCGAGACCAGCAAGCTGTCCACCCGGGGCGACCAAAAGGTGAGCCGGGTGCACTCGGTCACGGTGCCCGATGGCCCGGGCAAGCTCACGGTGCGCGCCACCGGCAACGGCCCCCTTCGCGTGTTCGGCGTTGCCCTCGAGCGCGACACACCCGGCGTCGTATACGACGCCTTGGGCGCCAATGGCGCGCGCATGAAGCTTTGGGAGGGCATGGACCCGGGGCACTGGGGCGAACAGATGGCCCTGCGAAAGCCGGCGCTCGTGGTGCTGCAGTTCGGCACCAACGAGAGCGAAGACGGCTGGATCAATATGGCCGAGTACGAAAAGACCGTGGCCACCATCGTTGGCCGCGTCAAAGCCGCAGCCCCCATGGCCTCGGTCCTCATCGCGTCGCCGCTCGACCGCGCCGAGAAGGCCGACGACGGCTCCTTCCGCACCAAGAAGGTCATCGTGCGCCTCATCGAGGGCCAGCGCAAAGCAGCCAAGGCCTCGGGCGCTGCCTTCTGGGACACCTTCCGCGCCATGGGCGGCGAGGGCTCCATGGCCCGCTGGGTCAAGGCCACGCCACAGCTAGGCTCCTGGGACCTCACCCACCCCACCCCCACGGGCGCCGAGGTCATCGGCGACCTCTTCGTCAAGTCGCTGACCTCGGGCTTCGAAGCCTACAAATCCCGCCCCCCCGCACTGCCCAAGCCCGCCAGCTCCGCAGCCCCGCCCCCAAGCTCCGCAGCCCCGCCCCCAAGCTCCGCAGCCCCCAGGCACTCGGCCCCCTAAAGCCCTACGGCGCCCCCACCTTGGGCATCAACTGCGGCCCCGACGCGGACCCCGCCGGCACCACCGGCAACAACCCCGGCCCCGCACCCGCACCCGCTCCCGGCGCCACCCGGTAGATCATGTACGCCCGCATCAAATCCGATGCGACGCTGCCCCCGAGCTGCACATACCCTTCGCGCGACAAGTGCACGCGGTCCTTCTGCGCCCGCGCCGGTTCTTCGAGCGCCCAGTTGGCGATGGACCCTTCGCCTCCCATGGCGTCGAATTGGCTGTAGTATGCACACCCCGCAGCCTCGGCCACACGCCGTTGCACCGCCGCCACTTCGAACACCCGTGGAGAGGTGACCCACCCATCTTTGGTCTCGATGGCGCGGTCCGGCGGGCCCAGCAGCAGGCACGCCGACTCTGGCACCGCGCGGCTCAGGCGACCAAGCACGTCGACCAGCTGCCGCTCGTACGTTTGCGGAGACGTGTCGTCTCCCGTCTCGTTGGTGCCATAGGCCAAGATCACCAGGTGCGGCGCCCGGTGCCGGAGCTGCTCGGCCATGTGCACCTCGGACAAGTGCAGCAGCCCCGACGCGCGGGCTCCATTGATGCCAAGCGCGTCGTACACGACGCCGCTGTTACTCCGGTCCAGCGCAACACCGAAGACCCGCACGTCGCCATCGCCGAGGGGGCGCAGCTCGACGTTGTGGGGCCCCTCGGGCACATCGAAGGTCTGGAACGAGGAGACGACCCGTTCGCCGCGGGACTGCACCTTCGCGCGCCGCGCACCATCGATGTAGACCTCGAAGCTCCCGCCATTGGGTTGTTCGAGGTACGCGATCTCGAGGCGCGATGCGGGCGCAGAGCAGTCGGCCCAGGCCCGGCCCCCCTTCTTGCCCGAGAACACCGCGGCACCGCCCAGGCCGTAGAGACCATCGCCAACGAACTTGCCTTGGACGTAGGTGCCACGCTCGGCGGCCCACTCTCGGGACATGCCCGTGCGGACGCTCTCTTGGACGTAGTGTTTCCAGGGTTGCCCCAAAGCGACGAAGCCTCTTCCACCGTCGCCAAAACGGGCCTGCAACGCACGGCGAATGGCTGCGGTCTCGATGTCCGCAGCGGTGTGCGAGTCGCCATACTGGACAACCCGCACATCGCCGGCCAGCTGACCGGCCTCGAGCGCCGAGAGCGCATCCCAGAAGCGCCGCAGGGCCTGCGGGCGCTCGAGCGCCCCCACCGTTTGTGGTTTGAGCACGGCCTGCGGGGCAATGACCGTGACCGGCTGCGCTGACCCAGCGGGGCGGACCACCTCGGGGGTAGAGACCACGTCGCCACGAGGCCGGGCCGTTGCGACGGTATCGCCGCAGGCCAGGAGGCTCAGGGTTGCGAGGGCAGCCAACTTACGCAAGACGGCGGGAATCCTGCCACGCGCCCCCGCGGGGCGAAAGTTTGTTTCAGTAAACGCCCTGGTGAGCGGCTTGCGCTTGCGCAAATCCTCAAGCCCTGGGACGTTTTGGGCGTGATCGAGCTTGGTCCCAAAGCCCGCCTGGTGTTCGCCGCCCTGTATGTGGCCGCCCAGGGGGCGCTCATCGCCACGGCGGGCCATCGGCCGGACGGTGCCTTTGGCTTTCGCATGTTCCCCGAATCAAGCACCGTCAGCGCCCAATTGTTCCGGAGCACGGACACCGAGGTGCACATCCCGGTGGTGCAGGGCGAGTGGACCGCCAAGGACGCCATGGGCGTCCCCAAACGCATTCGATGGAGCGATCGGGTCAAGCGGCCCGAGCTTCGGATCTTTGGCGAGACCATCTCTGCAGCCTATGGCGCCGATGCCCAGGTGGCGCGCTTTCGCGCGGCGCTTGCCGACGTAGCCGCCCATACCCCCGAAGACAACGAAACAAAGGAGCTGCTTGTCGAGCTCACGCTGCGAAAGAACGGCGGGGCCCCCTATGTGGTCACGCTGACAGCTGCGCGGAGACGCCCTTGAGCCAGGTCCCCTGGCACCAGCGGGTCGGCGACGGCTACGTGCTCGGATGGGTTCGTGTGGCGCTTGGCGTGTTGCTCTTTGCGCAGGGCCTTGCCGCGGCACAAGAGCTCGCAGAGTTCGGCTACTTCGGAGACACGTTCCACTGGCCCTACTTGCCCGAGGCGCTCGTGGCGCCGCGGAAGATCTACGTCACCATCGTGGCCATGCGCGTGCTCCTGGCCGCACTCGTGATCGTGGGCCAGCGCGCGCGCACTGCGCTGTTCGTCTCGGCGGTGCTCGGCCTGTACGGCATCTTGTGCAACCGCCTGGAGTTCCATCACAACCGCTACGCGCTCTTCCTGCTGTCGTTTTTGCTCTCGTTTGCCCCGGCGGATCGCTCGTTTCTGTTGCTCGAGGGCCACATGCGCCCCACCGAGCGCGCGGAGCCATTTTTTGCCGTACGCCTGGCGCAGCTCCAGGTGTCCCTCATCTACATCGCGTCCGGAGCATCCAAACTTCTCGACGCCGATTGGCGCGATGGTGTGGTGCTCGCCGATCGCATCCAGCGGCATGCGCACCTTGCCGTCGCCAAAGGTGTGCCCGAGCGCGTCGTCGCCTTCCTCGGTAGCGCCGGTGCTTCGTCCGCGCTGGCCAAGCTGGCCATCACCACCGAACTCGTGGTCGCCGTAGGCCTTTGGTCCAAGAGGTACCGTGTGGTGGCACTCTGGTGGGGCGTGTGGTTCCACTTGATCACGCAGATCACCACCCAGGTCGAGTCCTTCGGTTGGCTCATGCTCACGGCCTATGGGTTCTTCGTGACGCCCGACTACGAGGCTCGAAAGTTTTGCTTCGATAGTTCGCGAACGAAGTCGGTGATCTGGGCAAAGATCATCGCATTCTTGGACTGGTTCGGGCGCTTCGAGCTCAGACCATGGGCCGGCGACGACCTCGAGAACGCCCACACCATCGTGATCGTCCGACGGGACGGTAGCCGTGCCACAGGCCTGCGTGCGGCGGAAATGATCACGCGGTGCATCCCGGTGTTTTTCCCGTTTTGGGCCATCTTCGCGATTGTCGCCAGTTTCTCCAAGGGC
>JBIKNA010000254.1:0-10177 GCA_044358965.1 Polyangiaceae bacterium
GGCCAGCGAACGGAACTCGCGCTTGAAACGCGTGAGCACCGACGGATCGCCATGCCGCAGCCATTTGAGCGCTACCTCGGCGTCGCGCTCTTTGTCGTACGCGGCGTAGACCACGCCAAAACCGCCGGAGCCCAAGCACCGTCGCACGGCAAATCTGCCGGATTCTTCGAGGGTGCGCTTCGACGGCACCTTGCCATGGCCATTTGGCGGCTTCGCGGGCACCGAGCTCGACGTCCGGCGCGGCTACCTCGTCGCCAACTTGGTCCGAAGCAGCGTTGACGGCCTGCGCCTCGAGAAGGCCGTACTCACGGGACGCATCACCGAGACCGATGTTCTCGACGGCTTCGGTCGCAGCCTGGACCCGCTCAAAGGCACCGTCGATGGTGGGGGGGCGCCGTCTGCGCATGTGCGAGTCAGCCTTTTGGCACCTCACCCGCGACACACTCTGCGGCTACATGGACTTGACCGCAGACCAAGCCAAAGACAACACGGGGGAACGCTGCAACGCGATGTCGTTCAGCCTCCAGTTCGAGACCGCCCCCGTCAAGCTCGGGGTTGTCCGCGTGCGCAAAGTGCCGGCAAACCTGTGCTTGTAAGGGCCAACAAGCAAGGCACGAGCCCAACGGTCACTTGGGTGACCAATCTTTGGGGCCACAAGGCCCGCTTTTAGGCTTCGGGGCCTCACCAATTGATGCCCAAGGCCCTTGGGTGGTAGTCCCAAGGGCGTGTCGTTCAACCTCCCCTCGGCCGACCAGCACGCCGCCCGTCACGTAGGCGTCTTTGGTGATGGACTTGGAAACGCAAGCGCCGCGGGAGATCGCCGCGCAGGCACCTGCATCGACCAGCGTGCTCCCCTGATCGAGGGACCTGTCGAGGACATCCCACGTATCTGTGCCGTCGTAGCGTGGCCCGCCATCGGCCCCGGCGTCGGCGTCGCCGCGGAAGCCGTTGGTGGCCGCGAGGGCCAGCGTGACTTGCTTGTCGTTTTGGCCCCCGTTGTAGTCGCCGAGCTCCACCACGAAGGTGTCGCCGCCCACGGTGCCGAGACCCTTGCCGCCCTCGTCGAAGATGTCGCCGAGGAAGGCATTGCTTAGGATCATCTTGGCCGCGGCGTTGTCGCGTCCGCCCGGTGCATCGCAGCGGTCGAAGACCACGGTGTCGACGGAGAGCTCGCGCCGTTGGCAGGACTCGGGGCCGGGGCAGGTGCACACGCCATCGAGATCGTAGCCTTGGACGCCCGCGTCGTCGGGCGTGGCCCGGATGCTGCGCGCGACGAGCGTGACCACGTTGTCCGAAACGGGATCGCCGTCTTCGGTGGCGGGGGGCGGGGGCGGCAGCGCAGACTCGCAGCGGGGGCCAGCCTCGGCGGTGGGGGCGACGTTGGGGGGGCCTGCGTCGACGGAGTTCGTGACCGGCGGCGCGACCGGGTCTTGGGCGTACTCGACGGTGCAGGCAACGGCCGCAGCAGTGCCGAGCAAGCCAAGCAGCAAAGTCCAACGCGCGGCGCCGTTCACGATTTGTAGCCTAGCACTTGTTTCGCGCGGTCTCTATCGAGTGCTCCCTCCCAGCGCGCCACGGCCAACGTGGCCACGGCGTTGCCCATCATGTTGGTAAGCGCCCGGGCCTCGGACATGAACCGGTCGACGCCCAGCAGCAGCGTGATGCCGGCCACCGGGATGGTTACCGTGGTTTGCAAGGTGGCGGCCAAGGTGACGAAGCCTCCGCCGCTGACCGCCGCTGCGCCTTTGGATGTGATGAGCAAGACCAGCAAGAGCGAAATCTCGTCGCGCAGCGAAAGCTGCACGTCAAGCGCCTGTCCGACGAAGACCGATGCCATGGTGAGATAGATGCAGGTGCCGTCGAGGTTGAAGGAGTACCCCGTGGGCACCACCAGACGTACCACCTGGGGCGAGGCGCCCATGTGCTCTAGCTTCGCCATGAGCCGTGGTAGCGCCGACTCGGAGCTGGACGTGCCAAGCACGATGAGAAGCTCCTCTTTGAGGTACACAATCAGCCGAAAAATCGACAGCCCCAACACTTTGCACACGGCCCCCAGCACCACGATCACGAAGATGAGGGAGGTGGCGTAGAAGGCACCCATGAGCTTGGCCAGGTTGCCGAGCGACGACAGTCCGTACTTGCCGACGGTGAAGGCCATGGCGCCAAAGGCACCTATCGGCGCCACACGCATGACCAAGGACACGAGCTTGAACAACAGATCGGCCGCCACCGTGAGCCCCCGGGTGAGCGGCTCTTTTTTCGGGCCCAGCAACGACACAGCGATGCCCGTCAGGATGGCCATGAACAGCACGGGCAAGATCTCGCCTTTGGCAAACGGGCCGATGACGCTGTCGGGCACGATGTCCATCAGGTGATCGACGAACCCTTTGGGAGCCTGAGGGCCGGTGATCTTCTGCAGCGCTTGCGTGTCGAGGGACTCGGGCTTGGCGTGGATGCCCGTGCCTGGCGCCACCAAGTGCACCACCGCGAGGCCAAGCAAAAGCGCAATGCTGGTCATGACCTCGAAGTACAAGATGGCCTTGAAGCCCACGCGGCCCACGCGCTTGACGTCTTGCATGCCGGCGATGCCCAGCGACACCGTCACGAACACCAACGGTGCAATGAGCATCTTGACGAGCTTGACGAACAGCTCGCCCAAGGGCTTTACGGCGACACCCCAAGCCGGAAACAGCGCCCCCAAGGCCGCACCGAGCACGATGCACACGAGCACCTGAATGTAGAGCGTGTCGCGCTTTTTGGGCCCCTGGGCCCCGGCGGCGTTTGAGCCCTCTATGGCCTCGGGTGCTTCCATCGTGCCCGGGTTATACTCGGTTCCATGTCCGAAGCGGATACGTGGATCGTGGGGCAACATGTCGTGGTGCAGGGGGCCGTGCGCCCGCTCGCAATCCGTGTGCGCGAAGGCCGCATTGCCGAACTTGCCGATCCTTCGGCGGTGCCCCCGGGCGCGCCGGTGATCGATGCGCAGGATTCATGGATCTTGCCTGGGTTGGTCGACTCGCACGTTCACATCAACGACCCCGGCCGCGAGACCTGGGAGGGCTTCGATACGGCCACGCGCGCCGCAGCTTCGGGGGGCGTGACCACGTTGCTCGACATGCCGCTCAACAGCATTCCGGCCACCACCACGCTCGCCGGCCTGCAGGCCAAGGTGCGCGCCTTGGGCGACCGCGCGTGCGTCGATGTGGCCCTGGCCGGAGGCCTGGTTCCAGGCTTCGGCGACGACTTGCCTGCCATGCTCAAAGAGGGCGTGCCCGCGGTGAAGTGCTTCTTGGCCGAGAGCGGCGTGGCAGAGTTTTCGCACATCGATCGCGACGAACTCGAGCGCGGCATGAAGCTGCTCGCCAAACATGGCACCACCCTGTTGGTGCACGCCGAGCTGCCCGGACCGCTGACCCAAGCCGAGGCGGACCTCGCGGGGCTCGATCCTCGAGCCTACAGCACGTACCTCAAGTCTCGGCCCAAGACCGCCGAAGATGCTGCGGTGGAGATGTTGGTCGAGCTCTGCCAGCGCACGCAGTGCCAGGTGCACGTGGTGCACCTCTCGTCGGCCCAGGCGTTGCCCACGGTGCAGCGCGCGCGCGATATGGGGCTGCCGTTCACCGTGGAGACCTGTCCGCACTACCTCACCTTCGTGGCCGAAGAGATCCCCGACGGGGCCACGGAGTACAAGTGTGCGCCGCCCATCCGCGAGCGCCAGAACCAAGATGCACTGTGGAGAGCGTTGGCCGAAGGGCTCATCTCGCAGGTGGTCACCGATCACTCGCCGGCCACGGTGGACCTCAAGTGCTCGGGGTCTGGCGACTTCATGAAGGCCTGGGGCGGCATCTCGTCGCTGCAGTTGGGCCTATCGGCCGTGTGGACCCAAGCTCATGCCCGGGGCCTGACGCTGCCGCAGGTGGTCTCTTGGATGTGTGAGGCCCCGGCCAAGCTTCTGGGCCTTGCGGGTCAGCGTGGCACCATCGCCGTGGGGGCCCGGGCAGACCTCGTGTTCTTCGACCCCGACGCGCCTTTTTTCGTCGACCGCGAGCAACTCCACCACAAGAACAAGCTCACGCCGTATCACGCCCGCACGCTGCGGGGCCGGGTGCGTCGCACCTTCCTGGCAGGGCATACCGTGTTCCACGACGGCGAACTCGCCACACCCCAGGGCACCTGGTTGCAACACACCCGTTGAGCGCGCGGGCCCCAGTCTACGGGGAACACGCGGAGCGAGGGGGCGCGCGCTTAGAACAGCCGCATGGTGTAGAGCGTCGGGCGCCGCGACCGCGCGTCCACCGCCGCTGCCACCAGCCGTTGGCCCGCGGCGTCGATGCGTAGACCAAAGGTGTCTCGCGGTGGGGTCAACACCATGACGAAGGGGACGCCGCCGCTGCCCAGCGCCGCGCATGTCCACTGCGATGGGTCTCTCGCGCAGCGGTGCACGTCGAAACTCCCGGACTTTGACTGCGCAAAGTAAGCCGCGCCGCGCTCGGGGTCGAGCACGGCTTGCGACCACTGGGTGAAGCTGGTGCTCGGCCGGGCGCCAACCAGGGGCACCTCCGCGCACGACGTTCCGCTCGTATCGCACTCCCATGCGTTGGTGCCCGACGACGGAATCACGACGAGCTTCATGCGCTTGGTGTCGAACAGCGTCTGCGCGTCGGCGATGCCGGTGCTGGCGTCGATGGTCGTCAGCGCACAATCGGTGCCATCCAGTGCGCAGGAGAGAACCTTCTCCGCTGAAACCACCCACAGGCGATTCGCCGTGACCGTTGTGCGATAGGAATTCCCGTAGCCCTTGGGGGGCAGTGCCCCAAGGGGCGTATGCACACAGGCACTTGCCTCCGTATTGCACCGGAAGTGATGGACCTTGCCCGACTCGAAGGCAAGGACCGCCACGCGACCGGTTCCAGGCTCATACTCGAGGGCCGTCTCGTCGATGGTTGCGCCGGCCACCGCGAGAGTACTCGTCGTGCAACCGCTCCCATCGGGCGCACAAGACGACAACAAAACCTTCCCGCCAGAGATGACACTTGTGACCAGACGCTGGCCGCCACCAGGAAACAACGCGCGCGGGTTCGACGAGAACGCCGGCTCGTCACCTGAAGGTGCTCGATACACGCACCCTTCGCCCCGAGCGTTGCAGACGAAGACCGCCGAACGCATGCGATCGCTCGGGTTGGTGCTGATCACAACGGAGCGGTCTTTTCCTGAGTCGATGGTTACGTCGGTTTGGTGCGCCGAGTTGCCTCGGCTCTCGTCGGACGCAATGAGGGCCCTGGTGCAGGAAGCAACTGTTGGCCCGCAGGTATGCAGCGCGTACGAAGGAACGTCGGCGTTGTATGCATCGGAGATGGTGCTGGTGATCCCAAAGATGAGCTGCCCCCCATGCTCGCCGTGGAAGCGAGGTTGGCTGCCCATGCTTGGCACGGTGGACGACGAGCAGGCACCACCAAGAACGGGACACTCGTACACCTTTACCGACGCCAGGGAGGGGGCTCCGGAAGGGTAGCCGCGGGAAAGGAATCGATACGTCCCGGCGGATGCCGGCGGGATGAACGTGACAGCCTCGATTCTGCCGCCGCCGGGGAAGTCGAAGGGCCGCTTCGTACATACCAGCGCCTCGTCGCAGTCGAAGAGCGAATAGCTGGCCGTGATACCCACGCGGGACGAGACCTTTACGCTCTTGGCGTCAGCGAACCCCGACGGCGGAGTATCGAAGATGATGTTGGCTGCTTTTTGCAATGTGCAGGCACCCAAGTTATCGAGGGGGCACGTGAGCTTCGCGAGTTCGTACTTGGAGTTCGGGGCAGGCAAGTAGAACGCGCCCGTAACGGTGCGTGTTCCTGCGCTCTCCACCATGTCGGCGAGCTGCGTGCCACCCAGCAAGGACGTCGGCAGGTCGATGCGCGCACACGGCCCTGGCGCGTAGGGGCAACTGTAAGCGGCCGCCGGTCTGGCTGGGGCTCCGAATAGCCCCCCTGTAGCGGGGCTGCCGGCGTCGATCAGAAGCACCCGTGTGGCGCTGGCGTCCACGAACACAGGTGCGCGGAAAGCCAAAGGCGATACTTGTCGCTCGGTACAACTGCGCGAGTCGAGGCCGCACTGGATGAGCCGAGTGCCCACACTCCCTTGGACTCGCGAGGTGGTGGCGATGAAGAGCTGCCTTGATGCGAGGTCGAGCGCGGAGTTCGTGGTCACTCCGTAAGCTCCGACGAACTGAGCCACCGCGGAGGCACTGTCCGGGCCGAGCCCCGCGTCGACGCTCCACAGCGTGCACGAGGAGCCATCGAGGTCGCACACCCGCGCCGTGGGCTTTCGCTGCGCGTCCGTGGCAACGATGACCAGCTTGGATTTGGCGGTATCGATGAGGACGTTGGCGAAGGACAGGCTATCGACGCCTGCGTTGGCTCCTACGTCTACGGCGCGCAGGAAGTTGTCGACCTCGATGAGCCTCGGCGCCGAGCGTTCTTTGCCCCGGGCGGCCACGACCTCGAGCCACTCCATGCCATCGGGCACTTTGGTCTCGGGGATCTGGAGGGCAAGTGGAGATGCCAACGGCGCGGTGGTGAGCAGTTGCCGTGTGCCCTTGTTGTCGGTGAACGACAGCAGGTACCCGTCGACGGGCGGATCATGCGCCGGCATCGATAGGTCGAGTTTGCCTCGGGTGAAGCCTCTCCGCGAGTCTTCGTCGAGGTACGCCGCGAGTGGCGTTGGAATGATGGGGGCGCTTGCGTCCGTTGTTGCATCGGAGCCCGCGTCCGTTCGCACTTCTGGTGCCGGCGTCGGTTTCCGCACGCCCGGGGCGCTGGCCGGGTCCCCCTCCAGGATGCACCCCTCGGCAGACCTACACGACGCTGGGTCCAGGGCGTCGGACACGCACTTGCCAAGGGAGTTGCAGGTGCTCCCTTCGTCGCAGCGAACGCCATCACAGGCCTGAAACAGACCGATGGGCACCGTCAGGCGCGTGTGCCGCACAAAGGAGAGCCTGCGCGTTGCGATGATGCAGCCGGGGCCTGCGGTGCTGCAGCTCGTGGCGGGGCGCCCGCGCGAAAGCACGACGCGCAGATTGAGCGAGGACTCGTCTCCGGAGGTCTCCGGCACCGTGACCAGGGACCCAAGCACGCCGTCCTCGGTCCACGTGGGCTCGAAGGTGGCTTGGGGACCCAGGGCACCAGCGCCGCGTTGGGTCCATAGGCCCACCTGCACGTCGGCGCTCGCCGGCACATCGGTGTACAGCGAGAGCTTGGCCTGCGTGGCCCCCTGGCAGCCGACAAGGCCGGCGGTGCCAGCACCAAGAGCCACCAGTACGAGTACCCAGGCTCCACGCAGCATGAACACAAGCGTATGGGGGGCAGAGCATGGTGTCCACACGCATGGCGCAAGGCTGCACTCGGCATCCTGTAGGTGGGGGGCACACCAGGCTCGTGCCGCCTCGTCTTATCGATGCGTATCCGAGGCCAACACCGGCCAACAACCTTGTCCGCGCGGGGCCTTGTCCGGTACGACTTGGTGATGGCAGACGCTACGCCCCAGGCAGGCCCCGCAGACCTCGTGAACCTGGCCGACACGCGCTTCGGCGCCACGATGCTCTATTGCACCGACGACTTCTTTGCGTCCATGGACAACTTGCTCCGGGCCGACAAACCCATCTTCATCGATGGCAAGTACACAGACCGCGGCAAGTGGATGGACGGTTGGGAGTCTCGGCGCAAACGTGTGCCGGGGCACGACTACGCCATCATGCGCCTTGGGGTTCCTGGCGTGGTGCGCGCGGTCGTACTCGATACGGCGTTCTTTCGCGGCAACTACCCGCAGGCGTTCTCGCTCGAAGGGGCGAGCATCGTTGGGTACCCCAGCGTCGACGAGATCGTGCGCGGCGAGGGCGTGGTGTGGACGGAGCTCGTGCCCAAGACCAACCTCGAGGGCGACAAGGAACAGGTCTTCGAGGTGCCGGCGCAGGCCCGCGTGACGCACCTGCGACTGCACATTTACCCCGATGGCGGTGTCGCGCGCATGCGGGTGCTGGGCGACGTGCTGCCGCACCCCCGGTGGATGGGGCGCCCCGGTGCGGCTGTGGATTTGGCGCAAGTGGAGCATGGCGCCCGGGTGGTGGCGTGCAACGACATGTTCTTTGGGTCGCGGCACAACCTGATCATGCCCAACCGCGCAGCCAACATGGGCGACGGCTGGGAGACCAAGCGCTCGCGCCGCGAGGGCCCGGACTGGGTGCTCGTGCAGCTGGCCTGCGCCGGCGTGGTCGAGCGCGTGGTGCTCGACACCTTGCACTTCAAGGGCAACTCGCCGGAGAGCGCCGAGCTGTCCGTGGCCGATGCACAAGGCAAAGACCCGCTGTCGTTGCCCGAGAGCGCGTGGACGGTGATCTTGCCGCGCAAGAAGTTGTTGCCGCACACCGAGCACACCTTCGACGAGGAGCTCGTGGCGCAGGTGCGGGCCACGCACGCCCGGCTGCGCATTTGGCCCGACGGCGGCGTCAGCCGCATGCGCCTGTTTGGTCCGGCCACCGCCGATGGCCGCGAAGCGTCGGGCCTTGGGTACCTGAATGCCCTGGCCAACGCCGAGGCCCGCGCGGCGTTCCTGTCTTGCGCCAAGTCCACCGCTTGGGCCGAGGCCATGCTTGCCGCGCGACCGTTTGCGAGTCTCGATGCCCTGCACGCTCAGGCCGACGCCGCCTGGGCCAAGGTGAGCGATCGCGACTACGACGATGCGTTTTCGGCGCATCCCCGCATTGGCGAACGCAAAGCCAGCGCCTCGGCTGCATCACTTTTGTGGTCGCGGGGCGAGCAAGCCAAGGTCGACGATGCGAGCGACGCGGCCCGCGACGAGCTCGCGCGCGTGAACGCCGAGTACGAAAAGAAGTTCGGCCGGACGTACATCGTTTGCGCCACCGGGCGTACCGCCGAAGAAATGCTCGAGATCGCCAAAGGCCGCCTGGGCAACGATGCAAAAGCCGAGTTTGCCGCGGCGGCGGCAGAACAGCGCAAGATCACCGCACTGCGCCTCGACAAGTTGGTGATTGGCCACGCGCGCCAGGGGGCATCCAAGTGAAGAGCATCACCACCCACGTTCTCGACGTTGCCCTTGGGCGCCCGGCGGCCCAAGTCCCCGTGGTGCTCGAGCGCAAAGAATCGAGCGGCGCCTACGTTCGCGTGGGCTCCGGTGTCACCGACGCCGACGGGCGCAACCGCGCACTCATGGCCGAAGGTGCGCTCACCGAGGGCACCTACCGCATCACCTTCGACATTGCCGCGTACCACGCCAACATCGGCGTCGAGGGCTTCTACCCCGAGGCCACCGTGGTGTTCACCGTGCGCGACGCCGCGTCGCACTACCACGTGCCCTTGTTGCTCAGCCCCTTCGGCTACAGCACCTACCGCGGCAGCTGAAAGGGCCGGCCTCGGCAGCGGAAAGGGCAGGGGCCCCGCCCGCATGTGCACTCCCGGTCGCGCTCTTTCGCTGCGATTTCAGCCTCGGCGACTGCGGACGATGCCGGCGAAGTCTCCCCGCAGGATCTCCTCGAGCGTCAGGCTCGTGCCGGAAAGGTCGGCGTCGCTGAAGGCGCCGGCCGCATGACCCTGGCGAAAGAACTGCAAGAGGCCATGGGCCGTGGCGGCATCATCGAAGGTCGTGCCCACGGAGGTGGCGTGTGACGCTGCATCGACGAAGTTGCGCAGGCGCCGCGCGGCCTCGTCGAGATGTCCAAGAAAGTACGCAAAGACCACCGCGTAGCGCGCCAAGAGCTGCGCCGGGTGCAAGTCCCAGCCCTGCGTGATGCCGAGGCGCAGCGCCGAGCGAATGTTGGTGGCGTGTAGCGCCAAGGCCGCGCGCACCGCGCGGTTGTTCTCGGTGACTTGAGCAATGTCGAGCGGCACGCTGCCGGTTTTGTGGACGGGCAGGGGGAGCACGGTTGTGGCGCCGTCGCTCAACGAAACGCCAGTGCCTGACAGTGCGAACTGCATCCATAGCCGTGCCAGGTCTGCCGCCGGGTGCCGGGCATCTTGGTCTTTGGCCATGACGCCGAGCTGACTGAGCAGATCATAGGTGCCAAGGTGCATGCCCGACAATCGCGGGCCCAAACGCTGTGCGAAGGCTGAAAGCCCGATGGTGCCGTCTTCGGCCAAGAGCATGGCCTTGGTCTCGACCATGAGCTCGCAAG
>JBIKNA010000671.1:0-2984 GCA_044358965.1 Polyangiaceae bacterium
TCTGCACGCTGACCGCGTGCTTCTTCGCCACATCCGCGATGCTCGTCTTGTCCGCCTCGCGGACGGCTCGGACCATTTGCTCTTCGGTGAACTTGCTCTTGCGCATCTGCCGTCTCTCCGGTGAGCGCCCAGTGTCCAATTTCTAGCAATGATTGGCCCAATTTTTGGCAAGCGGGTCAGGATCGTCACCATTGCACTTGGCGACCACCGAGAAATCTGGTCCGAGGCCGACGGTGAAGGTGAGTACACTCAATCGTCTGCGGAGGTTGAGGAGATGTTGGCCAACTTCAAGGTTGGTGTTGCAGCATTCCTTCCCGACGAAGATGGAGACTCGCACGCTCACCTCGCGGAGGCGTACCGAGCGCTGGGGCTCTACCAAGACGCTGTCCGCGAGGCGTCAAGCGCGCTGAAAGGGGGACGCCGGGGCCCCATCATCTTGTCGGCACTGGAGATGCTGCTCTCCCCGCCTCTGCTTAGATCAGACGACTTCGTGCGGTTGAGGAACCTAGTCCGTACCTGACGGGTGGAAATTGCTTCGGCATAGTTGCGACTTGATGGACGAACTGGGCTGTCAACTATTCATGGACCCTATTGGGCTAAAGGGATGGCTCAATTTGTACGCGTACGTGGACAACAGCGCGGCTACGCTACAGCTTTGGCCCCCGCCGTCGGGGAGCACCCCATATCGAGAGGATGACGATCTCGCCGTCGTAGACGGTGAAGTAGACGTGGTTCTTCGTCTTCGTCAGGAGGACCCGACGGACGACGTCGGGAAATCCGCATGGGTAGATGGTGCCCACTGTCGGCCCATGCACGATCTGGCCAATCGCCTGCTCCAGCTCCTCGTCGAACAGGTCGGGGGCCTTCGGGCGGTGTTCACGCCACCACGCTTGCTCCCGGTCCGCCTCCGACGCAGCTCTCGGAGTGAAGCGAAACCTCATCGGCGAGCACGTAGGCGCGCCAGCACTTCGTCACCCTCGATGAGCTGACCCTTCTTCATCTGGTCGAGGCTTATTGCAAGCGACTCATGAAGGGCAGCACGTTCGTCGTCGTCCATGTCGTCAGCATCCGCAGGGACAAGTTCGACCTCTTCGCCTTCGGGCAGGTCCGTGGGCTCGTCTAGGACGAGGCGACCGTTCCTCACGCGGGCTCTAAGCGGCTGCTGCATTGTCCCTGGAGTCTACTCTCTGACCGGCCCTTCGTCGAAGGCGGAAACGGCGGGGGCTGCGTTCCGGCTCCTCAGCATGGCCAGAACCTCGGCCGCCCCGCCCTTGCTCGCGCATGTCTGAGCCTTCCCGAGTCTCGCTCCCGGGTCAGCCCTGCCGTGGACGTCTCTCAAGGCGCTGGTCGCGCCGTGGGTGTACATCGACTGGGACGATAACGAGCGGGCCGCGCTCCACCGTGTAACAATGGGTTGATGCAGCGTGTGGTGACGCAAGACCCAGCGCTACGCACGACGCAGGTAACGCTGGCGCCCGTCCGTCTGGCACGCGGACGAACCATCGAAGGCCGTATTGTCGATGAGAACGGAAGTCCGATCGCCGGCGCAGCAGTGCTGGCCAGCGACGTCGAGCAGCAGTTGGAGGCCCGGCTTGTCACAAGTGGCCCCGGAGGAGCGTTCCGAGTCACCGGCCTACCAGACGGTGCCTTGCGCCTCCGTGCACTGGATTTCGTTGGACATCGCGAAGCTTTGGTCGACCCGGTCTCCACGCAAAACCCGCATGGCGACGTGGCTATCGGCGACGTGGTGCTGCGCAGCCATCCCGTCGATCGGGACGAGTGATCCCACCGCGACCTCGACCGTGGAGCAAGCTAACCCCTCTACGAGGTTTCGCCGACCGGTTGACTCCCGACAGGCGGCCGCGGTGGCGGGGCGCGGGCGGGTACCGCGCTCGCCTGCCACCGCTGTCACCCAGCAGCTACCGCGTGAGCGCCACGAACCACTTGGCGCCGGTGACGTTCTTGAAGTCTGCGTCCTTCTTGGCGCGGGCCTTCACGCGGTCTCCCCCGACGGCGATGGCGAGCTTGAGCGCCTTCTCGGCGTTGGTTTCGTCTTTGAGTTGCGCGTAGGCGCAGGCCAGGTTGTACGGGGGTAGCGGCGCCGCGGGGTTTGCCCATGCGGCCTTCAAGAACAGATCGCGGGAGCCGGCAAAGTCGCCTTTTTGGTGGCGTCGGAACCCCGTGTCGTTGAACACGAGACTCGCGAGCTTGCCGTAGGAGAGTCGCTCGATGACCATCTCGTTGCACCACTCCATGCAGAAGAAGTGCCCCATGAAGGCCAGCTCGCTGTTGTCGGGACTGGCCACGATGGCGTTCCACTCCCCAGAGAACGGCAGCCCGTCGGCCACAATGGGTGCAACCTGCAAGGTTACCGGGAACACGTCGGCTTCGCCGCGCACGGCACCGCCAATGCGAAGCTTGCCGTTGTCGCCCTTGGACACCGCGAGGGAAACGTCTTGGCCGTAGGGCCAAGATGCGCGCAACGCCGGGGGCATCAGCTCGTTCTTGGCGGTGTCCACACGTGCAGCAACGCGAGCACCGTCTTTGAGCGCCTTGAGCTTTTGTGCAAAGGCCGGCGTGACATAGGGCTCGCCCTTGGCATTGGTCTCGACGCCGTGCAGGCGTTGGGTCTTGCCGGTGCGGCCGCGGAAGAAACAGGTGTCCCCCATCTCCGTGCCTTTGGGCATCTCCGAAGGCGCCATCGGTCCGCAGGCAATGGCCTCGGCGCCGTCGGCCCCGAAGCCCATGTGCTGCGCGTAGTCGCGCATGCCCATCGAAAGGGGCTCGGGGTAGCCCTTGACGACAAGCGGCGCCGGGGCCCCAAAATCCACCGAGGGCAACCCGACGCTCGCCGGCGATTCTTTGGTCGCAGCGCCGGCGTCCGCGGTCAGATCGTCCGCGGCACCAGCAATGGTGGTCTGGGCGCTGGCCGCGGGGGTGGGCTTGGCCGTGCCGGAATGCGCAGGTCGCGCCACCGAAAGCGA
>JBIKNA010000672.1:0-2979 GCA_044358965.1 Polyangiaceae bacterium
GCTGCCGGGGTTGCCAAAGATCCCAGGGCGACCCGCCGGGCAACGTCGTATTCTTGTCCCATGCATCGATGTTGGCCGTGGGCACTTTTGCTCGCCGTGTCTTGCACCGAGTTCAAGCGGACAGACCCTCTGCCGTTTGTCGACGCCGGCGAAGACGTGGCGCCAAGTGACAGCGACGGCGGTTCGGAGCCCATCGCAGACGCGGGGCCCACGGACGCCGTATCCGATGCCAAGGCTCCGGTGGATGCGGCCAAGGGGCGGGTGGTTTCGGTGCTGGCCAGCGGACAGACAGGCATTCGCGGGCTCGCCCTTGTTGGCGACGAGCTGTTCTTTGGTCTTGGCGATGCCGCCGCGGCCGTCCGTGCCATCAAGGTGAACGGTACCGGCCTGCGACCATTGGCCGGTGTGCCGGACGGCGGTACCGTCAACGTGGCCGACGTGGCCCTGTTTGGCGATCGCGTGGCATGGACCAACACCAGCGACGGCTTGTTTCATGTGGCGCGCATGGGAACACCGGGGACCGCGCGGGTTTCGGGTGGGGTCATGGCTCCGCTCGCAAGTCACGACGACGAGCTGTTCTTTTTCGCGAACTTCAACCAGGACCATTCGCTGCGCTCGTACAAACTCTCGGATACGAACTCCGTCGAGCGCATCAAGTTCGTGATCTCGCCCATCGGCGTGGTGGCCGATGCCACGACCATCTACTGGACCGAGCGCGGTCCCCTGGCCGTGGCCGGCGGTGGCGTCAAGTCGCTGCCTCGCTCGGCTCCGCCGGGCACCAAGGCCACGGTGCTCTTTTCCGGTGGCGCCGACTGGGAGGGTGGGCGTCTCGCGCTTGGCACCAACGATGTGTTCTTTGCGGAGCCGGGCAAAGGGCGCGTGGGGCGGGTACCCAAGGCGGGCGGCACCGCCACGGTTGCCATGTCGTCGCTCAAGTATCCGTACACCGTGCTGATCGATGGCGATGACGTGTTCGTTCTCGATATCGGCGAGCAGACCAATGACGGGGCCCTCTACCGCGGCTCTGTGGCCAGCGCTGGCCCTGCGGAGCTTTTGGCCAGTGGTCTCGGGCAGCCCACGCGCATGGTGCTCGACAAGAACAATGTGTATGTTGCATGCACAGGCTCGGGGGATCTGCTTGCGGTGTCCAGGCTCCCGTAGAATGTGTTGCACAACCGGTACGAGCGTCCGAAGGCCAGCTCGGGAGCGAGCCCAAATATTCCCTTTGGTCACACGAGCGGAAACGTGCCTGATGGTTTGGAAGCACCGCCCGCCGTGACCAACGCAGGCCATCGGGGCCCTTAGGTTATGAAGCGCATTGCTAGACGATGTAGAGGCGCATGTGTACGCGCTTCGACCAATCGAGGCCGGCGGCGGTCTGATCGGCGACGACTTTGGCGAGCGCCGGAGACCACTTGGACTCCGGAACCACGGTGAAGCCATGTTTGGCGTACCAGGCGGCGCACCACGGGACGTCGCCTTGGGTGTTGAGCACGATGGACGGCTCGCCGGCCGCCCGGGCCACGCCAATCACGTGCTCGAGCAGTGCGGTGCCAGCGCCCCGGCGTCCAGCATGTGTGGCCACACTGATTTGGCCGAGGCAGAACTCGATGCCCAGGCGCCCGGTGTAGGCCCAGCCGATGATCTCGCGGGTGTCGCCGAGGTCGACCTCGGCCACCCATAGGTTGGAGCTGGCGATGGCCTGAAGGGCCACGGCCTCGGGCATCTCTGTTTTGTCGTCGAGCTCGGGGTGGCCGACCTCGCGGTAGCGCGAGTCGGCCTCGACGCCGATGCGCTGGATCGTCGGGATGTCTTCGCGGGTGGCGGCGCGAATGATGCCAGAGGTTTCGACCGGGTCGCTCATGGGCCCCAGCATACCTCGGTCGCGGGTCCGCCAACGCGTGTCCGGGCGCGGGTCACGGGGTCCGAGGGCGAAGCACGAGCACGATGCCGCCAAAGTGCGCCTCGTCTGCCCAGCAGCGCACGCCACGGACGAAACACTCGTGGTTCGTCGAGTGTGTGCCATTGCTGTCGATGGCCACGAAGCCGCCGGTCAGATCGTCGTTCGAGAAGCGCAGCGTTCGGCCCTCGGCGTCGACGGCTTCGAGCGCGCACACCACGCACACACGCTGGGGCGTGCGCGGGGAAAGAGGCACCGGCGCGCCGCAGATGGCGCAGGGGCACTCGTTGTCTTCGACGCCCAGGCCGTCGCGCCAAGCCAATTCGGCGCCGTCGCCCGCAAGGGCCTTGGCCTGCTCGATGCTGGAGAGCGCTCCTTCGGCCAGGCTTCCGCCGAAGACCACGCCGTAGGTGCCAGCGCTGCTCACACGAACGATCCGAATGTCGATCTCTGCCTCGCCCAGATCGAGCACCCCCAGCACCACGGTCTCGTAACGCTCGGCCATGGCGAAAGCTTAGCGCCGGGGCGGCCCTTTAGGGCGACACCGAGGACGGGACAGATGCCTCGGTGGATCCGCGCCCAGGATCGGGTCGGCGCCCCGGGCCTATCGTCAGATGGGCGCGTTCAGCTACCGCGGCGCGCGGACGACCCCAAGGCTTGCGCCCCAGTAAACATAAGCGTCATCCACGGCCAGGCCGCGCCCGGGTTGCCCCTCGGCAAAGGTCATCTGCTCGACGCGGCCACCGCGTTGCGAGCGATAGACCTTGCCCTCGCCGTTGTCGCGGAAGAACAGGTGGAGGCTGCTGGCCACCGCCAAATCCGACGGCGCAGTGGACGTACCCACGGCGCGGGGGAAGCAGCTGCCGCCCGCCGGGAAGCAGGTGAACACGTCGGTGCCGCGTGCAAAGTAGAGTTCTGAACCTTGGCACGCCACCAGCTGCGGCTTGGGAGGCGCCAGCGACGACGGCATGACCTCGACCGATTCCAAGCGATACATGAGCGCGTCTTTGGTGGGGGAGCCCCAGTACACCTGGGCGAAGCGAACATCGAGGCTCGACACCGGACCTTGGCCGGTGCCC
>JBIKNA010000040.1:0-30428 GCA_044358965.1 Polyangiaceae bacterium
GGCGGTGGCCGTGCTGGACACCCCTCCGACGCGGGACGTTGCGTCCTTGGCGCTGGAGCCGCTGATGCCACCACGCAGGCCCAAGAAGACGACGTGCCCAAAGTGGACGCCAGCGCCGACGCCAATTTCTCCTCCAGCGCCGGCCAGCTCGCCGTAGACGCCGCGGGGGATCGATAGGCCAAGGTACCCATCGACGAAGATGCCGTTTCGCTTCTCTTGGGGCTTGGGCTGCACCACTGGGGTCGTCGTGGTCGGCGCGGCGCTGGCACTGGAGCTCGGCGCTGCGCTGGCGCTGGGGGCCGCGCTGGCCGCGGGGGTGGCGCTCGGGGCGACGGCGGGGACGGCCACCGCCGCGGTGCCCGGCGTGAACACGAGGGCGATGGTCTTTTTCTCGCGCTCGGCGATGGTGATCTCCGTGGGCTCCTTGAGCACGTAGCCATCGGCGGCACCGACGATCTTGTACTTGCCGGGATCGATGGGGCGAGGGGTGCCCACGAGCTCCACCGGCATGCCGCGGTCGTTGAGCGCGATTTGCAGGTTCTTGAGCTTGTCTGCGGCGGGCTCCTTGATGTCGATGCGAAGCTGCGGGATGCGCGCCTCGACCACTGGTAGCTCTGCGGCGCCCTGCTGCTGGGCCGACACGAAGGCCGCGGGCGCGTCCGGTGGGAGCGTCATCTTGCCCAGGGCCCGATACGTTTCGGCAGCTTCGACCAGGCGCCCCACCGCGGCCTGGCACTCGGCGATGTGCAACAAGCTCGTGGGGGCAGGGTAGAGCTTCTGCGCGGCCTCGAACTTTTTGAGGGCCTCTTGGAAGTTGCCCGGCACGTTGCCCTGCTCTTGGAGGCGTACGCCTTCGATGAACAGCGCCCGAGACATGGACTTTCGCTCTCCTTCACTTGGCTCGCCGGCCAAGGTGGCGCGGGAGATCCCAACGACCACGAGCGAAGTGATTCCCAAGACCATCAGTGAGCGGAGGAGGCTGCGCTTCATCGCCCGGGCAGGTTACACGATTGTCGACGGCGGGCGCATCTTTGGGCGGCGTGCCCCCCATCAGGCCCCGGTGCATGGGCTTTTGTGCGCGTTTTTTCGTGTATCCTGCGCGCACCATGGGAATTGGCGACGCCGCCCGTCAGATCGCGAACGCCCGGGGGATTCTCGTCACCGCCGGGGCAGGCATGGGCGTCGATTCAGGGCTGCCGGACTTCCGAGGGAACGAGGGCTTCTGGCGCGCCTATCCGCCCTTCAAAGCCCTTGGGCTCTCGTTTGTCGATCTTGCCAACCCGCGGTGGTTTGCGAGCGATCCGCGCCTCGCCTGGGGGTTCTATGGTCACCGGCTTGCCTTGTATCGCGACACGGTGCCGCATGCGGGCTTTGCCCTGCTCGCCTCTTGGGCCCGTCGGGCGCCCGCGGGCGCCTTCGTGTTCACCTCCAATGTCGACGGCCAGTTCCAGCGGGCAGGTTTCCAAGAGAAGCAGGTCTTCGAGTGCCACGGGTCCATCCATCACTTGCAGTGTGCATACGATTGCGGTGCTCCCATGTTCTCCGCGGAAGCCGTCCAGGTGCAGGTGAACCCACGGACGTGTCTTGCGGAAGGTACGCTTCCGACATGCCCGGGCTGCGGGCGATTGGCGCGGCCTGCCATTCTCATGTTCGGTGACAACGGATGGGACAGCTCGCGATCCGACGCGCAAGAGGCGCGCTTGGATGCGTGGCTCGGGTCCCACGAGCCGAGCGAGCGCGTCGTGATCGAGTGCGGCGCTGGTACGCACGTTCCCACGGTGCGAATGTTCGGCGATCAGCAAGCGCGTGCCGGCGCATTGCTCGTGCGCATCAACGTTCGGGAGCCCGAAGTCCCCAAGGGGCATCTGGGCTTGCCGATGCGTGCCCTCGAGGGGCTCCGGGCCCTCGACGGCGCATGCAGGGACCTCGCGTCGACTCCTTAGAAGCCGGGGTCGTTTTTGCCCGGTTTGACGGGCGGCGTGACCGGCGGCGTGACCGGGGGGGTAACCGGCGGCGTGACGGGCGGCGTGACTGCGGTGCCAGGCTTGGCTGCGGTGCCGGGCTTGCTCGTGGCCGGCTGCGCGACGGGCGTGCCCGGCTTGGCCACAGTGCCGGGCTTGGCCACGGTGGCGGGCTTGGCGGCTGCAGACGAGTCGAGGGGCGCGACCACGGGGGTCGGGTCGGGTGTTGCGGGGGGGGCGGCGGTGCCGCCGGAATTGACGGGGACCGGATCGGTGGGCGGAGGGGAAACGGAGCTGCCGGTCCCCTGCGCCTTGCCCCCGCCGCTGTCTTGGCCCTTGGAGCGCCACAAGAATACGCCGCCACCGGCGACCGCGCCAAACACGAGGAGGCCCGCGAGTCCGACCACGATGGCCTTGGAGCCTCCGGAGTTGCCGGACGACGTGCGCGTAAACGGCGCGCCCGTGGACCCACCCATGGGCAGGTTGGCCGGCGGGATCTGGTGCGCGCCGCTGCTGCTGCCGCCCACGCCGCCGCTGCCGTGCTGCGGGTAGTAGGGCGGGGGCTGCGCGCTGCCGTACATGGGGTTGCTGCCGGGCACTTCGGTGCCCCGGCGGCTGAGGCCAGCGGCAAAGGCGAGACCGTCGGCGAGCTCCATGACCGTGCCGAAGCGGCGGTCTACCTCGCGCTCGAGCGCCCGCGCGAACCAGGCATCGAAGCCCGCGGGCAGGCGCAGAGACGGCTCGACCTGTGAGGGGACCGGCAGCGGCGAGACGCAGATCTTGACCAAGAGGTCGCCGATGGACTCGCCGTCGAAGGGCAGCTGGCCGACGACGCTGCGATAGGCGATGACGCCCAAGGACCACACGTCCGTACGGTGGTCGACGGTGCGCAAGCCGCGCGCCTGCTCCGGGGACATGTAATACGGGGTGCCCAATACCGCGCCCGTTTTGGTGCTGGAGCTGATGCCGCCTTGGCCGGCGGGCTTGAACTTGGCGATGCCGAAGTCGAGCACCTTGGCGATCTCTTCGTCGTCGTCTTGGGAGTGCACCAAGAAGATGTTCTCGGGCTTGAGATCGCGGTGGACGATGCCCCGCTCGTGCGCCTTGGCCAGGGCCCGGCTGACTTGCCCGATGATGCGGGCGGTGTCGGCCAATGGCAGGCGCCCGATGCGCTCGAGACGCTTGTCGAGAGGCTCGCCGATGAGCTTCTCCATGACGATGTACGGCTTGCCGTCTTCGGTCACGCCGTGGTCGAAGATCTGGATGGCGTACTTGGACTGAATCGTTGCGGCGGCGCGCGCTTCGTTGTCGAAACGCTGCCTGGCCTCGGCGCTTTGCGCGTGCTCCGCCTCGATGAACTTGATGGCAACCCGGGTACCGAGCGTCGCGTGGACGCCTTCCCACACCGAGCCCATGCCCCCGCGACCAATCAGATTCGTGATTTGGTACTTGCCCGCAACGAGCAAGCTGGACGGCGGCGCTTCCACGGTCTGATTCATCTAAGGCTCCAAGAGAAAGCTCGAACGTTCCCGCCGCGGAAAGGGAGGTGCCGGGAACAACACTGAAAGCCTCCTCCCCATCAATCTTGGAGTGTACGGGGCGCGGGCGGGCGCATCAAGCTTGGCGCGGGTTCCGCGGGATTGCGGCTTGGGGTACGGTCCCTGCGCACATGCCGCAAGAACCCGCCATGCCCCCCCCCAAGGCTTTGCCCCCGCTGTTCGACCGTGCGGCGCACCTGCCCGCGCCGGGCACCCCTGGCACCCTCTTTGTGGTCGACCTGTCGGGCTATGTGTTCCGCGCGTATCACGCCATTACCCCGCTCTCGAACAGCCGCGGTGAGCCCACCCATGCCGTCATGGGCACCGTCAACATGTTGCAAAAGGTGGTCGCCGAGAAGCGTCCGCACATGTTCGCCGTGGCCATGGACTCGAGGACGCCGAGCTTTCGGAAGACCATCGACCCCCGCTACAAAGCCCACCGGCCACCGGCGCCCGCAGACCTCGGGCAGCAAATGGTTCGGTGCCGGGAGATCGCCGTCGCCTACAACATCCCGGTATACGAGGAGCCGGGCTTCGAGGCCGACGATCTCATCGCCGCGCTGACCGAGCGCGCGGTGCGCGAGGGCCTTCGGGTCGTCATCGTCAGCGCCGACAAAGACTTGATGCAACTTGTGCACGACGGGGACGACCAGGTCCTTCTTTGGGACTCCATGCGCGACCGGGTGTACGGCCCCAAAGAGGTCCACGAGAAGTTCGGCGTACGCCCGAGCCAGTTGCGTGACTACCTTGCCCTCACCGGCGACACCTCGGACAACGTTCCCGGTGTCCCGGGGGTTGGCCCCAAAACTGCGGCGGACCTGCTCAATCGCTTCGGCGACTTGACTGCGGTCCTTGCGCGGGTCGACGAACTCAAGAAGAGCAAGGTGCAAGACAACCTGCGCGCGCACCAAGAAGACGCGCGCCTGTCGTACCAACTGGTGGGGCTCCGAAGCGACACGCCGCTTGCCTTCGACGTCGCGCACTTGCGCTACGGAGGAGCCAACAAGGACGAGCTGCTGCGACTATTTACGGAACTCGAACTGCATCGGCTGGTGCAGGAGCACCGCGCATTTTTCGGCGATGCCGGCGCGGCCGACGGCCCCAAGGCCAAGGTCTCGACGGCGCCAAAGGCCGCGGCCGCCCCGGCGGCCCCGCAAGAGGTCCGCACCAGCACCATCACCACCCGGGCAGAGCTCGATGCGCTGCTCGCGCTCGGCAAGGCCCGAGGATCCTTGGGGGTCTTCGTGCACGCCACGAGCGTCGAGGCCATGCGCGCGGACATCATCGGTTTGTCCTTGGGCGCCGGCGCCCAAGACAGCGCCTACCTGCCGCTCGGACATCGGTATCTGGGCGCACCGTCGCAGTTGCCTGTTGCCGAAGTCGCTGCGGCTCTCGGTCCTCTGCTGGGCGACCCGGCAGTGACTGTGTGTATGTATGATGCAAAGTTCTGTGAGATTGTCCTCGGGCGGCACGGGATGGAGCTGTCTCGGGGCAAGGTGTTCGACGCCATGTTGGCGGCCTATGTTCTCGACCCCGAGTCGGCGCATGCCTTCTCCGACATCGTGGGGCGCGAGCTTGGGGCTCCGCCCAAGCCTGCAGAGCCGCGTCCGCGCAAAGGCGAAGTGCCTCCAGACGAGCGCGACATCGAGTCCGCTGCCAAAGAATTCGCCGCCCACGGCGCGTCACTCTGCACCGTCGCTGCGCGTCTAGGTTCACGCATCGAGGGCGAGGGGCTGTCTCCGCTCCTGCAAGACATCGAACTGCCATTGTCCCATGTGCTCGCCCAGATGGAGCAAGCCGGTGTGCTCGTCGACGTGGCGCAACTGCAAGAGGCCTCGAAGCGCATCGAAGGCGAGCTCAAGGCGCTCGACGCCCGGGCCAAAGAGCTGGCGGGGCGAGACTTCTCCCTTCGCTCGCGCGATCAGCTCGAGACGATCTTGTTCGACGAACTCAAGCTCCCGGTCAAGAAGCGGACACCCAAAGGGGGACGGTCCACGGACGCCGAGGTGCTCGAGGAGCTATCGACACAACATGCATTGCCGGCGGTGCTGCTCGAGTACCGCGAACTCGACAAGCTGAAGGGGACCTATCTCGACGCATTGCCCCGGGCGGTGCACCCCGTCACCGGGCGCATTCACACGCGCTTCGACCAGGCCGTCGCAGCCACGGGGAGATTGTCTTCCAACAACCCGAACCTTCAGAACATCCCCATCCGCACGGAAGTGGGCAAACAGATCCGCGCTGCCTTCGTGGCGCCCCAAGGCTCCTGCCTGGTGTCTGCGGACTACTCGCAGATCGAGCTGCGGGTGCTGGCGCACTTGTCCAAAGACGCGGGCCTCATCGAAGCATTCCAGGGCGATGGCGACATCCACGCGCGCACGGCCGCGGCGGTGTTCGATGTGCCTCTGGGCGACGTGACGGCGGAGATGCGTCGGCGGGCCAAGACCATCAACTTTGGTGTCATCTACGGCATGGGCGAGTCTGCGCTCGCCAAGCAGTTGCACATCCCCAAAGAAGAAGCCGGCCGCTTCATCGAAGCGTACTTCAAGCGCTACGACGGCGTGCGACGGTTCATGGATGACACGGTGGCGCAGGCCAAGAAGGGCGAGGCCGTACGTACGCTGTTTGGTCGCCGTCGCTTCTTGCCCAACTTGCATTCGCCGAACCGAGGGCTTCGCTTCGAGGCCGAGCGCGTTGCCATGAACACGCCGATTCAAGGAACTGCCGCAGACATTCTCAAGGTGGCCATGCTGCGCCTTGCGGCGGACCCGCCGGCGCCCGGGGCCAAGATGATTCTGACGGTGCATGACGAGCTGCTTTTCGAGATGCCCGAGGCGTCGGCGCAAGAGGCCCTGCCGCGCATCGCCGAATCCATGCAAGGTGCGGTCAAGCTCGACGTGCCTCTTGTGGTGAACGTCGGCAAGGGCGCCAACTGGGCGAGCGCACACTGAGCCCTTTGCGGTCGCGCCTGGGGTGCGCGTCCGCTTGGGCCGAACGTGCCGGGGGCAGTCTCGCGCGTGAGGCGGCGACGAAGTTCGGTCTAGGCGCGCTTGCGCCGGCGCACCACGAGGGCGACCGCCGCGGCAAGACCCAAGGCGGCGAAGGCGTCGCGCCCCGTGCGACCGTTGTGGCCGGCGGCGCTGACGGAGCATGACTTGGGCTGACTGCCGCCACCGGTGCCCGGGTCCTCGATGGCGCCGGTGTTTGCACCTTCCACGTACTTGATGGGCGCGTCCATGGGCTCGACGGCGGGTTCGCCGGCGGCGGCGCTGGCGAAGGCGCGGTCGAAGAGGTCTTCGTGCCCAGCCGTCATGGTGTAGATGTGCCCGTAGTTGTCGGTGCAGTCGCCGCCTCGGGACACAACGCCGATGACGGCGTTGGAGCCTTCGCTGATGGCGGGGCCGCCGGAGTCGCCCTGGCAGGTGGCCTGACCGACCTCGAACTCGAGCGGACCAAGCGGCGTTTTGCTGGCGCTCAGGCCCTTGCCGACGGCAAGAACAGGCACCTCGGTGCGACGAATGCGCGTTCCGGTGGGGAGCTTTTGGTCGTTGCGGCCATAGCCGACCGTGCGGATGGCTTCGCCCTTTTGCGGCTGCCGTCCGAGACGGATGGGCATGACGGGCACGTCATTGAGGGGCGCTTCCAGCACGAGCAGCGCGATGTCGTGGTTGCAGAGAACGCGGCTGTCGTTGTGGATGATCTCTTTGACGACGGTGGCGCCGGGCTTGGTGAAGTTGGGCTCGGAGCCCACGTACACGCCGATTTTGCTGGGCGCGATGTCGCCCGCGACGTGGTCGCCATTGCCGCTGTTGCCGTGCTCGTCGCACTTGACGCTGGTGGTGATGTTTTGGCTGATGCAATGCCGGGCTGTGAGCACGACGTTGGGGGCCACGAGGCTGCCGGTGCACAGCTCGAAGACGCTGCCCGTGCCAATACGCAGGGCGACCACACCCGTGGTGGCGCGGCGGTCGTTGTCGAGGGAGCCGCCGTAGATTTGGCCTTCGGACCAGTCGGTGTTCTCGCTGGGGGAGCCGTCTCCGTGGGCGCAGCCGCCAAGGGCCGTGAGGGACGCCGCGAAGATGGATCCCAAGATCCATCGCGCCGGAGCAACCTTCGACTTCGTTGTCCCGTCAAATCCGAGCAATTGCATGGTCGCCCTTCGTCTTACTCATCCGTCCCACCTACGCAACCGTTCACGCATTGTGCCACAGGTAGAGCGTGTGACGCTATGCGCAAAATGTGTACTTGATTGTAAGCGTATGTGCGACTCGAGTCGACGATGAGGACTATGACATGTGGGTCGCGGGTGTGCACGTCGATTCCCGTTGTTTCATAGCCACAACGTTCACATTTTCGGGCTTTGGGGGCCGCGGGCCTTAGGTTTCGAGGGGTTGGGCAGAATGGCTCCTTCTGACGCACCCGGTCTTGGTTTTGCACGTCGACCAACAACGCGCTAGGAGACCGCCCTCGGTGGCCCTGCCGCCCGACCCTCAGACCATCCTTCCACCGTGTCTTCCCCTATCCGACAGTGAATCGCGACGCCGACATCGCCATGGCGCATGTGACCCCGGCGGACGTCCTCGATGGGCGCCCTGGCGGTGCGCGCGCATCTGTGGGCATTCGGGACTTGGGGCGAGGTCTCGCGAGCCTCTCCGATCAGCAGTTGGCCACGCTCATCAGCGTTGGCCTGTTTGTCTTGGCCGCCTGGCCCTTGCTGCTCGTCGAGGTTCCCCCCCTCCAAGACCTTCCCAATCACCTTGCGAGTGTGACGGTTCTCGAGAACCCCTCCAAGTACCCTGAGTTCGTCTCCAACGGCTTCTTCAAGACGAACACGGCGGTCTTCGCGTGGCTCGTCTTCGCGGGGCGCGTGCTCGGCATCAACCTGGCAGCCAAGGTCTTCACCGGCCTCGTGTTGGCGGTCAACGCCGTGGCACTCCCGAGGGTCCTGCTCGGGCTTGGCGACCGTCGCCGAATGATCGTCGGCTCGCTCTTTTGCTGGCCCATGGTGCACAACTGGTTCGTGTGCATGGGCATGCTCGATTTCGCCCTTGGCGTGCCCCTTTCGCTGCTGTTCCTCGTGTTGCTGCGCAAGCAGATGACCTCGCCCACCTTGGGTCGGGCGATCGGTGGCGTGCTTCTTGGCTTGTGTGTCTGGTACGCCCATGTCTTCGCGCTGATGATCGTGATGGGGCTCGCGGGTCTGGAGCTCGCGCTCGAACTCGTGCGAGGAAGGCACGATCGAGGCGAACGACGTCAGGTCCTCCAGCGCGCCCTGCGGGCCCTGCCCATCGTCGTTCCGCCCACGTTGCTCGCCGTCTTCGCCGTGGCCCGTCACATGACAGAGCCCAAGGGCGCAATGACTGCGTTTATTCAGCGAACGAACATGCTTCCGCCTTGGGAGCTCGGCTACAACATGTGGGCCGAGTGGATGTGGGGCTACAGCAACCTCACGCTGCTGACGCTCGTGCCGACGCTTGCGCTCGGCGCCTATGGCATTGCCCGCTGGCGGCGCTCGGCGCCGTTCTTCTCTGGCGCTGCGCTTCTGCTGCTGGCCGCGGCCTACGCCTTCACCCCGTACGAAGCGACCAACTGGTTTCACGTCAACTCGCGCCTGATCCCGTTCCTCTGGATTGGCCTTTTGCTGCGGCTACCGCGGCGGCTGCCGCGCTGGCTCACGGTCGCGTTGGCGGGCGCTGCGCTCACGTACACCTTGGGCATGGGGGTCGACTACGTTCGCCTCGACCGCGAGCGACAGCAGTACCTGGGGGCCATGCCCCTGGTCCCCGAGGGCGCACGGCTTCTGCCCCTTACGTTCCGCGCCAAGGGGTCCAGCACCAACACCCGAAGCTTGCTGCACCTATGGGGCTACTACACCGCCCAGAAGCACACTGCCGCGCCGCTGCTTTTCGCGCACTCGCGGTCCTTCCCGGTCATGTACAGCTCGCCGCCCTCCCTGCGGCTCAACCATCTGGTGCTCGAGGGCTTCGCGCCCAACATGCACGACTCGAAAGAGCTGTGCGGCCACCTCGCCGAGCACAGCATCATGGTCAACGGATGCCAGCAGCTGTTCGAGCAAACCTGGGCCGAGTTCTGGGACGAGGTCACGCCCGAGTACACGCACGTCCTCGCCTGGGACATGCCGGCGGCCGTGGTTCCTACGGTGCCCGGGGCCTACAAGCTCGCGTACCAGCAGGGGCGCTTGTCGCTCTATGTTCGGCCCAGCAAGACCGAGCCCAAGTAACGTTCGACGACAACCAAGCGCCCGGGCCTACAGGGCACGGATCGTAAGGTCCACGCGTCGACCGATGGCGAGGGCAAAGAAGGCAGAGCCTGCGCCACCCTGAAAGCTCGCGCCGATGGCGAACACGTCTCCATGCAAGCCGTCGTGGACGGCGTCGCTAGACACTTTGCCGACGAGTTCAAGGCGAACGGTTTTGCGGCGAGACACGAAGACGCGTCTGCCGAGCATCGACAGGGCGCGCATGACGCCGGCCCGTAGCGCGGGGCTCGGTGAGCCATTGATGCTGCTGTGCTCGATGTGTCCGTTGTCGTCCATGCGGAGCTCGACCACGGCGATGCCGGTGCTACCGAGCGGGGCCTGAACCCACGCATGATCGGCGCTTGCGGCCTGGGGGAACGCCCGCGTGAAGGCCAACGAGAGGTCCACGGCGGAGCGGTCGCCGACGGCACCAAACATGGTTGCCACGGCCTCGGACCCCGCAGCGCCCCCTCCTTCGGCGCCAGTGGTCTTGGCCGCCTGCGCCGCCCTGGCCGCCATGCCGGCACCCTTGCTGGGCGGGCGGCCTGCGGTCTTGGCCGCGGCGTTTTGGGCCGCGGCGGCGCCGGACGGCGCGCCATTGTCGGGCAGTTCCATGGTGGCCTGGGGCTCCGGCTCCTGCGTTGGCGCCGGCACCTCGAAGCTGTCGCCGCTGAGCGTTGGCAGGGCCGACTCGGTTGCCGCGGCCGGGGGCCGGGCGCGCACGGAATCCACCGTCACCCAAGAAATGGCGGCCCCATGCAGCAACACCGAGAGCACCAGGAACGAAGAACTGCGCGTCACGCTTTCCTGACAGTCACAGTAGCTTGGCGCGCGCAAAGGTTCCCAGGAGCCGCGTGACTCACAAGGTAGGCGGGATTGCCTTGCGCCTCCGTTTGGCTTGTGCGAAGCATGCGCCATGCCGAGCCGTCTCGCGGGCGCTGTGGCCCCGCTCTTTTCGCTCCGCTCCCACGACGACTGGGGTGTCGGGCAGATTTCGCACCTTCCCGCGTGCGCACGCTGGCTCCAAGCCGCCGGTATCCGGTTGCTGCAGATCCTGCCGCCGCACGAGCTCCAGGGCGACGAAACCAGCCCGTACGGCGCACGTACGGCCTTTGGGCTGGACCCGGTCTACATCGACATCGGTGCGGTGCCGGAGCTCGCGGGGGTGCCCCTGACGGAGTTCCTCTCCGCCGACGACCTCGGGTCGTTGGAGGTGGCCCGAAGCTCGGCGCAGGTGGACTACCGGACCGTCCGCGCACTCAAGGCCAAGGCCCTCGATGCGGCGTTCTCGCGTTTTGCGCAGACGCACTTGGGCAAGGGCTCCGAACGCGACCAGGCCTTTGCCACGTTTCGCGAGCGCGAGGCGTCGTGGCTCTTCGACTACGCGCTCTATGCGCAAGTCCGTGCTTCGCACAACGGTCACGGCTGGAGCACCTGGCCCAGCGAGGAGCGCGATCGCGAGCCCTCTTGGCTGGCTCGACGAAAAGACCCCCAAGTCACTGACCCCGCGGGTCGCGCCGTGTTGCTCACGCAGTACACGCAGTTCGTGGCCTTCGCCCAGTGGGACGCCATGCGCGCCGAGCTGCGGAGCCTAGGTGTGGAGCTCATGGGCGACCTGCCCTTCATCGTGGGCACCGAGAGCGCATGCGTTTGGTCGCGGCAGCACGAGTTCCTGCAGCAGGTGTCCCTGGGCGCGCCCCCCGATGACTTCTCTGCGGACGGCCAGGATTGGGGCCTGCCCGCGTACAACTGGCCCGCGATGGACCGTGGCAACCTGCAGTGGCTGCGCAGCCGCGCGGAGCACGCTGCGCGGCTGTACGACCGCTTTCGCATCGATCACGTCGTGGGCTTCTTCCGCATGTGGATCAAGGATCATGGCGCGCCGCGAGGTCATTTCTCCCCCGATCTGCAGGCCGAGCAGGATGCCCGGGGCCGACACGTGTTGGGCGCGCTCAAGGCCAGCGCCGGGCCAGCGCAGATCATCGCCGAGGACCTTGGCGTGATTCCTCCATTCGTTCGCCACGGTCTCGCGGAGCTTGGCTTGCCCGGGTACAAGGTTCTGCCCTGGGAGCGTGGCGACGACAACCGGCTCAGGGACCCGTCGCACTTTCCGACGGCCAGCGTTGCCACCTACAGCACGCACGACACGGCCCCCATCACGCAATGGTGGGACGACTTCAAGCCTTGGGAAAAGGCCGAACTGGGCGCCATGGCGGGCTTTGATGCCAGTCGCGAGGGCACCTTCGAGCGCGAGCACAAACTCATCGATCTGTTGCTGCGCTCCGGCTCCGAGCTTGCGCTCCTCTTGGTGACGGAGCTCATCGGGGACCGTGCACGCATCAACCTGCCGGGCACCGTGGGCCCGCACAACTGGACCTACCGGTTGCCCCGAGGCATCGACGAACTCGCGCGAGATCAGGGCCTGTCCATGCGCTTTGCGCGCATCAAGTCCAGCGTGCAAAGCGCACATCGCGCATGAAGCTCGAGGTCCTGCGGTCGTCTTTCGCGCCGCTCGGCGCCACCTTCGACGGCGAGGGCGTCAACTTCGCCCTCTTCAGCGAGCACGCAACGCGGGTGGACTTGTGCCTCTTCGATGCCGAGGGCAACGAGACCCGGCTCACCATGCCCGAACGCACGTCCCACGTGTTTCATGGGTACGCCCGCGGGCTGCGGCCAGGGCAAGCCTATGGCTACCGGGTCTACGGACCGTACGAGCCCAAGCTTGGCCATCGTTTCAATCCGCACAAGCTCTTGGTGGATCCCTATGCGCGCATGCTCTCGGGGCAGGTGGACTACCGCCGCGCCGAGGGGGCGCCGTTTGGCTATGTGCGCGCGGGCATGGACGACCTGCGAATGGACACCCAAGACAGCGCGAACGCCGTGCCCAAAGGCATCGTCGTTCACGACGAGTTCGATTGGGGCAGCGTGCGCCCGCCGCGGGTGCCCTGGACGGACACCGTCGTCTACGAACTGCATGTCAAGGGCATGACCAAGCGCATGCCGGGGGTCCCCAAGGAGCTTGCCGGTACGTACCTTGGCCTGTCGAGCGATGCGTGTATCGCGCACCTGAAATCGCTGGGCATCACCACGCTCGAGCTGCTGCCCGTGCACGAGTGCGTGACGGAGCCCGAGGTTGCTGCGCGGGGTCTGCCCAACTACTGGGGTTACTCGACGCTCGGGTTCTTTGCGCCGGACCAGCGCTTCGCAAGCAAGCCCGGCGCGCAGCTCACCGAGTTCAAGCAAATGGTCAAGGCGCTGCACGCCGCGGGCATCGAGGTGGTGCTGGACGTGGTGTACAACCATACCTGCGAAGGCGGGCGTCTCGGACCCACGCTCGGCCTGCGTGGCATCGACAACATGGTCTACTACCGTACGGAGCCCAAGGCGCCGCGCGAGTACATCGACACCACCGGTTGCGGCAACGCGCTCAACGTGGCGCACCCGCAGACGCTCAAGCTGATCATGGACAGCCTGCGCTACTGGGTCACGGAGATGCATGTCGACGGGTTTCGCTTCGACCTTGCGTCATCGCTTGCCCGGGATGTGCACCATGTGGACAAGCTCGGCTCCTTCTTCGACATCATCCATCAAGACCCGGTGCTCTCGGCGGTGAAGCTCATCGCCGAGCCCTGGGATCTGGGGGAAGGCGGCTATCAGGTCGGCAACTTTCCGCTGCTTTGGTCCGAGTGGAACGGCAAGTACCGCGACTGCGTGCGCCGCTTTGCTCTGGGCGATCGGTCTCGCGTCCCGGAGATGGGCTTTCGCCTCACGGGCTCGAGCGATCTGTACGAGCAGTCCGGGCGTCGGCCGCACGCCAGCATCAACTTCATCACCGCGCACGATGGCTTTTCGTTGCGCGACTTGGTGAGCTACAACAAGAAACACAACGAGGCCAATCTCGAGCAGAACCGCGATGGCTCCGACGACAACGCCTCGTACAACTTCGGTGTCGAGGGCGAGACGTCGGACCCGCAGATTTTGGCGCAACGCCTGCGGCAGCAGCGAAACCTGTTGGCTCTGCTGCTCTTGTCCCAAGGGGTGCCCATGCTCACCGCTGGCGACGAACTCGGGCTTTCCCAACGCGGCAACAACAACGTCTTCTGCCAAGACAACGAGCTTTCGTGGATGGACTACGAACTCGGCGCCGATGGGCGTGCGCTCTTGGCCTTCGCGCAGGAGCTCGTGGCGTTTCGGCGCGCGCATCCCATCTTTCGGCGGCCGACGTTCTTGCGAGGCGAGGCCCCGCAGGGCAAGCGCCGCAAAGATGTCAGCTGGTTCCGGCACGACGGCACCCTGATGACCGAGCCCGACTGGAAGTCACCGCGGGCGGCGGCGTTGGGGCTCGTGCTCTACGGTGGCGACCTTGGGTTCCACGATGCCCGTGGCGACAATGCCACAGACAATACGTTCTACCTGCTGCTCTGCTTCGAACCCGCGAGTCTTGCCTGCGCGCTGCCGCTCGAGCGCTTTGGCGGCCCCTGGCGCGTCGTGCTCGACACTGTAGACCCGGGTTTCGATGGCGTGACCTTGCTCGAAGCCGGCGAGAAAATCACGCGCCCAGCGAACTCCGTGCTCTTGCTCCAAGAAGCCGGCCGGCCCACGGACCCGCCGCCTTCACGTGTCGACGTCTAGGCCTAGCCCTGCGCGCGGCTCGCGCCGGCCACGTCAATCGACAGAGATGTCGAGCTCCAGATTCACGGCCTGAGCCTGCGGCAAGAAGTCCCAGTTCGCGGCGATGCGCTCGACACACTGCGCCTCGGCGCCCGCAAGGCCATGGGCCGCGGCCCGCTGCACGCGGCCCGAAGTGTCCACCGTGAGGTCGAGCTTGGCCCGGGCGGGCCGGGCGCTGACGCCGCAGCTCGCAGTGAGCTCGCTACCGTCAACGTGCACCACGCCATCGCTGATCTGCGCCGCCTTGGCGGGTGCCTTGTGCATGGCCGAGGGGAGCAACAAGAGCGCGATGGTGACGAGAGCTGAGGCGCCGGCCGCCGCCGCCCAGGCGGTTCCGCCCGTCAGGGTGCGCGTGGCGTCGCCCACCCAGATGCGCATGGTGTTCGTGGCCGAGGGGTTGCTGTCCGGTGCAGACGTGCCCTCTTCGGGTTGCGTATCGATTTCGAATGCGCTGGGGGGCAGGGGAGTCTTGATGTGCACGAGGCCGCCTTCCTTCGAACAAGTGCTTTCGCAAACTCCGGGCCAAGGTGCCTGGGGCTTGGGTGCACCAGGTCCTTAGAACGACCGTTACTGCACAATCCGTAGTGATCCTCGCACCACGCCGTAGCCCCCCTCGGCCCGCAGCTCGGCCCAGACCTGGGAGAGCGGCGCCACTTCGGTGACAAGCGAGCGATACACCTGGATCAACTTCGTCACGTCGATGGCGGTCTCCCGCACGAGCTCGATACGAAAACGCTGCACGCCCCGGTTCTTGAGGCCGAGCGCATGGTCTGCCGCACTTTGGGCCTTTTCGTGAAAAACGGTGT
This sequence comes from Polyangiaceae bacterium, assembly GCA_044358965.1. GTDB lineage: Bacteria > Myxococcota_A > Polyangia > Polyangiales > Polyangiaceae > SXNL01. The sequence goes on from JBIKNA010000040.1 coordinate 15,236, forward strand.
TGCGGCAACCCACGTCGGCCTCGACCGGATGGAGCCTGCCGGTGCGGTCGCGCAGGGAGACCACGTGGCGATCGCACGGACGCCCACAAGTCCGGTGGTCGCGGCCTTGGGAGAGCGTCGCGGCGATGACGCAGTGTTCCATGTGGAAGAGTGGCATCGGATGGTGGATGACCACCTCGGCGCGGGCCGCAAGTTGCCGGTCGGCCAAAAGCTCGAAGAGCTGTGCTGCGTCGAGATCGAAGGAGGGCACAAACGCCTGGGCACCCTCGGCCAGCACTGTTCGCGCCGTGATCTGGTTGGCCACGTTGAGGGAAAAGTCCGCGATGCGTAGCGGCCCCGGCGACGAGGTGGTCTGCGCCATGCTGCCCAGGGCGCCCAGGGCCCCGAGCCCGCGGATGAGCACCGCGTCTGGTGCCAGGGATGCAAGGTACCGATCGATCTTGTCTTCGCCGGGCTTGCGAATGCGCGGCGGCGCCACACCGATGCACGATGCGCCCATCTTTCGTAGCTCTCGTACGGCATCGCCTGTGCCCGTCAGCTCCAGGAAATCGAGGTACACGCCATCGGCGCCGGCCAGATGAGCTGCGCGGGCCTGCTCGATGTTCCGGCACAAGACGAAGATGCCCGGCGGCAAGGCGGCGCCCGTTGGTGCGGGGATGGACGCCAGTACCGACGCAGCGGTGCACGAGGTGATCTCGTGGGCGCGCGGGGCTTCGCCAAGTGCGGCCACCAAGTCGCGCCGGGCCTTCTTGAGCGCGCTCGGTGGCACGAACGCGTGGTCCGGTAGCGCAATGTCCAGACTGCCCAGCACAAAGGCCGTGTCGCCAAGTCCGCTCAGCTTGTCGCGCAGAACGTCGTCTTTGCGAGGCTCTTGGGACCGCGTGATGACCGCCGTGGAGGTGACGGAGGCGCCGTGTCCGCGCTCACTCTCGGCCCAAAGCTCGAAGGGGCCGTCGTACTCGCCGCGGATGCCCATGCGCAGTTCGACGCGGTGTGGGGTCCTTTCGATGCGCGAAAGGGTCTCGGCGGCGCTTCGTGGATCGTTGCTTCGGAAGACGCGCTGGCCAGCTATGTGCGGAAACTGCGGCTTGTCGGGCCCGAACCACACCCGCTGCTCCCCCGCGGCGCTTGCCACGACGTCCCAGACCCGGCCGCCGGTTTCGGGGACGAGCTCGCCGGATGGGCTGGTTTTGCGCTCCAGCAGGAGTCCGTCGCCCTTTTCGATGGGCTCGTCGCCTTGGATGTACACCCACAACTTGCCGCCCTCGCGCTGCGCCCGCAGGACCGTGCCCACGGGCAGGCCTCGGTGGTCGCAAGACAGGCCCTCGACGATGCGTTGGTGGTCGGGGCCCTGCAAAAAGCCCGGGCCCGAGCCACGGGTGTAGGCCGCAAGCGCCGCCCGACGATCGTGTTCGCTGGGCCCTGGGGACGCGGCGTCGAGGCAAGCAATCGCCGCTTTGCGATACAGCTCCGTGGTGGCGGCCACGTAGGCGGGGCCCTTGAGGCGGCCCTCGATCTTGAGGGAGACCACGCCGGCCCGCAACAGCTCGGGTACGAGCGCGCTGGCCTCGAGGTCTTCGGGCGACAAGAGAAACTCGCGGTCGCCCATGGGCACGTCTTGGCCATCGACCACGAGATCGTAGGGCAGCCTGCACGCTTGCGCGCAAGCGCCACGGTTGGCGCTTCGGCCGCCGAAGGCCTCACTGGTGAGGCATTGCCCCGAGTACGAAATGCATAGGGCGCCGTGTACGAAGACCTCGACGGGCACGTGGGTGTGCGCGGTGATGTCTTCGATGTCGGCGACAGAAAGCTCCCGCGCCAGGATGACGCGGCTCGCGCCCATGCGTGCGGCGAAGTCGCACGCGCCGGCGTCGGTGCACGTCATTTGCGTGGATGCGTGCACGTGTAGCGTGGGGGCAATCTCCCGGGCCATTCGCATGACGCCCAGATCTTGGACGATGACCGCGTCGACCCCGGCCGCCGCGCAGGTGCGCAGGGCTTCCTCCATCTTGGGCAGCTCCCGGTCGAACACGAGCGTATTGAGCGTGACGTAGCCCCGAACGCCGTGGCGCCGCAGGTACGCCATGGTCTCTTGGAGTTCGGTTTCGTCGAAGTTGCTGGCGCGGGCCCGCGCGTTGAAGGCCTGGAGGCCGAAATACACGGCATCGGCGCCAGCGCGAACGGCAGCCTCGAGGGAGGCACGGTCGCCGGCGGGAGCTAGAACTTCTGGACGCTTGCTGGCCATGGGCGGCGATGTTGTACCACCGCCGGGCACAAAAGCCGGTGCTACTTGCCCGGGCCGCAGTTGGGGAACACGTCGGTGGTGCAGGCCTTGGCAAAGGCGATGAGGGCCTCCCGGGTGGGCAGCATGCAGGAGCCGTCTTGGTTCGTCTCGCTGATCCACTTCATGAGGCGACCTTCGAACAGCCACATGCGCTGGTAGCTCTTCGAGGCCATCTGGTTCTTCTTGGCCAAGGTGTAGTCGTTGTTCCAGTTGTAGAACGCGCTGACTTTGGTGCGCGACTGGAAGTCGAGTAGCTCTTGGGGCGGATCATTGGTCAGGATATCGACCAGGCGCGCGCGGGACGCGGCCAGGCAGGCCTTGGCCTGGGCGCTCGCGTCTTTGTACGTCCACACGATGTCGTCGGGGTACGCGGGCGCCTTCTCGGTGTAGGGCCAGACCTCGATGTCGACGATGGTGAAGCCGTTGACCTTTTCGTTGGCCTTGAGCTTTTCGGGTACCTCGGCATCGGGGGTGCAGAGCTGCACTTTCTTGTCGGCGCTGATGCCTTTGCCGGAGTCCGTGCACTCGCGAACGGAACAGCGAGGCAGCTCCTCGGTGTCGAGGGAGCAGAAGCTCTTGGGGTCGACGGGAGCGGGCTCGGGCGCGGGCTCCGGTTCCACGGGCGCGGTGCCGGACGGGGTAGGGGCGGTGCCGCTGCCGCTGCCACTGGTTGAAGCGTTGCTCGCGTTGGAGGAGCTGCACGCCGCTACGCAGAACCCAAGAACCACCGCACCCGAAAGAAAACCCAAACGCACCATGTGAAGTCCTCCGCCCTTGGCACTCGTGCGGTGCCTAAGCAACACGCCCGGGGCATACGATGGCTGGCGCGTGGCCGCAAGGCTCCATTGCGTAGCGTTGGGACTGGTCTCCCGGCACTTTGTTTGGTGCACACAAACGCCTGACGGCCGCCATCGGTGCAAAATGCGCTAAACGACCGGGTCATGGGCATTCTCGAGACAGTGCGCACCGCAGCGCTCCCGGGGGTTTGGTCCACCGGCGTCAAGCTCGCACGCGAGGGCGCCGTCGCCATCGAGACACGCTCGCCCAAAGAGGTCACTGCGCGGGTGTTGGCGTCGGGCCCCACGAGCCCGGAGACCACCTTGTTCGTCGAGGACCTCGAGTGGTCCTGCGACTGCGACGCCAAAGTGGACCCGTGTGCCCACGTGGTGGCCGTAGCCATTGTGCTCGTGCAGGGCCCAGCCCCCTCCGTCGCCGCGGGGGCCGGTGCCGACGTGCCCGCTGCGGGCCATACGACGTCGCCCAAGGGGCCTGCCGCTCTGCGCGTCGGGTACCGCCTCAGCGTTGTCCGTGGAAGCTTGTATTGTGCACGTGAACTTTTGGGTGGGCCCGCGCCGGTGCCCCTCGATTCACTGGCCACCCGCATCAGCCGCCGGGAGCCCATTCTTGCGGGGCAGCTCGACCACGAGGTCGATCGCCTGGCCCTGTCGTTCCACCGTGGCCTTGTGCCCACGGCCAAGCTTTCGCCCCTGTTCATGGCCCTCGAGGCCGCCAAAGACGTAACGCTCGATGGTGCGCTTGTTCGGACCCGGCGCGAACCCATCAAGCCCGTGGCGCGCATCGTCGATGCCGGGGCCGACGGCGTTGCGGTGCGCGTGGAGCGGCCCTTGCCCGGGCCCTACGTTGTCGCCGCGGGGGTGGGGCGCGAGGGCGAAGTCTTGGCTCCGCTCGGAGCGCTCGCTGTCGCGGGAGAGAAACACGAGCTGCTCCCCATCACACGGCCGGTCAGCCGCGCACAGCTCGGGAGCTTCATTGCGGACACCTTGCCGGGGCTCGAACGCGACATGGACGTGCGCATCGAGACCAAGCGTCTGCCCGCCCGCGCCGGCGTGGATAAACCCTGCATCAGCCTCGAGACCGAGGCTGGCGACGGCGTGGTGTGGCTGATGCCCTTGGTGGTCTATGGCGATCCGGTGGTGGCGCGGGTCGACCAAGGGGAGCTCGTGCTGCTCGGCGATCGCGTGCCCCGTAGATCCATCGACGACGAACAAACCCTGGTGCATCGCCTCCGCGACGAGTTCAACTTGGTGCCCGGGCGGCGGGTGGCCTTCAAGCCCAACGAGGCCGCGGCGCTGCTGCATCGCCTTGGGGCTGTTGCGGCCTTCGCGGGGCTCGTGCAGCACCAGGAGCTCGTCCCGGTGCTCGACGTGAGTGGTGTTTCGGTCTCGCTCTCGTTTGCCTACGAAGACGCGCGCGGACAGCGACAAGAGCTCCCTGGCGAGACGGTGATGTCTGCCTTTCGCCTGGGGCTGTCGCTGGTGCCGCTGCCCACCTCGGGCTTTGCGCCGCTGCCTGCCGACTGGTTGTCGCGGCATGGTGCCAAAATCGCGGAACTTTTGGCCTCGCGCGACAGCGAAGGCAAGGTCCACCGCGCGCTCACGCCGGCGCTGCTCGAGTTGTGCGAAGCCACGGGGGCGCCGACGCCGGCCGCGCTGCGGGAGGCCGTCCAGGCCCTCGACATGGGCAGCACCGAGCCGGTGTTGCCCCAAGACCTCCAAGCCGATCTGCGGCAGTACCAGCGCGAGGGTGTTGCCTTCTTGCAGCGTGCGCGCCGGCTTGGCCTGGGGGCCCTGCTCGCCGATGACATGGGGCTTGGCAAGACCCTCCAGGCCATCGCCGTGTTGTCTGGGCCAACGCTGGTCGTGTGCCCGCGAAGTGTGCTCTTCAACTGGGAGCGCGAGCTCCAGAGGTTCCGTCCGGGGCTCAAGGTGTGTCTCTTCCACGGGTCATCGCGAAAGCTCGACCCCGAGGCCGACGTGGTGCTTACCACCTACGGCACCCTGCGCAACGAACTGCCATTGTTGACCGCAAAGGCCTGGGACACGGTGGTCATCGACGAAGCGCAGACCATCAAGAACCCCGATAGCCAGAGCGCCCGGGCAGCGTTCGCCCTGCACGGCGCCAAGTTCCGCGTGGCGCTCAGCGGCACCCCCGTCGAGAACCGTCTCGAAGAGCTGTTCAGCATCACGCACTTTGCCAACCCTGGGTTGCTCGGCACCCGCGCGGATTTCCGCGCACTCATCGGCGACAAGGTGGAGCGAGGCGACGCCGAGGCCACAGATCGCCTTCGCCGAAAACTGCGACCCGTGCTGCTGCGACGCACCAAGTCTGCGGTGGCGCAAGACCTGCCGCCGCGGACGGACTCGGTTCTTTTTGTCGACTTCGAGGAGGACGAGCGGGCGCTCTACGAAGCCATGCGCCTGGCTGCGCGGAGCGACGTGCAAAAGCGCATGAGCGAAGGTGCGAGCCCCATGGCTGCGCTCGAGGCGCTGCTCCGGCTGCGTCAAGCGGCGTGCCATGCTTCACTCTTGCCGGGGCAAGCGCGCGAAACGTCGTCCAAGGTGCAACGGCTGGTGCATGCGCTCATGGCCGCCCGAGACGGCGGGCATCGCGCGCTCGTGTTCTCGCAGTGGACGGGACTTCTAGACTTGATCGAACCTGCCCTGCGACAGGCGGAGATCTCCTTCTGCCGCCTCGATGGAAGCACGCGAGATCGCGCCAGCGTGGTCGATGTCTTTCAGCAGGACCAAGGTCCTACGGCCATGCTCGTCTCGCTGAAGGCCGGCGGCACGGGGCTCAACCTGACCGCGGCGGACCACGTGTTCTTGCTCGACCCGTGGTGGAATCCCGCGGCCGAAGACCAAGCCGCCGACCGCGCCCACCGCATTGGCCAAGAGCGGCCGGTCATGGTGCACCGGTTGGTGACCAAAGACACCGTCGAGGAGCGGGTGCTCGCGTTGCAGCAGAAGAAGCGCGAAATCGCCGCCGCCGCGCTCGAGGGCTCGGCCCTCGGGGCGCAGCTGACGAAGGACGATTTGCTGGCATTACTCGACTGAGCGCCTAGCGGGCCCGGGCGAAACCCGTCGGAAATCTAGGTGCACGCCGGTCAATTGCATGCCGGCGTACGACCTGCGCGCAGCGCGTCGATGTAGCACGCCTTCTTCTCGCAGAGGTTCTGCGGCACTTCGCCCCCGCGTGTGGCCACGAAGGTCTTGAGTCTTGGCAGATCGCGCTTGGGGATCGAGCACACCACGTTGCGCTTGGCGTGTTCGGCGAACACGTAGAAGTCGCCCTGCACGCCGGCTTCCCACTTCATGCTCGGGGGCAGGTCTTTGCCATCGGGCATCTCCGTTGCGATCCACGACCCGAACATGGCGATCTCGTTGGCGGGGAACACGGCTTTGGGGCGCCTCGCGCCTTCGTCCGTGGGGTAGTCCACGTCGACGTATTTGCCGTTGTACTTGTCGTAGTCGGCGATGACCTGCACTGCGGCGTTGGACGGATCTTGGTAGGCCCGGTTGGCCTCGTAGACTTTCCGCATGTTGATGCCGACCAAGTGGGCGAGCTCGACCACGTGCTCTCCCATCATGCGGTTGCAGCCACCAGACACTGCGCCGCGGCGGAGGTACCAGACGTTGAGGTCTCCGGCCGCGAGATTGTCTTTGGAGGTGATGGGACCGTGGAACGCGATGCCGCCGTTGTAGGCGATGAAGGGGAAGCCACCCCAGGGCACGAAGTGCTCACCTTCGCGAATTGTGTACGCAACGCCATCGGGCCGGTAGGGCCTGGCCAACTGAAACTCGTAGGCTCCGGGGCGCGAGTTGCTCTTGCCGGGCATGGCCGTGGCGATGGGGTACACGACATCCACGCGGGTGCGGGCGCCCTCGGGCTTGGTCATCACGTGCGGCAGCGCGCCGATGGTGACGCCGGCCGGCAGAAGGCCCGACACCCGGGCGGTGTGCCCCTTGAGCGAGACCGTGACCTTGGCGCCTTCGAGCTTGGGCAATGTGCCGTTGTAGAACCAATGCTCGTCCGCCTTGGCGACGAGATCGTCTTCACTACCTTCGGTGCCTTCGCTGGGGGCATCGGTGGGCGCGGCGCATGCCGCCGCGGCAAAGGCCATGGACAAGACGGGGAGGAGCTCGAGGAGCGAGCGCATGGCACCCATGGATGCACATGTCGTACCTTGTGCGTAACGGCGCCAAGTGTTGGAAACGATTATCGAGTGGACCGCGGCCCGAGGCTCGACTGGGCAACGCAGCTGGGCCCCGGCTGATCCACCGTCGCTCGTTGCGTTGTGCCCCTGACTTGGGCAGCTACGGCCGGTAGTTCACCGTGGTGTAGACGTCCGCCGGGTGCGTGCCGGCGTTGTACGGGACCACCAGATTGGCCGCGGCGTACGCCGGGCGCACGCGCCGGTTCTCGTTGTTGAAGTTGCTGTACTGCGTCTGGTCGTACGGGTGGAACGAGAAGATGCCGTCTTCGCCCCAGATGTCGCCATAGAGCACGGCATTGGTCTCGAAGTCGTTGATCTGCTGACCCGCATTCTTGTGGCACTCCATGCACATCTTCTCGCGCACCTCGAGCAAACCGGCCTCGTAGTTGTTGGGCACGATGGCGGCGCCGCCCCTGGAGGCCGGGGCGAAGGACTTCTGCGTTCCATTCTGCTTCCACGTCTCGCCGTAGGCCGACGTGAACACGGTCTTGGTCATCAGCTCCTTGACTAGGGCTTCGTCTTGGAAGTCCGGCAGGCGGTCCAGGTGGCCAGAGACCTGGAACACGTTGTTGAACCCTGGCGATGTCTGGGATTTGGGCTCCAAGGTTGCGTTGTTGCCCAGGTGGTCCACCACGGCCTTCAGGTTGGGCTGCGTCTCCCAGGTGGGGCGCGCCGTCTTGATGGCGGCGGCGAGGCTTTGTGCCGTGGGGAAGGGTCGAAACACGTTCACGCCCCAGCCGGTGGCGTAGCGCATGCGAATGCGGATCTCCGAGGTGGTCAGGTTGCCCTGCGCGTCCTTGATCATGATGATCTCGCCGAGCATCGTTCCCTTGGGGTAGGTCCAGGTCCACTTGTTGACGCCGAGACCTCCCAAGCCCTGAGGGTTCTGGATGCGTCGGTAGACCACCGGCCAGAACGAGTTCCCGTTGGCCGGCAAGCTCATGAAGTTGACGATCTGGATGTTCGTCGACGCGTCGGTGCCTGCGGTGTGGGCGAAGGGGAATGCCCAGGTCTTGCCGTCTTGACTAAAGAGTCGGCGGCCCTGAGGCACGATGACGCCGGCGCCTTGAGAGTTGGCGCGCGCACCGATGGGCGTTTGCGAGCCGTCGCCCACGCTGTCTTGGTACGACGGGATCATGGTCTCCTTGTCGAACCAGACCGTGGAGGGCGACTCGAAGATCGCTTCGAGCTTGGGGTAGGCCACCTTGGGCAGCGCACTCTTGTACTTGGCCAGCGTTGCCGCCGACAGGATCTGCGGAGTCGCGCCGGTGGGAACCGTCGGGTCTGCCGCCGCGGCGGTGACGCCTTGGGCGGTGCTCGTCTCTTCGGGCTCGTCGCCTTGGACACACGCGGCGGTTGCCACCGCGAAGAGGAACGTGACCGCAGGGACCGTAATTTTCCAGGATGCGCGCATGATTTTGGGTTCCGCCTCACAACGAAGCAAGAGCTGAACCACTCGAACGCATCGGGCTGACCTGCGGGAGCGAGCGCCCGGGCTTTATCCTTTGAACTACGTACAGAGGCAGACGTTGGTCACCATCAAGCGACATTGGCTCCGGACTTGCTCCATGGATGGTCGCAATGAAGCAGCGTCGCAATTCGATCATCCAAGGCGGAATTTCCAACGGTCTGTTGATGGCTAGCCTGCTCACGGTGCTGCTGACTGGCTGCGATCTCGGCAAAGCCCCGAGCCTGCGTGGTGTCGGGCCCGACGACGTCCCCGCCGAGGATGCGCCCGGCGACGAGACCGGCGGCAAAAAGAAAAAGAAGAAAGACGGAGGCGCCGCGGATGCCTCCGACGGTCAGGGAGAGGATGCGTCTGCGGAGCAGGGCACCGATGCTGGGGGCGCCAACGACGCGAGTGCCCCGAGCGATGGGGGCGCGACCGTCGACGGCGGCGCGACGCCTGCAGATTCCGGAACCACCATGCCCCCGGTCACCGGCGGCTTCCAGCTGACCATCGTGCCCCTGCTCAACGCCCAGGGCTGCACCGAGTGCCATCACGCGGGCAAGCCCTACGACCTTACGCGGTACCCGTTTGCCGGTGGCGACCCGGCAATGGTGGCCGACAAACTCATCGCTTCCATGGGAACCACCATGCCCCCGGCACCCAGGGACAAGGTGCCGGCGGACATCGTAGAGAAGGTGAAGGCCTGGAAGGCCGGCGGCATGAAGCCCTAAGCGCGCACGTGCGCTGTCACTTGAAGCGCATGCAACGGCCGCCCGCGAAGCCTGCCTTGTGTTCGGGGTAGCCGTTCTTGGCCGTGGTGTTGCCGCCGGCGCGGGCACTCGACAAGGCGACGCCTTCGTACTCAAGGGCAAAGCCCGATGCCGCACCGATCTGCGCCGGCACCAAGACCACCTCGTTGAGGTTGCCACGCAGGTCGGCCCAGGAGTCGGTGGATGCTGGTGCCGAGGCCGTGCGATCGCCTGCCATACGGCCCGGCGGTGCGATGCGCCCCGCACCCTCGTGGGTGTTCTGCTGCTGGTTGAAGAAGACGCCAGGAACCGCCGGGTCGATGATGGTGCGGTAGTAGTAGGGGTTCTGGCTGCCGTCGCTAGACCAGTTGACGTTGCTATCCGTGCTCGATGCACCCGTGCGCGCTGGTAGGCGTCCGGCCACAGACACCAAGCCCGAAGAGCTGAGCGTCGCTCCGGAGATTTGCTTGAGCGCCGCGCTGGTAGCAAGTTGACCGCCATCCCAGGCGCAGAACGCGGCCAGGACCGCTGCGGGGATGCAGTTCATGGCCCGGGTGTCGAGTTCGTCTTTGCTGAACGCCCGCGGCCAGCCACCGTTCTGCCCGGTCATCACGGCCGGCGAGTACCAGAAGGTGTTGTACCCGTAGGCGTTCGAGTTCGCCGGGCCTGCACCGCCACCTTGGTAGCAGTTGTGGCCGTGGATGTACTGGTACAGCGAGGAGCCGAACGCGTAGTTGGTGCCAACGTTGGCCGGGTTGGTGCTGGGGGGAGAGTTTTGCGGATGTGGCATGGTGACGTTCGCTGCCTCGTCCGTGTCGGACGCGAGCATGAAGTTCCAGCCATCGTTCCAGTTGAGCGGCTTGTTCTGCGCGATGTACGTCTTGATGTCGGGCTTGCCGCCGTACTGCGCCTGCAGCCCTTCGACGAAGGCGCGAATGCGTCCGGCCGTGATCTCGTACTTGTCGACGTAGACCCTCTTGCCCGGAAACTGCGGGTCCGAGTAGCCCGGGACCTCGATGCTCTTGCAGCAGCTCTCGTGGTTGGCGTTGACGTCGCCCACCTCGCCGGTGCCGCACGTGCGGCCGCCGTAGCGCTGGGTGCAGCTGCGCTCGACGGCACACTTCTTTTGGTCGTCGCATCCCAAGGTGGTGCAGTCGGAGCCCGCCACGCACGTCTTGCCCACAGCGCATTTGGGGTTGCCCGCGCCGCCGCAGTCCACGTCGGTCTCGGTGCCGTTCTGCACGCCGTCGGTTGGGGTGGGCGCACTACAGGTCTTCGTGCCGCCGTTGCAGACCTTGCTCTGGCAGTCGGAGCCCGCCACGCACTTCTTGCTGGTGGCACATCGTGGGGTGCCTGCGTCCGCGCCACCGCAGTCCACGTCGGTCTCGGTGCCGTTCTTGACGCCGTCGTCGGCGGTCGCCGTCACGCACGCGTTGGCTTTGCACACGTTGGTGGTGCAGTCCTCGGCCACGGCGCAGGCTTTGGGAGGCTCGCACGCCGGCGCCTTCTTGCCTCCGCAGTCCACGTCGGTCTCGTCTCCGTTCTTGACGGCGTCGGTGGCCGAGGGGATCGCGCACACCAGGTTCGTGCACACCTGGCTTTGGCAGTCGGTGTTCTCGACACACTTCTTGCCGTCGGCGCAGCGCGCAGCGTCAATGCCACCGCCGCAGTCCACGTCGGTTTCGTCGGCGTTCTGCTTTCCGTCCGTGGGCGATGGCAGCGCACACTTCTGTTCCTTGCAGACCTTGCTCACGCAATCGTCGTCTTTGGTGCACTCTGGCGGGGTTCCGCTGGTTCCGGAGGTTCCGCTGGTTCCGGAGGTTCCGGAGCTCGACTCCCCGCTCGAGATGCCGCCCCCTCCGCTGCCAGAGCAGCCGCTGAAAAGACCCAGTCCAACGGCGACAGAAACAGATCCAATGGCAAGCGTTCGGGCAGCGCGCATGACCTCATGGTACACGGCCGGGCGAACCCCGGGCCGACGTGTACCCTTTTCGGTGGGACACCCTCGCATCCCATGCGTGTAGGTAGCAGGTAACCTGCGCTGGCGCTGGCCCGCCGCCGGTGCCTCGGTGGCCACCCTCGGCTCGCCTAGGTTTCTGGCGCACTGCCGCGTGCTCGTGGCCGCAGCTGGTGTCGCCGGCGGGTGACTGCCGCGGGCTCCGGCGGCTGCGGCTGCCCAAGAAAACCGCGGTAAAGTGGAATCTTTCTAGCTCCGTTGGAACTTTGAGGCCTTGCCGCTGCACAATTGTCGCTCCACGGCCCGCTGATGATGTGGCCCGCGCCGTGCACACCAGGTGGGCATGGCGCTCTCTCGGTGGTTTGCGGTTTTGTGTGTCGTGGCCATGGCTCCCATCGTCGGCTGCATGGGGGCCGACGCGGACGACGAGGATGATGATCATGACTTCGAGAGCGAGCCCACCGAGAGCACCAGCGATGCGCTGAGCGCTAGCGCCGTCGACTGCAACGAGGAGTCGATGCAGGCGTACTCCAAGGGCAGCCCGAGCAACGTGAAGGTGATTCGCATCGGCGGCAAACGGGTGACCAAGACCACGGGGCACGCCTTCTTGAAGATGCAGAAGGCAGCGCTCGCGGCCGGTGTGAACCTCACCATCAACAGCGGCTTCCGCACCCAGTCCGAGCAGCAATACCTCTACAACTGCTACAAGAGTGGAAAGTGCAACAATGGCAACCTGGCCGCCAGGCCCGGCTACAGCAACCACCAGAACGGCCTGGCACTCGATCTCAAGACATCGAGCTGGCTCAGCAACAACGCCAGCAAGTTCGGATTCCGACGCACGGTGCCCAGCGAGGCGTGGCACTACGAGTACAGTGGCGCGGACCCGGGGGGCCCGTGCTCCGGCGGACGCAGCACCGAGACCAATGTCGACGACGCCCCTGCGGCGCCCAGCAGCTCCCCGAGCGCTGGAAGTCCATCGTCGTCGGCCGGGGTGGGCAAGGCCTGCGCGTCGCACGGTCAGTGCAATCCGGGCAACGACGGCTCCGGCTTGATCTGCGTCAGCAGCAAGTGCGTTGCCGGTTGCGTGTCCAACGCCCAGTGCCCGGGCTCTACGTCGTGTCAGGCCGGGCAGTGCCGCTAGCCCCCAGCGGCAGCTGGCCAAATGCAACGAAGCCCGCGAGGTCTTGAGGACCTCCGCGGGCTTCGCGGCCTACGTGAGACAACCGTCAGTTCGCGGAGATCTCTTTTTCGAGCTTCGCGAACTCTTCTTCCATGTTGCTCTCGCTGATGCTCGCTTGAGCCTCTTCCTCGAAGTCCTCTTCGGTCATGGCATCGTCGTTCGCAGCGGTTGCTGTGGCGGCGGAGCCCGACGTCGCCGGGGCGGCCACGGAGGCAGCGGCAGACGCACTCGGCGTCGCGCTGGCTTGCGCGGTGGCGCTGGTCGTCGGCTTGACCTCAGGCTTCTTCTCTTCGGGGCAACCCATCAGGGTGAGCGAGATTCCTAGGGCGCCAAGGAGCGTGAACTTGTTCATTTGTCGTCTCCGTTCTTCGCCTTGAGTGCGTCCATGCGCTTTTGATGGCGCGCATTTTCTTTCTCGATGAGCGTCGCAGCCTTCTTGGCCAGCGGCTCTTTGCTCTTCTCCTTGGCCAGCTTCTCGATGTGGTGCAGCCGGGCCATGCGCACACTGTGCATACGCAGCTCGGCGCGCACGGCGGGCTTCTTCAGGATGTCCGCGCCATACTTGCCCTCGAGCACGGTCTTGGCGGCCTGGCGCCGATCTTTGCGCGCCTTTTGGAGCTCCTCGCGGGCCTCCTTGATTTTCGCCGGATCGCCCGTCTTGAGGGCCTCCTTCAGCTCTTTGCGTTCCTCGCGCTGCTCTTTCTTCGCGTCCTTGAGGGGAGTCGCCTTGCCGGCGGCGGAGCCTGCCGCGGCCTGGGCAAAGGCGGGCGCGGTGGGCGCGAGCACGGCGCAGGTCAGCGGCAGGGCCACCGCGAGCGCTCGAAATAGTCGAATGTTCATGGAAATTCCTTTCGAAACGAGCCAGCAATAGACCATGTAATCAAATGTAGGTCCAATTTGCGGTCACGGCCCATTTTGCGCCGGATGACGCAATGATGACGTGCGGCTGCGAGGGCCGCTGGCTACAGCCAAGGCGTGTCCAACGTCACCCTTGGGTTGTACAGCTACGCCGAGTTTGTGGCCCTCGCAGTAGGGTTCTTGCCGTTCATGGCCGCCGCCAAGGTGGCTCACCGCGACGACCCTACGCAGCGGGTTCCAGGGCGCTGGATGCGGCGCTTCGGCCGAACCACGAGCAGCCTGTCTCCGGTCTGGAGCTTCTCCGTCGATGGCGAAGCGCCGCGTGACGTGCTGTCGCGCGGCTACGTGGTCGTCGCCAACCACGAGTCTACGGCAGACCCGTTCTTGTTGTCGTTCCTTCCCTGGGACATGCGTTGGATCGCCAAAGAAGAAATCTTCCGCCTGCCACTCATTGGCTGGCTCATGCGCTGTAGCGGCGATATCTCGCTCAAGCGAGGTGATCGCGGCAGCGTCGTGCAGATGATGGACGAGTGCCGAAGCACGTTGCGCGCGGGGTGCCCGGTCATGATCTTTCCCGAAGGGACCCGCTCGCCGGACGGCAACTTGTTGCCCTTCAAAGACGGTGCCTTCCAGCTCGCCATCGAGGCGGGGGTTCCCATCCTGCCCGTGGTCATCGCCGGCACCCGCAACTGCAGGCCCAAGGGCTCCAAGTGGTTTGGCAAGGCCCGGGCGCATGCGCGTGTGCTGGCCCCCATTTCGACCGAGGGGCTCACGCTTTCGGACGTCGCGATGTTGCGGGAGCGCACCCGCGATACCATGCGCCAAGCGCTGCCCGAGGTGCGAAGCTTGGTGGGCGTTGTCGTCGATGAGACGTCGTCCGAGTCCGCGTCGCTGATGAGCGCCTAAGAGGAGAAAGGGGCTTCGCAATAGAGGGCCCAAGCGCGGGGGTAGGGTATGCTCCACGGCATGGGGCCGTCGTCGTCCATCGCCAAGCGAGTGCTGTTGGGAACGCTGCTCCTGCCCGTTCTCGCGCTCGCTGCGTGTTCGTTGCTGGTGGATGTCGACGGGCTCGCCGGGGCGGGCGCTGCGCCGGACGCGGAAGCAAAAGATACCTCGGTTCCGGGCATCGACGCTTCGTCAGACGGCCCGCAGGGGCTCGACGCGGGGGATGCCTCGGCCGACGGGGGAGCCGTCGACAGCGGATGCCCGGGCACGTTCTGTGAGGACTTCGACACACGGCCCGTCGGCGACGGATGGGACACCACCACGGTGACAGCGGGGGCAGCGCTCGATCGGGGCGAGGGGCGCCCCAAGCCCTATGCACTTCGGGCCCGAACCACGAAGGCAGGCCCTTCGGCCACGGACCCATTGGGGGCCCTGACCAAGAAGTTCCCGATTGGCGCGAAGGTCAGCTGCTCCTTCGGGGTCTTCGTGGTCAAGTTGCCCGACGTGAGCTTCTCGGACCTGTTTGCGATACGTACCGAAGCCGCGGGCATCCCCGTCTACGAGCTCTTCTTCGGCACCGGGGCCTCGGGCGGCACGCTGCGCGAGGATGTACAGTTCAAGGACGGCGGCTGCGGCTGTCCGCGCTCGGATCTCAAGCCGAAAGCGCTGCCCACAAATCGTTGGGTGCAGGTGCTCGTAGATTTCGACCTCAAGCAGCAGGTGACGCTCCGGTACGACGGAGAGATCATCTCTAGC
>JBIKNA010000026.1:0-32699 GCA_044358965.1 Polyangiaceae bacterium
CGTTTTTTTTCGCTCATCCGCCGGGACCTCGGCGCCAAAGACGTGCGCGTCGTGGCCAGCGCCGAAGAAGCGCCCCAGTCCAGCCACACCCTTTTTGCCACACTGCCCGACGAGCGCGTGGTCGTCATTGTGCTGCCCGAGGCCCCCACCGACGCCGAAAGGGACGTCCTCGAGCGCCGCTTGGGCATGCTCGTCGACTCCTTTGCCGACGCGCTAGAGCCCAAGAGCGAGCCGCAGCGCGCAGCTTCTCGGGTCTCGGTACCCTTGTCGCTTCACGGCGAGCTCCGGGCCCTTGCGGCCCGCGCCGGCGCCACCGACGTGGTGGTCATCGACGTCGATTCGCCCGTGGTTTGGGGCTCCGCGCTCAAAGATCGCAGCGCCGACGACCACGCGCCCGCATCGGCGAGCCCGGCCCCCGAGGTCTCCCGCCCCCAGCTGGTCAGTGGCGCCACAGATTCCGACCCGTCGCTGCCCGGTGGCCTCTTGGGCGACGGCGAGTCCCCAAGGCCTGCGCCGGTGGCCCAAGATGCCTCCCAAGTCCGCTCCAACGCGGCCATTGCCCTCGTGCGCAAGCTTCCGTACGTGGGGCAGGCGCACAAGGGCCGTCACTTTCGCCACGCCGAGGCATCGTCGGACCTAGGCGTGCTGGCCCTCAGCTTCTCGGGCATCTACGTGCTCATCTTGGTCTTCGAAGGCGATTTCGACGAGTTGCGCGCCGAGCGGGCGGCCTCCGAGGCCCTGCCGCGCATCGAGCGGCTGGTCTTGGCTCTGCCCCCCTTCGACCCCGAGCCCACGCCCATCGGCGATGCCATGGCCCTGCGCCGCCCCCGCCGCCGCTAGCGCCTGGGCCTCCCGGCCCCGACCGGAAGGTCCCATCTGACGCCGCCCGGGCCGCGCCGGGACTGCTATTCTGCCAACCACGTGCACCCCGTGCTGTTCATCGCCTATGGGTTGCCTGGGGTGCCTCCGCCCCCGGAGCGTGCCCAAGAGTTAGCGGCGTGGGGGGCCGGCATATCGCCGCCCCGCGGGTTGCTGGTGCTTTGGCCCCATTTCGTCGCGGGGGCGCCCAGCCGAGGGTACGTTTCGGGCGACCAAGCAGGTGCCATCGCGGCCGACGTCGCCAGTGTGGTCCCTTTGCACGCCACGGAGCGCAGACTGGAGCCAGCCATGACCGCAGCGCTCGGCCACTTGTTCAAGGGCAACGTGCCTCCGGTGGTGCCCGTGGCCGTGCCCGATGCGACGCCCCGCCGGTGTCACGCCTTCGGCGCGCGGCTCGCCGCGCTGGCCAGCCGCGGCATCATGGTCGTCGCGTTTGGGGCCACCGTCCATCAGGGCGAAGGCGCCGAGGGACGCCGCACCGATGCCAAGCCTCCGGCCTTCGCCACCGAGTTCGATGCGTGGTGCGCCAATCTGCTGTCTGACGGCGAGAGCGGCGAGCTGTTCGCGTTCGGCTCGCGCGGACCGATGGCCGCGCAGGCCCACGACGCCGAGGGGACGTATCTGCGTCCGCTCTTCGTGGCCATGGGGGCGGCCAGTCTCGCCGAAAGGGCAGTGGGGTTTCCGTTGCGCGGCTTCGAGCATGGCACCATCAGTCGGCGCTGCGTACAGTTCGGGCGGAACACATGAAGGCACTCTTGCGGCGCTTTGTGGTTCCCATCATCGCGGCGTTCGTCACCCTGTCCGTCGTCTTGGTGGTCGTCCTTGCGCCCTCCGAAGAAGACCGCATCCGGCAGGTGCTCACCCGGATCACGCTGGCGGTCGCGCCCCGGGCGCAGCCCAACCCCATCGGCGACTACGCCCGCATCAACGATACCTTCAAAGAAACCCTGGCCGAGCGCGTGGAGATCACGGTCCCCGAGCTGCCGAGAATGCCCTCTAGTCGCACCGAGCTGGCGCAAGGCGCCATGCAGGGGGGCGCGCGCCTAGGCCCAGCCGACCTGCGCATCACCAACATCGAGGTCAAGCTCGACGAGAGCAAGACCAGCGCCAAAGTCGACGCCGTGGTGCTCATCCGCCCCAAGACAGAGGGCCGCGGTCCGGCCAAGCGCCGGGTGCACTTCGCCCTACGCAAAGACGATACCTGGCGGGTTTACTCCATCAACGTCGCCGAAGCAGAGCGCTACGAAGACTGATCTCTTCGTCGTCCGGTTCCCGCACCATTGACGGCGGGGCCAGGGGTGGGCTCAGCTACGCGGCATGTCGTCCCCCAGCGCGTCGTCACCCTCGTCACTGTCCCTGAAGGGCAAGACCCTCTTCATCACGGGCGCAAGCCGCGGCATTGGCAAGGCCATTGCGCTGCGCGCAGCCAAAGATGGCGCGAATATCATCATCGCGGCCAAGACCGCCGAAGAGAACCCCAAGCTCCCGGGCACCATCTACTCCGCCAAAGAGGAGATCGAAGCGGCCGGGGGCAAAGCCCTGGCGTGCATCGTCGATGTTCGCAACGAGGCGCAGATCGCCGAGGCGGCCGCCTTGGGCGCCAAAACATTCGGTGGCATCGACATCCTGGTCAACAACGCCAGCGCCATCAGCCTCACGGGCACCCTCGAAACGCCCATGAAGCGCTTCGACCTCATGCATCAGATCAACACCCGCGGCACCTACGCGTGTTCGCAGGCGTGTTTGCCCTACTTGCTCAAGGCCGAGAACCCCCACATTCTCAACCTCTCGCCGCCGCTCAACATGGAAGAGCGTTGGTTTGCTCCGCACGTGGCGTACACCATGGCCAAGTTCGGCATGAGCATGTGCGTGTTGGGCATGGCCGGCGAGTTCCGCGACAAGGGCGTTGCCGTCAACGCCCTCTGGCCCAAGACAGTCATCGCCACCGCGGCGGTACAGAACCTCCTGGGCGGCGACGCCGTCATCGCCCAGAGCCGTAAGCCCGACATCATGGGCGATGCCGCACACGCCATCCTGACCAAGCCCAGCCGCTCGTTCACGGGGCAGTTCTGCATCGACGAGGACGTGCTGACCGAGGCCGGCATTAAAGATTTGTCAGTCTATTCTTTCGTTCCCGGCGCGGACCTTTTGCCGGACTATTTCATCTGAAATAACAATCACCTAGCAAGGCGGTGGGGTGGTGTACGCAAGCCCCCTACCAAGAATCGTGCCGAAAGAAACTGGGCCGCCTTGCTTCTGCTCAGGCATGTGGAAGAAGATGAACAGGCAGTCGATGAAGAGCACCGAGACCACCACCGAACGACGTAAGTCGCAGCGCCGATTGCAGGTCGAGCGCCGCACCACCCTCGAGCGCAGCTTTTCGGGCGAGCGCCGCGACACCGATCGGCGGGGCTTTGCCCTGGCCATGGTCGACGCCCTCAGCGATATCCTGCGCTGGGAACAGCGCCGCTCGGCCGCTAGCTAACGTAACTCACCTTAACCACTGGTCTTGTTCATGCGCTGGCTCCTCGTTGTCGGGCTCGCGGGGGGAATCGGTGCAGCCGTCTCGGCGTGCGCCCAAGGCTCCGCGTCCGAAGACGTGATTGTCGGGCCCGAGGGTGGCCTCGTCGACGCCAGCGAAGATCCCGAAGACGGTGGCACCGAGCCCGTCCTGGACGCTGGCCCCAAAGACACCGGAGCCCCCAAAGACGCTGGCTCCACCAAAGACACTGGCTCCGGGCCGTGCACGCCCCGCGTTGTCATCAACGAGCTGCAGACCAGCGACAAGTTCGTGGAGCTCTACAACGACGCCGACTGCGAGCAATCGCTTGAGGGCTATACCCTCATGTACTCGTCGGCCGCGGGCTCCAACCCCGCGGCCATGGCCACGTTCACCAAGAGCCACACCGTGGGGGCACGCGGCTACTTCGTCGTGGGCAGCACCTCGTTCAACGGCAGCACCAAAGACGTCACCTTCACCATCGGTGCCCTCGGCGCCTCCGGCGGGCGCGTTGGACTCCTCGACAAGACCGACAAGGTCGTCGATTCCGTGGGCTACGGGGATCTCACCGGCGGCAACAGTCCCTACGTCGAGGGCAGCAAGGCCGACGCACCGGCCTCAGGCAAGTCGCTGTCCCGAAAGCCCAACGGCCAAGACTCGGGCAACAACAAGAACGACTTCGTCGAGACCAACCCCACGCCTCGCGCCGCGAACTAGAGCTTCTTTGGCCCGGTGGGCGCCAGCGCAAGTAGACTCGGACGCACGACGAACATCCGTTACTTCGGATATGCCGCCGTTCTCGTTGCTGCTTGGATGCAGGTCGGCTGTGGGGTCGACCCCGTCAAGATGGTCAAGGTGAAAGCCGCCAGTGACCTGGCGTGCAACGAGACCGATGTCACAGTGGTGAAGAAGAGCGAGACCCGCTTTGACGCGGCTGGCTGCGGCAAAGAGCAGGAGTACACCTGCCAAAGCGTCGAGGCCAAGGTTCCGGGGTCACCCAGGTCGTACGCGTGCCACAAGGCCTTGCTCGAAGACAAGAAGAAGTAGACACCCCCGATTGGCGAGGTGACAGTTCGCTCTCCGAGCCTCCTTCGCGCCTTACGCCTTGCTGCCGCCCAGGCACTCGGGCGAGGCGTTGGCCTCGGGCAGCGCCTGCCACTCGGCCGGCGTACGCGAGGTGATGGCCAAGGCGTGCACGCCCTGGGCGATCTCTTCGCGCAGGGCGCGGTAGACCAACTGATGTCGCGCCACGGGGCTCTTGCCCTCGAAGGCGCTGGACACGATGGTCACGCGGAAGTGCGTCTCGGAGCCCTTGGGCACGTTGTGCATGTGGCTCTCGTTGTCGACGGAGAGCTCCACCGGGGCCAAGGCTTCTTTGAGCTTGGCCTCGATGCGCTCACTGACGGGGCTCGCGTGCGGCAACTGCATGGGCCGCAGTCTACCCCTGGATGTACGTCTTCATGCGGCGATGTTGCGACGGCAAACGCAGCTTGCGCAGCGCCTTGGTCTCGATCTGCCGAATGCGCTCGCGGGTGAGCGCAAAGGACTCGCCCACCTCTTCGAGGGTGTGATCTCGCTGCTCGTCGATGCCGAACCGCATGCGAAGAATCTTCTCTTCGCGGGGGGTCAGGGTCTTGAGCAGCTGCCGGGTTTGCTCGGAGAACCGGGATTGTGCGTAGGCGTCGTCGGGCGCTTGGGCGTGCTCGTCGGGGATGAACTCGCCCACGTGGCTCTCGCCGTCGCTGCCCACGGGGGTCTCCAGGGAAATCGGCTCTTTGGCGATCTTCATGACCGCGCGGACCTTCTCGACGGGGATACCCGTGGTCTCGGCCAGCTCTTCGGGGGTGGCCTCGCGGCCGTACTCTTGGAGCAACGACCGACTGGTGCGCGTGAGCTTTTGCAGGCTCTCGTACATGTGCACGGGCACACGGATGGTGCGGCCCTGGTCGGCGATGGCCCGAGAAATGGACTGCCGCACCCACCACGTTGCGTAGGTGGAGAACTTGTAGCCGCGCTTGTACTCGAACTTGTCGACGGCGCGCATGAGGCCAATGTTGCCCTCTTGGATCAAGTCCAAGAGCTGCAAGCCCCGGTTGACGTGCTTTTTGGCCAGCGACACCACCAGGCGCAAATTGGCCTCGATGAGCTCGGCCTTGGCGCGGTCCGCGGACCTACGGCCTTGGCCAATTTGCCGCACGGTGAGCTCGAGCTCTGGCGCGTCGGTACGGCCCAAGCGGTTGCCCAGGCGGCGGGCGATGCGATCGGTCACCGAGCGATCGAGGCGGATGGCTTCGATTTCGCCCATGATCTTGCTGCGCAGCTCGGCGTGCTTCAGTTTGCCGAGCTTCTTTTCCCACAGCTCTTTCTGCGGGCGCATGAAGATGCGCGACAGTCGCTTGAGCGTGGCGTCATCGAAGGCCTCTTCGTCGTCGATGTTGCGGGCAACGTCGCGGGCCTTGAGCTTGCCGCGAAGGAGCAAGTCGCCCACCTTGGCCAGCTCGTCGCAGGCCTCGGCGTTGTCGAGGATGGCGCCCACGATTTGCCGCTCGCCGTTCTCGATGCGCTTGGCCAGCTCCACCTCGCCTTCGCGGGTGAGCAGGGAGACCCGCGCCATCTTGCGGAAGTAGACGTCGACGGCCTCTTGGGCCTCTTCGGGCTCTTTGGCGTTGACCAACGGCGGCACGCTGAGGCGCGAACCCTCGCGAACATCGCTGGGCGGGGGCGGAGCCGTCTCGCGCACCCCAAGGTCCGCGTCGCGGTACGTGGTTTTTTTGAGGGCAGCGGAGGACTTTTTCAAGGCTAGGCTCTGCGGGCGAGGGGTTTGACGCTTAAGTCGAAAGGGGCTTGGGTGGCCGGATGGTGCTTTGGATGAACCGGCTGCCCGCGCGGGTGCGCCGGTGCCAGGGTCTTCCTACGTGGTTGGGGTTCGGGGGTTGCTCGAGGGACGTGATCTGGTGGCTTTCTGGGGGATTGTGCTGACTGTTGGTGCCTGCCAATGGCCCGCACATTCAAGACAACCACTGAGCTACCAACGTTGTTCCTCTTGATGAAACGCGCAAGGTCTGATAGCGATCTAAGATCCTGCAGAAAATTGTGACATGTGCGCGCCCTTGCGGCCAACAATGGCGGTCGCCTTCGCGCACAATGGGCCGATTCTCGGGTGAATACGCAACGTGGGGTCTCCACGTACGTTGCGCAAGTTCAGTGGCGCACGAAAGGTCGCGCGGTCTTGGGGGCCGCGGCCAAGCGCCGGAGGTATTCGCTCCGGGCGATGGGTTGGCAGCCCAGTGACTCCAGGTGAGGGTTCATCACCTGAACGTCGAATAACTCGTAGTTACATGCTCTTAGGAGCGAAACCAGCGAGGCGAAGGCGATCTTCGAGGCGTCCGTTCGCGTATGAAACATGGATTCGCCGCAAAACACCGCGCCGACGGTGACGCCATAGATGCCGCCCACCAGGGTGCGAGGCTGAGCGTTCGTCTCCCGCTCCCAGATCTCGACGCTGTGGGCGAAGCCGTGGTGGTGCAGGGCCAAATAGCCTTGGGTGAGCTCCGGGGTTATCCAGGTGCTCTCGCGGGTTTCGCCGCAGGCGCGCACGACGCCCTCGAAGTCTTGATCGACCGTGATCTCGAAGGGGTGAATGCGCAGCGTGCGCCGCAGGCTGCGGGACCAAACCGGCGCGGCCTCGAGCGGGAAGATGGCCCGCGGGTTCGGGCAAAACCAGAGCACCGCGAAGTCTTCGTCGCCCGGATCGCCGTGCGGCCACGGAAAGATCCCCGCCCGATAGGCCGATAGCAGCGTGCCGGGTCGAAAGTCTTCGCCCACGGCCACCACGTCCCGGCGCAGCGCGCCAGCATCCGGGAAGCGAACTTCGGTTCCCGGCGGCTCTCGCGGAGGAAAGGGAGGAGCAGCCAAGCCGTGGTCGCTCTAGCCGCGCATGGCTGCAACGGGGCTGATGCGTGCCGCCCGCAGCGCCGGGAAGAACCCGCCCACGATGCCCATGACCCCGGCCATGAACATGGAACCGAGCACGATGGGGGGCGTGGGTTCGAAGGTGAAGACGATCTCGGACCAGGTCGCGAAGTTCATGGTGGCAAAGCGTACGAAGCCGAGCAGCAGCGACGCGGCGCCTCCCATGACCCCAGCGAACAGCGACAGCACGAGCGACTCGAACAAGAACGACGTCAGGATTTGCGCGCGTGTGAACCCCAGGGCCCGCAACGTGCCCACCTCGCGCTGGCGGCTGGCCACCGCGGCGTGCATGGTGATGGTGGCTCCGATCATGGCCCCGATGGAGAAGAACAGCGCGATGAGCACGCCGAGCGCCATCAAGAAACCCGCGGTCATCTCTGATTGCTTTTCGAGGTAGTCCGTTTCGCGGAACACCTGCACCGCGAGCTGCTTGTTCTGCTCGACGGTGGCCTTGAAGGTGTCGAAGTTGGACGCGCCGGAGAGGCGCACGCGCACACTCGACACGATGCCCTCGCGACCGAAAGCCGTGCGCACGGTGTTGATGTCCGCCCAGATCTCCGACTCGAAGCTCGAGCCTTGGTCTTCGAGCACGCCCACCACGGTGACCGGGCGGTTCTTCTTGAGTTCGAAGGACTGCCCGAGCTCCGTGCCCTTGAAGCGACCGCGGATGCCTTTGCCCACGAGCACCTCGTCGGCGCCAGGTTTGGGGGCGCGTCCTTCCACAATCTTGGCCGTGGGGCGGAAGGTCACGGCGTTGTCGGGGACACCGCGCACCTGCACGTTGGACACGCCATCGGTGCCCACCTTGTCGAGCAAGATGACGACGATGAGCTCGCCCACGGCGGTGGCGCCAGGGCCAGCGCTGTCGACGATGAGCTTGACGTTGGGCTCTTCGATGCCGCTCGACAGCTCGTTCTCGGAGCCCTTGCGGATGGCGATGCTGACGTCGGACGCACCGGAGCGGCCCAGCGTTTTCTTGAGGCCCGACACCAGCATCAGTGCGGCGGCGAACACGAACACCACCAGTGCAAGCCCGAGGGCCGTGGCCAGCGTGGTGGTCTTGCGCACCATGAGGTTGCGAACGTTGTACGAGAGCGGGACCATCAGGCGACCCTCCGAAGCGCGTCGGTGACCTTGAGGCGGCCGGCGCCAATGGCCGGGATGACACTGGCGAGAGTGCCAAGCGCCGTTGCCGCGACGACGGTGAGCACTTTGGTCTCGGTGTCGATGCGGAAGTAGGGGAACCAGGCGCCCATGTTCTCTTCGAGCCAGCGCCCGAGGCCCAGCTCCACCAATGGGTACGAGAGTACGAGGCCCAAGAGGCCCGCAATGACGCCCAACGCTACGGCCTCGCCCACGATGAAGAAGCGCACGTGGAAGGGCATGAAGCCCAGGGCCCGCAGCACCGCGTACTCGCGCGTGCGCTCTCGCACACCCATGGCAATGGTGTTGCCCAAGATCATCATCATGATGACCAAGATGATGATGGACACGATGTTGAGCACCTTGAGCAGCTCGGACACCATGGCCATGAACGACAGCTGCATGTTGCGTTCGCTCATGCTGGCCGTCTGGACATCTTTCTCGTCGAAGATCTTGTCGATGGCGGCGCAGACGTCGGTGCTGCGCTTGGGGTCGTCGACCCGGGCGGCGATCCACCCGATTTGGTCTTTGCGTCCCTCGGGCAGCGCGTCGTTCATGTAGTCCCAGTGGAACAAGAACTGGCTGCGATCGATGGACTTGCGCGTCGCCGTGTAGATGCCGGAGATGTTGAACTCCCAGTCGCCGGGGTAGATGGTGCCTTGGAGAACGACCTTGTCGCCCACCTTCCAGCCCATCTTTTTGGCGAGCACGTCGCCCACGATGGCGCCGCGTTTGTCTTGCAGCCAGCGGGTCTCGTCTTCTTTGCTGAGCACCGCCTCGTCGTAGACCTCTAGGAACGGCTTGGGTTCGACGGCCATGTTGGCGAAGAACTCGGTCTCGTGTTTGGGGTCTTTGGCGCCGAACCAGTTCATGTAGGCGGCCTTTTGCACCCCCGGGGTGCCGCGCACGCCGTCGATGTACTTGCGCGGCATGGTGATGACGAACGACACCTTGTGTCGCGTGGCGATGCGATCTTTGGCGGCGAACTCGGCGGCGCTGGTCCACGCGCTGAGCAGCGTGCGGATCATCACGAAAGCGATCAGCGCCACGGCGCAGCCCAAGAGCGTCAGGAATGTCCGTCCGCGATTGCGCAACAAGTTGCGCGCGGCGATGAGGAACAGCTGAATCATAGGAGCTTGCCCTTGTCCAAACGGCGGGTGATCTTGGCGGCCTCGGCGGCCTGCGGATCGTGCGTCACCATCAGGATGGTCTTCTTGAACTCCGAGTTGAGTTTCTCCAGGAGCTTCAGGATGTCGTCGGCAGACTTGCGGTCCAAGTCGCCCGTGGGCTCGTCGGCCACGATGATCTTGGGGTCGTTGACGATGGCGCGGGCGATGGCCACGCGCTGCTCTTGGCCGCCGGAGAGCTGCCGGGGGTAGTGGTCCATGCGGTCTTCGAGGCCTGCCACGCGCAGCGCGGTTTGTGCGCGCTTCTTGCGCTCGGCGCTGGACAAGCTCGTGAGCAGCAAGGGCAGCTCGACGTTCTCTTGGGCCGTGAGCACGGGGATCAGGTTGTAAGCCTGGAAGATAAAGCCAATGTTGCCCGAGCGGAACTTGGCGAGCTCGCCGTCGGACAAGCGACCCAGATCGTGCCCCGCAACTTTTGCCACGCCCGACGTGGGTTGGTCCAAGCCGGCAATCAGGTTGAGCAGCGTGCTCTTGCCCGAGCCGCTGGGGCCCATGAGCGCCTCGTAGGAGCCCTCTTCGATGGTCAGGTCTAGGTCTTCGAGCACACGCACCGGCTCTTTGCCGCGAAGGAAGGTCTTGCCCACCTTGGTCATCTCGATGATGGCCGTGGCTGGCTCCGGCCGGTAGGGCGCGCTCTTCTTGTCCGCGCTCTCGGTGCTCTCGGTCTTGGCCTCTTCCATGGCTGGTTCCTTTACGAGTCGGTCTCTTTGATCCGCTGGCCCTCGGCCATTTGCGGGTTGGGCTTGGCGATGATCTTGGTGCCCGGGGGCGGCCCGTTGGTGAGTTCGATGCTGCTGCCCGATGCGGGGCCTACGGTGACCGGCACCTTGTGCAGCTTGCCGTCTTCGACGGTCCACACGAAAGGCGCGCCTTTGGCGTCCACCACCGCTTCGGTGAGGACCATCTTCTTGGGGGCCTCTTTGAGCGCTTCGTCGGTGATGGCCTTTTGCAAGAAGCTCACGCGCGCGCTCATCTCGGGGAGTACGCCGTCGAGGGAGCCTTCGAACTTCACCTTGACGACCACCGTGGCCTTGGAGCGGTTGACCTTCTTGCCGATCTCTACCGCGCTGCCGCGGTGTCGTTTGCTGGGGTATGCGTCGAGGACGATCTCGGCGGGGCTGCCCACTTTGACTTGGCCCAAGCGCGCCTCGGGAACATCGGTTTCGACGAGCATGCTCGAGAAGTCTGCGATCTCGGCCACGCTGCCTTGGCCCACGGCGCCAGACACGAGACCCACTAGCTCGCCCACGGCCGCAGGCTTGCTGACGATGGTGCCCGACATGGGGGCAACGATGGTTCGATCTTTGAGCCCCACGGAGAACACGGAAACCTCGGCTTGCGTGGCCGAGGTTTCGGCCTGCGCGGCCTTGACGGCCTCGGCCAAGGCGCGCTCACGGGCCTCGAGGTTCTCGAGGTTGGCGCGACCCGAGGCGCCCTTTTCTACCAAGACCTTCTCACGTTGAATCTGCTGCGTGAGATCGGCCAGGTTGGCCCGGGCGGTCTCGGTGCGGGCGTGTGCAGCGGCCACGCGGCTTTGGGCCTGGGCCATGGAGCTGCGCTGGTCGCCGTCTTCGAGCACGGCGATGACGTCGCCGGCTTTGACCGTGTCGCCCTCTTTGATGAGTACCTTGGCCAGACGGCCGGGCACTTTGGCGCCCACCTTGGAGGTCTGCTGCGGAATGACATAGCCCGTCGAGGTCACGTTGACCTCGGCCTGCGAGGGCGAGATCAGCAAGACCTGCGTGGTCTTGACCTCTTGTTTGAACAAGCTGGGCTCGAGGCGCTTGTAGCCCACGTACCCCGCGCCGCCGACGAGCGCGAGCGCCACCACGGTGATGACCACCGAGCGCATGGCCGACGGCGGCTTGGGCACATTGCGGTCAATGCGCAGCGACGCGAGGTCTTGGCTTAGTTGGTCTCCCACAGGGCCGTGCTTAGCACGTGCCGTGGGGGGGCGGGAGAGGGGTTACTGGCAGCCGATGGCCTCTGTGGCCGGAATGTCGAAGGTGCACCTCATGGGCGCGCAACACGGCCGGTTTACGAAGCCAGCTTCCGCGTTTTTGCACGGTTCGCCGACGTTGGAGATGGTCCACCTACCGCTGCACTGTTCGACACAGCTTGTGCCAGGGCCGTCTGTGTTCGTCGCGCATACCAGGTTGCCGCAGCAGTCATCGTTGCTGGTGCATCCCGGTTCGCCCTTGGCCCCGCAGAGGCCGCAGATCTTGGAGGTTGCGCCGCACTTGACGCCGACGCCGCAGCAATCCGAGGTGTTGGTACACGCTCCCTTGAGAGGCTGGCACGAGGCGCACTTTCCGGTTCGGCATTCTGCCTTGTCGCCGCCGCAGCACTCCCCGTTGCCCGTGCAGGTTTCTCCGGCCACCTTGCAAGCGCCAGGGCACTTGAACGTGGACAGGTTGCAAGCCTGACCGCCGCAGCAAAGGTCGGAGTTGCCGCAGGTGGCGCCCTCGACTCGACAAGTGGAGCAGGTTTTGGCGGGCGTGCATGCCACGGCGGAGCCAGGGGCAACTTCGACCGTGCAGCAGTCGGAGTTTGTGGCGCAGCCCTGCGATCCCTGCACCAGACACGCCGGGGGTTTGGGCCCGGTCTCCTCGCGTTCCGGTCCGGGGCCCGTGTCCGTCCTGCCGCTGGTGCTGGCGTCACCCAGGGTTGACGGCCCGTCGTCCACGCGTTGGATGTCGTCGAGCCCACTGATCTTGCCGCAGGCAACGACAGACCCGAGGGCGCTCAACGTCAGGATGATGGCAAAGGTTGTTCGCATCGTGATCACTTGCAGGTCATGCTCGGGCCGCCGTCGGCCTCGAGGGTCACTTCGGTGGAACAGCACCAACTCGGCTGGCCGCCCCCGGGCAGCATCTTGCCAGCCTTGATGCAGCATTTCTTGTCGCCTGCGCGGCAGAGCAAATCGCTGCTGGGGCTGCAGTCCGAGTCGGCCTCGCAGCCTTCGTTGAGCAGCGAGCGTTTGCACAACTTGGACTTACGGTTGCAGTAGTTGCCAGCGCCGTCGCAGCAGTCGCTATCGAGCTCGCACTCGGTGCCGGCGGCCAGGCAGCCACACTTCTTCTTTGCGTTGCATTTGTTGGTGCCGTTGGTGATGCAACAGTCGTTGTCTTTGCTGCAAGCGCTGCCTTTGGCGCTCTTGCAGCCGCAGACGCCCGTGGGGGAGCCACCCGTCTTGACACATGGTTGCGCAAACCCACCGAAGCCGAGACGGCAGCAATCGTTGTCTTCGCCGCAGGTGCCATTGAGGTCGACGCAGCCGCAGCGCTTGAGCGTGTTGCACTTGTCGTTGGCGCAGCAGTCCACTTGGAATTCGCACCGACCGCCCTTGCTGACGCAACCGCATGTTTTGGGGTTCTCGGCGTTGGCGCTGCGGCAGACGACGCGCGGGGCGCCCGCTGCAGGTGCACAACAGTCTTTCGTCTCCCCGCAGTTGCCGTTGAGCGGCGTGCACGTGTTGCACTTGTCGTCGCTCTTGCAGAACACGCCGTTGTCCGAGCAGCATTCGTTGCCATCGGGGCAATCCGAGCCTGCCTTCTTGCACATCGCGCACTTGCTATCGGACTTGCAAACGCTCGCGCTCGTCCTGGGATCTGCGGGGGCGCAGCAGAACAGGTCCGACCCGTTGCACTGTGCACCGGACTCTTGGCACTTGCCCTGGCACTTTCCGTCGGGGCCGGGCGGCTGACCGCTGCAGCACTTGACGGTGGCGGTGGGCGTTTGCCCCGGGAGCTTGCACGCCAGGCACCCGCTGTTCACGCACAGCACGGTCTCGCTGCTGGTGTCTTGTGGCAGGCAGCACGGAGTCTCGGGGCAGCCGTTGCCCCCCGGCGCGACGCAAACGCCACTTGGGACCGTGTCGTCGAGTTTGCCCTGGCCGCCGTCGGTCTTGGGGCCGGCGTCTCTTCGCGTGGTCGACGCATCGACGCCGTCGGGGCGCACCGGAACCGCGTCGAGACCCGAGATGATCTGGCAGGCGTTGAGCACCAAGCCCAAGAGCAGCGCGGCAAAGAGCAGGGGCTTCCAGGTAGCGCGCATAGACTCCTTAATGTACTGCGCCGCGGAGCATCAAGGGCACTATTCCGGGCGTTTTGTCGGTCGCGTTGGGCCGATGTGGCAGGTGTAGGCCAAGGGCTCGGGCTGCTGCCGGGCTCAGGGGGCGCGCTCTTGCTGCACCACGACCTCGATCTCGGCGGACATGAGCTTGTCGCCACGGCGGAACTTTACCGTGACCTTGTCGCCCGCTTTGTGTGTATCCAGCAGGTTGTAGAGGTCGTCGTAGCTCTCCACCTTGGTGCCGTCGATGTCGACCACCAAGTCGCCCAGCACGATGCCGCGCCTCGTCATGTTCGCGGCCTGCAAGCCCGCGCGCTCGGCGGGACTGCCCTTGATGACCCCGAGCACAAGGAGGCCCTCGATGCCCAAGCGCCGCTCGATGCGTCGTTGGGTGTCCACCCGGATGCCGAGGTCCATCTGGTCCGCGCGACCGTTCTTGATGATCTGCGGCACCACGCGCCCCACGGTGCCCGCGGGTACCGCGAACCCAATGCCCGCCGAGCTGCCACTCTTCGAGAAGATCATCGTGTTCATGCCGATCAGGTTCCCCTGGGAGTCGAGCAGTGGGCCGCCAGAGTTGCCGGGGTTGATCGCAGCGTCGGTCTGAATCATGTCCCTGATGGTGACGCCACCGATGCCCTGCACCTGGCGCCCCAGGGCGCTGACCACGCCGGTGGTGAGTGTGTGGTCGAGGCCGAAGGGGTTACCGATGGCCACGGTCTTTTGCCCGACTTCGAGCAGTAGGCTCCGGGGCACCCGCACCGGGTGCAGCAGCGCTTCGGGGGCATCGACCTTCAGCACGGCGATGTCTTTGCGTGGCTCGGTGCCCACGATGCGCGCATCGAAGCTCTGCTGGTTCTGAAAGGTGACCGTCACGCTTTGTGCGCCCTCGACCACGTGAAAGTTCGTGACGATGTGGCCTGCGCGGTCCCATACGAAGCCCGAGCCCGAGCCCGCCGGCACCTCTTGCTCGGTGCCGCGCCAGAAGTCCTGCACCACCCGTGTTTGCGTGACGAACACCGTGGACGCCGCGGCCTCGCGGAACACGGCAATGGTGTTGCGCTCGTCTTCGGTGCGGGCGCCGGGCGACAACGGCGCAATGGGCGACGCCGAGGTGCTCTGCGCGGGCTCCGGGATGTGCGCCACGTCGGGCTGCGGTTTGGTGTTGGCGGCGGGCCGGCACGACAGAACGGAGAGGAAAGGGACGACGAGCAGGGCGAGCGCGCGGGAACCGTTCATGGTCCTCCGCATAGCCATCGGGGCCTGGGTTGGTCAATGTCGGAGTTGCCCCCTCTTGGGCCGCGGTTTCGGGGCCCGTTGGCAAAGACGTGCGCGCGGAGCGCGGGCTGCTACCTTGAGAGGCTCAAGGAACCGCGTGCGCGTGAGCGCCCGTGCCACGAGCCAAGGGGAACTTCTGGATGAGCTTTGCACCCTGCCCGGGCTGCGCCCGGCATCTTCGCATCACCGAGACCCACTGCCCCTTCTGCGGAGCCCGCACTGCTTCGCTGGTGGCCACCCCGGGCACGGCTGCCCGTATCACCCGCGCCGCCACTTACGCCTTTACGGCGTCGATGGTGGTTGCAGGCTGCTCGACGAGCGACCCCGGTGGCACCGTGGCGCCATTGTACGGCGCACCGAGCCCCGACGTAGCCGTAGACTCCGGCAGTGACGCGGGCCCCGACGACTCAGGGCAAGCGGTTGCGCTGTATGGGGCACCCGCCCCTGACGCCTCGGTGCCGGACGCCGCGCCTGATGCGCCCGACGACTCGGGCAATGCGCAGCCGCTGTACGGACTGCCGGCCACCGACGGCGGCTGAGCGCCTACCGCGCCTGATGCACATCTTCGACGATGCGGCCGTCGAGGAGTTTGATTTGTCGGTCCGTGCGCTCGGCAAACGAGGCATCGTGCGTAACCATGATGATGGTGCGGCCTTGGCTCCGGGCCAGCTCGCCGAATACATCGAACACCAACGCGCCGTTTTTGGAGTCGAGGTTTCCGGTGGGTTCGTCGGCCAAGATGATGGCCGGATCGTTGGCCACGGCCCGGGCGATGGAAACGCGTTGCTGCTGGCCACCGGAGAGCTGCCCCGGGCGACGCTTCCACAGGTCTGACAGACCCAGCACGCCCAGCACCTCGTAGGCGCGATCTTGCGCCTCGTCTCGTGGGACGCCCCTTCGCAACATGGGCAGGCTCACGTTCTCGAGCACCGAGAACTCGGGCAACAGGAAATGAAACTGGAACACGAAGCCCAGCCGCTCGTTGCGGAAGGCCGCGCGGTCGTCGTCGCTCAGGCCGGAGATCTCTACGCCGTCGAGCCAGATCTCGCCCTCGCTGGGCCGGTCGAGGGCCCCAAGCAGGTACAGCAGCGTGGACTTGCCGCTGCCACTTGCGCCCGTGAGCGCCACGAACTGGCCCCGCGGAAGCGAAAGCGAGATGTCGTGCAAGATGACCATCTTGGCGGTGCCGTCGCCACCCAAGGTTCGGTACACGCCGCGGGTCTCCACGATGAGATCCGGAGTGGCGCTGGGTCGTATGTTGCTCATCCGATTTGGCCTCGGAGGACGTCGACGGGCTCTACGCGGGAGCCGCGCCAGGCGGGGATGAGCGACGCCGTGACACCGACGCCCAGGGCGAAGACGATGCCCCAGACGTAGAACTTTGGGTCCTCCCAGATCAGAAAGGTGTCGCTCTTGACCAAACCCTCGGTGTGCACCTTGAGCTTGCTGAGCTGCATGAGCGCGAGCTTGCCGAGGCCATCGCCCACGAGACCTCCGACCAGCGCCACCACCACGCCCTGCAGCAAGAAGATGCGCAAGATGTCTCCGCGGCGAAACCCGATGGAACGCATGATGGCGATGTCGCGCTGCTTCTGGAGCACGATCATGATCTGGATGGCCAAGATGCCAAAGCCGCCCACCAGCAAGATGGCGCCAATGACAAACGTCACGATCATGTTCTGCATGACGAAGAGCGACAGAAAGTTGGCGTTGGCCTCCTGCCAGCTCTCGCCGTCGTAGCCGAACATGCGCTCCAGGCGCTCGCTGACGCGAAACGCGTCGTCGGGCTCGCGCAGGCGCACCTCGATGCGCCCGATGGTGTCCGGGCGACCGAGCAGCGTTTGCGCCGTGCGCAAGAGCGTGTACCCCCGCGCCTTGTCCACCGGAGGCACGCCGGCCTCGTAGATGGCGACGATCTTGAGGTCTTGGGGCTGCCCGCCCGGTGCCGCGGCGTGCACGATGTCGCCGACCTTGAGACCCAGGTCTTGGGCCACGCCGCTGCCCACGGCAAGGCCATCGGTAGAGATGGCCAAGGTGCGAAAGTTGCCGCTCTGGGTGTATTGGCTGATGGGCGTGACCTTCTCTTGTTGGGCGATCTCGATGCCGCGCAAGTCGATGGACTTGGTCTTGCCGCCGTATCCGATGAGCACCATGCCCGCAAGAGACGCCGCCGCGGCTTCGACCTCGGGCAGCTGCCGCACCGCGCGGACGATCTCTTGGGGGCGCTTGATGCGCGCCTGGCGATCGCTCGGGCTTTGGTGCGCGACGCGGGCAGCGATGAATTGCCCCGTGTAGCGCGCCAACATGGGCGCTTCGGGGTGCAGCTCCGTGTCGAACAGCGTCACGTGCGGGCTGATCTTGAGGATGGACTGCGTGAACTTCTGCTGGAAGCCCTGCATGATGCCGTTCATGGCGATGAGCGTCAGCACCCCTAGGGTGACGCCGCCCACGGCGATGCCATTGAGCAACTTGCGGTCCCACAGCTGGCGCAGCGCCACGAACAGAATGGTGCGCACACCCCCGGCGCTCACAGGGAGCCAGCTCCGGCGGAACCCGCTGCCGCGGGGACGGCTTGCGCCTTGGGTGCTTGCACCGTCGCTGTCACGCGGGCGCCTGCCACCAGGGCGTCCATGCCGGCCACGACCACCTGGTCGCCCTCGTTGAGGCCGCCCGTGATCTCCACACGCAACATGTCGCGCACGCCCACTTCGAGGGCCTGCTTTTGCACCCGGTCGCCGCGCAGTACCCAGACCGCGTTGCTGCCGTCGATGGCCTCTGCAGGAGCCAACAGCGCCCCGTCGTGCTGCCCTACGATGATGTTGACCTCGGCGCTCATGCCGCTGCGCATGTTGGGCGGCGCATCGAGCAAGCGCACCTTCACCACGAAGGACTTCTTGACGCGGTCGGCGTCGGGCAGGACTTCGAACACTTCGCCGCGAAACACTTGTTTGGGGAAGGCATAGAGCGAGACCGCGGCCTTCTTGCCCACCGAGATCCGACCGATGTCGGACTCGTCGACAGCGCACTCGAGCACCAACTTCTGGACGTCGCCGAGTTTGAACAGCGGGCCGTTGGGAGGCACGAGCTCTCCAGGCTCCACCATGCGCACCAGCACCACGCCGTCGATGGGGGCGCGCACCTCGGCGTCGGCCAGCCGCGCGGCCAACTCTGACACGGCGGCGTTGGAGCCCGAGGACTTGGCCGTGAGCTCGATCTTGAGGCTCTTGGCTTGCGCACGTTGGGATGCGAGCTGCGCCTCCAGCAACGTGACGTTGTTGGTGGCCCGGTCCAGGTCGGCCTGGGTGCCTGCGCCAGACGACACAAGGGTGCGTAGGCGATCGCGCTCCTCGCGCGCGTTCTTGAGCGAGGCTTCGGTCATTTGGGCCTGGGCCTCCACCACGGCGACTTGCGGCGAGCTCGTTGCGGCCCCCTGCGATGCCGCCCACTGGTCTGCCTTGCCACGGGCCAGTTGAAACTTGAGCGCCGGGCTGTCGATGGTCGCGAGCAAGTCGCCCTTCTTGACCACGTCGCCTTCGCGCACCTTGAGATCGATGACGGAGCCGCTGACCTTGGCTTTGACCGTGACGCGCTCTTGGGCCTCGACGCTTGCGGTGGCGTACACCGCGTCGATGGCGCTGCCGCGCACGATGGCGGTGGTGGTGACGGGTTTGGGCCGGAGCTTGAACCAAACGCCGGCGCCAAGCGCCGCGAGGGCCACGCCGAGCAATACCCAGCGCCCCACGTGGCGACGCTGCGTGGGGCGGAACGGCTTGGACCCGTGGCCGGTGCCTACACCGGTACGCGCGGCGGCCGGGGAGGGGGATGTTTGGTCCGTCATGGTTGCTCCTTGGGCCCCTTTGGCCTGGCGGTCTTGGATGCTGCATTCTTTGAGTCGATGCTCAATAGCGCTGGCGATGCGATGCCGCGCCAACACTGCTCGGCCCAAGCTTTTGCAAACTGGCTGGCCTCGCGGCGCCAGGCGGCCGGACCCAGGTGTCGATGTTGCGAGAAAAAGAACAAAAATCCGCCAAAGAAGCCGTGTGCAGCCGCATCGAGCGAGGCCTCGGCCGATAGCTCTCCGGAGGCCACCCGGGCCTTCAGCATCTGCACGAAGCCGCCCAGCACCACCTGGGTTCCGGCAACCAGCTTGGCCCGCAGGGGTGCGTTGACTTGCGCCTCGGCGAGCATGAACGCAATGAACGCGCTCTCGCTTGGCGATACGCCTTCGAGCCCTTGGGCCACCGCCGCAAAGAGCTCCCGCGCGGTGCCCTTTTCGCCCACGTTGGTGACAAGGGAGAGCACGCGCCCGGCGAAGGTGTGTTGCCGCGAGGCCACCTCGAGCAAGAGGGCCTCTTTTGTTGGAAAATAGTGAAAAAGTAGCCCCTCGGCCACCCCGGCGGCCTGGGCGATGCGCTTGGTGCTGGTGCCGGCATACCCGTGCTCACAGAACAGGGCGAACGCCGCGGACAGCACCTGCTCTCGGCGAATGGCTGCCTTGGCCTCGCGGGCCCCGACGCGGGCCCGGTTTGGTGGCTTTTCTCTGCGGGGCGCTTGCTGAGTGACCACTCAATGAATCTACGCACGCACGCCCGTTCGTCAACATCTGGCAAAAGCAAAGGGACCCGCAACCCTGGGGCACCGGCAAACATCGGGACAAATACCGGCCGCACTTTTCCGCAAAGGCGGTACTAGGCTCGTCATCATGATCGACCCGGCGCAGCTTCGCGCGCACTACTCGGCCTTCTTGTCACCGGGCCGCGTGCTCCTGACGGGACACTCGCATCAAGCCTGGCCAAACGTTGCCCGGCAGGCGCAGCTCGATGCCTTCGAAATGGCCGCCGCGCACGCCGACGACAAGTGGGACGACGCATTCCGCGTTGCCGACGAGTTGCGTGCCATCATCGCGGGGCGCATCGGTGCCGGCGCCGACGAGGTGGCGCTTGCGCCCAACACCCACGAGCTCGTCTGTCGCTTCCTGTCGGCCCTCGACTTGGCCGGGCGCCCGCACTTGGTCACCACCCGCGGAGAGTTCCACTCCATCACGCGCCAGCTGCAGCGCCTCGAGGAGCTGGGGTCCCTGGCCATCACATGGGTCGACGCACATCCCGTGTCTACCTTGGCCGAGCGACTGGCCGCGGCCACCACCGACAAAACCGCCGCGGTCTTGGTGTCCACGGTGCTGTTTGGCACCTCGCATGTGGTGCCAAACCTGGCCCAGCTCGTTCCGGCGGCCCGTCGCCACGGCGCGCACGTGTTGCTCGATGCGTACCACGCCTTCTTTGCGCTGCCCTTCGACCTTCGGGCCGACGGCTTGGGGGACGCCTTCATGGTGGGGGGCGGCTACAAGTACGCGCAGTGGGGCGAGGGCAACTGCTTCCTGCGGGTACCGCCGGGTCTAGGTCTGCGTCCGGTGCTCACCGGCTGGTACGCAGGCTTCGCGGCGCTGCACAGCGCGGTCAGCGATCGCGTGGCCTACGGCACCCTGGGCAAAGATGCCTTTGCTGGTGCCACCTACGACCCAACGTCCCACTATCGAGCGGTGGCCGTGGCCCGGTTCATGGAGCGGCAGGGCATGACCGCCAACGCCATGCGCGACTTGTCGTTGGCCCAGACTGCACGGCTCATGGACCGCTTGGGCGCCCTCGAGATCGTCACCCCGCAAGAGCCCACGGCGCGCGGCGCGTTCGTGTCCGTTCGTACGCCCCGGGCTGCGGAGCTTGTCGCGGCGCTGCGAACACACGGCATCTTCGTCGACAGTCGCGGGGATCTTCTGCGACTTGGCCCCGCGCCCTACCTCAGCAACGACGAAATCGACCAAGGCGCCGCCGCGCTGCTCGCGCTCATGCGATAGGCCCCACGTCGGCGTCCGCGATGGTCGGACATCGCGGAGCGGTCACCTGTCTCCGCGGCGCGCAGAGAGCACGGGGTCATGCGCGGCCATGGCCCGAAGCTCCTCGTCGAATCTGCAACAGGCTCTCCGAGCGTGTCCTTGCCTCGCTCGCGCGGCGCCGATACCCTGCGGCGCAATGAGCCGACCTCTGTTCCTCCCCGTCGTTCTCGTCCTCGCTGCTTGTGGTGGAAGCGCTCCGCCGCCCTCGTCGTCGCCTCCGGCGACCGCACCGGCGGCCAGTGCGTCGGGCACGGCCCCGGTGGCAAAGGGCGACAACAAGGAGCAGCCAAAGCTGACGATGCCGGAGATGCAGCTCCGCTACCTGCAGGCGTACGTCAAGGCCTTCAACAAGCACGACGCCAAGGCCGTCGCGGCGCTCTACTCGCCCGACGCGGTCTTCATCGAGCGCGGCTCGCCTGGGTCTGCCAGCCGCGACGCCATCATCGCCAACTACCAGGATTACTTCGACGCGTACCCCGACGTCACGACGTCCATCACGCGGTCGTGGCACTGGGGCGATGCCACGCTCTTCGAGTACGTCGAGGGTGGCACCCAATCTGGGGAGCGCATCGTGATCCCGCCGGCACCGCAGCCCCTCGACCCGCTCTCGGCGGAGATCGCCCCCAAAGCGCCCAGCCGACGCATCCAAAAGCCCACGGGCAAAAAGTTCGGGTACGTGGGCGCCAGCTTGTTGCGCTTCACTCCCGAGGGGCTCGTGCGCCAAGACATGACCTACGCCGACGAACTCACCCGCGAGGTGCAGTCCGGGTGGGCGCCGGGGCAACTTGCCAAACTTCCGGTGCGGGCCGTGGTTCCCGTCCCGCCGCCGTCAGACACCTGGGAGGTTCACAAGGTGTCGACCACCGAGGCCGGGCAAGCGCAGGTCAACGCCGCGCGCACCAGCCTCTACAAGAAGTTCTCGCTGCGATCGGAGAAAGAGTTCCTGGGCGCGCTCACCGATGACGTCGTGCTTTCGTCTTTTGACGATCCGAGCGACGCCAAGGGCAAGGCCGGAGCCGCCGCGCTGTTCAAGGAATGGACGACCATGTTCTCCGATGGTGTGGTCGACGCCACGGACGGCTGGAGCGTCGATGGGTATGCCGTGCTCATCGGCACGTACACGGGCAAACACGTGGGCCCCTGGGGTCCCATCAAGCCCACGCAAAAGACCTTCAAGACCCACTTTCTCGACATCGCCAAGGTGGACAAAGACGGCAAGGTGCAGCGGCTCTGGTCCTACGCCAACAACTACGAGCTGCTGCAGTACCTGGGCTACGAGAAGGACGACGGCAAGGGCGGCGATCCAAAGAAGCTCTGAGGCGAAGGGGGCCCCAAAGGCCTCGTGACCTGTACGGACGCCTCGCCGGGCTTTGGGCTGGCGAGGCGCCTTGCTGGGCCTCCGTTGTCACCCGACATTCGTGCGACGGAAGTGTCTTCGTGCGGCCATAGGTCTTGGTGAAGTCGTTGCCGTTGGCTGCCTGGGCGCTCCTGCCCGGTGGATCTGCCAACGAGACGCGAGGTCACCATGAACATCGTCGCGCGCGTTGGTCGTCTCACGTTTGTCGGCTCCGTGGCCATGGGGCTCGCGGTGCTCCACGCGGGCTGTCTGGCCCGGCCCACAGCTCCGCTCGAGCCCACCACCAAAGTGAACTTCAGCACGACGTTGCCGCAGCAGGCCGTCGACAAAATTGACCTGCTGCTCGCCATAGACAACTCGCGTTCCATGGCCGACAAGCAGCAGATACTGGCCGAAGCCGTCCCGGACTTGCTTGTCCGGTTGCTGCGACCGCGCTGCGTCGACAGCGAGGGGAACGTGCTTACCGACGACAAAGGGGAACCCCGGCGCGCGGACCCCACAAAGAGCACACCCAAAGAGCAGTGTCAGGGGGCTGGGGAGCCAGAGTTCAAGCCCATCGCCGACATCCACATTGGTGTGGTCAGCTCGTCCTTGGGCAGCATGGGGGGCAATGTTTGCCCCCTGCCGCAGCAAGACGATCATGCGCGCCTCGTCGCCCGCATGCCACCGGGGACCAGCGACGCCGCGGTGAGCAAAGTCGGCGACGGTGGATACCTGGCATGGTTCCCCGACGTTGCGTCCAACCAGGGCAAGGTGGCGCCGCCGGTGCCCATTGGAGACGAAGCCACGCTGCGGGAGGCCTTCAAGGGGCTCGTGAAGGGCGCCGGGCAGCAGGGGTGTGGCCTCGAAGCCCAGCTCGAGAGCGTCTACCAATTCTTGGTGCAGCCAGATCCGTGGGACGCCGTGGCGGTTGACGCGACCAAGCGGGCCTCGTTGCAGGGCTACAACGAGCAGCTGCTGAAACAACGCAAAGCGTTTCTGCGGCCAGACTCGCTGGTGGCCATCGTGATGCTCACGGACGAAGACGACTCGTCGGCGGACCCGCTCTCCGTGGGGGGCGTGGGTTGGGGCTTCATGTCTTATGAGTTCCCCGGTTCGCGCACCTCGCGTCCGGGCAGCTCCGACGAGCAGCCCAGCACCACCGCGCCGCGGGGCACGCGCGCCTGCGATGCCAACCCGGCCAGCAAAGATTGCACCTCCTGCGGGTTTGCGCGCGATCCCAAGTGCGACGCCGACCCCGCGTGCGCCAAGATCAAGAAAGATGCAAACTGCACGGGAGAGTTCAAGGGCGACTACGGTCCTACGGAGGAACCCGTCAATGTGCGATTCCATCGAATGAAACAGCGCTATGGCATCGACCCGCAGTACCCCATCAAGCGCTATGTCGATGGGCTCCAGCAAACCCGGGTGCCCAATCGTGACAACGAGCACAACGCATCCGGGGGCTACATTGGTACTGCGACCTGCACCAACCCGCTGTTTGCCAAGAATCTCCCGGGCAGCACCGCCGAGGCCATCCAAGCGGCCCGTGCGCTGGGCGCCAAAGGAGGTGACGGCAAAGCCCTGAGCAGCGACGCAGATCTCGCCAAAGCTGGGTTGTGCAACCTGGAGCGGGGGCAACGATCACCGGATCTCGTTTACTTTGCCGTGGTGGGCGGTGCGCCCAACGATCTGCTCTTTGACGGTGCGTACACCGACGCTCCGAGGCCCAAAGCCAAGATCGACTTCGTGAGACTCACGGGCAACGATCCGAACAACTACGATCTTGGTGGTCTCGACCCCCACATGGTTCAGTCTGTGGACCCACGCCCGGGGCTGCCGCCCCCGCCCGCCGATGCAAACGCCCTTGGCGACAACGGGCCAGACCCGGCGCACGGTCGCGAATGGGACACGTCGAAGAGCGGCACCTATGGCCAGAAAGAGGACCTGCAGTTTGCATGTACCTTCCCGCTGGATGTGCCCCGGGATTGCGTCAGCAAAGAACCAGGAGCCAACGACAGCTGCGACTGCGGGGGCGCCGCACGGCCGCCGTTGTGCGGCGGGCCCAAGGGGACCATGCAGCTCCGCGCCAAGGCGTACCCGACCATTCGACAGTTCTCCGTGGTGCGAGGTCTTGGCGACCAGGGGATCGCAGCATCGTTGTGTCCGCTCACAGACGCGCGGGGCAAACTGTTCCCGGTGGAGAGCGACTTCTATGGGTATCGCCCTGCGGTGGCCTCGATTTTCGAGCGCCTGCGCAATTCGCTGACGACGCAGTGTTTGCCCCAGGCGCTTACCCGAGACGACCAAGGTGAGGTGGCCTGCTCGGTGCTGGAAACACTGCCCAAGGCAGGGCCCCAGAGCTCGTGCAACGACGCGAGCAAGGGCTTGTCGGAGCCCAAGCCCGAGGTGCTGGAGCAGTTCCTGGCGGCACGGGAACGAAGACTGGGCAAACAAGCAGCCGACGCGCTCAAGAAGTATCCGGTCTGCGAGGTCCGGCAGTTGGTCAAGAAGGTCGGCGAGTCGTGTGCCGCAGATGCGGCCCCCGGTTGGTGCTACGTCACGGGCAAGGCAGCGGGCTCGTGTCCGCAGGCCATCAAGTTTAGCCAAGCAGGCAACCCCGAGGTGGGCGCCACAACGGATCTCACGTGTATCCAACAATACGGCGCGGGCGTTGCCGCCGGCGCGGCACCGTAGCCGCTGGCCAGAGGGCGCAAAGTGGTGCAACGCCCGGGTGAGCAACGTTGCGCACATGACTTGTCCTTCGTCTTGCAGGTACCTTGTCATCGATGATCCGAGACCTTGCGCCAGGCCATGGACGAGCCCTTCGGTGGCTCTGTGTAGCCACCATCGTGCTGGGCCTTTCGCTCCGTCCCGCCCCAGCACACGCCGAGCCTGGCTTCGAGGTCTTCGTTCTGTTCTTTGGAACTCCCGTGGCGCTGTTGCTGGCGCTGCTCACCGGGGGGGCAAGTTTCTTCTTCGCGCGGCGATGGCACAGGTCGACGCTCTTCAAGGTGCTCTCGACGATGATGGCCCTCGGGTGCGCATTCGCCGCGGGCGAGCTGCTCTGGGCAGCCTGCATGTTTGCGGCAGAAGCGATGCGTCCGGGCTCCGCGAAAGAGCTGTTCCCTCCGGGCGGTGGCTATTCGGTTTGCACATTGTTGGCGCTGGGGGGATGGCTGGCACTTACCGTGGTCCGCTTGCGTCGCAAGTCGCCCGCGTCCGATGAAGCGGTCGGACGCTGAGCGCTCCGCCCGTAGTGCCTCCGTGCTAACTATCGTCGGCCCCGATGTCCCCGGAGTCCCAAGAACAGCTCGCCGCGGCCCCCAGCGATCCGAGCCTCCGCAGCCCCATCGAGTTTCCGCCGGAGCTGCCCATCTCCGCGCGTGTGGCAGACATCGCTCTTGCCATCGCGGAGCACCCGGTGGTCATCGTGGCCGGCGCCACGGGGTCTGGCAAGACCACCCAGCTGCCCAAGATCGCCCTGGCCATGGGCCGCGGCACCGAGAAGATCATCGGTGTGACGCAGCCGCGGCGGCTGGCGGCGACGAGCGTGGCGGCGCGCGTTGCCTCAGAGCTGGGCAGCCCCCTTGGCACCGACGTCGGGTACCAGGTGCGCTTCGACGATCGCACCAGCGCGCAGACCTACGTCAAGTTCATGACCGACGGCATCCTGCTCGCCGAGATCGAGGGCGACCCGCTGCTGCGTCGCTACGACACACTCATCATCGATGAGGCCCACGAGCGCAGCCTGAATATCGACTTCTTGTTGGGCTGGCTCAAGCGCATCTTGCCCCAGCGCCCGGACCTCAAGGTCGTCATCAGCTCCGCGACGCTCGAAACCGATCGCTTCGCGGAGTTCTTTGGCGGCGCGCCGGTCGTCGAAGTGGCGGGGCGCACGTATCCGGTCGAGGTACTCTACGAGCCCCCCGACGAAGACCTGGACCTGCCCGACGCCGTGGCCGCAGCGGTGCAGAACGTCACGGGGCTCGACCCGCGCGGCGACATCTTGGTGTTCTTGCCTGGCGAGCGCGAGATCCGCGACGCCGAGCTCGCCATCCACCGCCTCGAGCTGCGCCACACTGTGGTGCAACCCTTGTACGCGCGCCTGTCGGCGGCCGAGCAAGCCCGGGTGTTCTCCACCATCCCCGAGCGCCGGGTCATCCTGGCCACCAACGTCGCCGAGACCTCGGTCACCATCCCGGGCATCGTGTATGTCATCGACACGGGCGTGGCCCGCATGTCGCGCTACGAGCCGCGATCCGGGGTCACGCGCTTGCACGTCGAAGGCGTGTCGCAGGCCAGCGCCGACCAGCGCAAAGGACGCTGTGGTCGCGTCCGCGATGGCATCTGCGTGCGCCTCTACGACGAGCAGAGCTTCGAGGCGCGGCCACGGTTCACGGACCCCGAAATCAAGCGCACGGGCCTGGCGGGGGTCATCTTGCGCATGAAGTCCCTGGGCTTGGGCGATGTGGACACGTTCCCGTTTCTGGACGCACCGCAGGGCAAGTCCATCGCCGAGGGCTATCGGGTGCTCGAAGAGCTCGGCGCCATCACCGAGACGAAAACGCTGACCCCCATGGGCCAGCGCCTCGCGCGCTTCCCCACGGACCCGCGCATCGGCCGCATGATCTTGGCCGGCGCCGAGCACAACTGCCTGCGCGAGGTGTTGGTGATCGCCGCGGCGCTGGGCCTGCAGGATCCTCGCGAGCGGCCCCGGGAGCACCAGCAAAAGGCCGACGACCTGCACCGGCGCTTCCGCGATGGAGCGTCGGACTTCGTGAGCTTGCTGCGGCTGTGGGAGTTTGTGACCAGCGCGCAGAACAAGAGCACCGGCCAGCTGCGCCGTGCCTGCAAAGACAACTTCTTGTCGTTCCTTCGGGTGCGCGAGTGGATCGAAGTGCACCGGCAGCTTGCCGACGTTGTGCGCGAACTCAAGCTCGATGGCGACGGCGCGCAGAAGTCCAAAGCGTCGGGGCCTGCGCCCGCCGCACCAACGGACGCACTGCACACCGCACTTCTCACCGGTTTGTTGTCGAAGATCGGCCAGTACAACCCCGAGCACCGCGTGTACATCGGCGCCAAGCAAACGCGGTTCTCCATTCATCCTTCCTCGGCCCTCGCGCGCAAGCCCCCGGCGTGGGTCATGTGCTTCGAGCTGGTCGAGACCTCGCAGTTGTTCGCGCGCACGGTGGCCAAGATCGAGCCCGAGTGGCTGAGCCAGATCGCCCAGCACCTGCTCAAGTGCAGCTACCGAGAACCCCACTGGTCCGAAAAGTCTGGCCGCGCGGTCATCAAAGAGCACGCCACGCTGTTTGGCCTCACGGTCTTCAAAGACCGCAGCGTGGACTACTCCAAGGTGGCCCCGGCGCAGGCGCGGCTCATGTTCCTGGACCACGCCCTGGTGCGCGGCGAGTACAAGAGCCGTGGCGCGTTCCAGGAGAAGAACCAGAAGTTGCTGCTCGAGGTGGCGCGTCTTCGGGACAAGGCCCGCAAGAGCGACATGCTGGCCGACGACGACACGCTCCTGGGCTTCTTCGACAAGCGGGTTCCGGAGCACATCGTCGACGGCAAGACCTTCGAAGCCTGGCGCGCCAAGGCCGAGCACGAAGATCCCAAAGCGCTGCTGCTCCGCATGGACGACGTGCTGGCGGGGGACGCCGCGCTCTCCGAGAGCGACTTCCCCGACGTCATCACGTTGCACGGCGCCTCGTTGCCGCTGCGGTATCTGTTCGACCCCTCTTCGGACGAAGACGGCATCACGCTGACGATCCCGCTCGTGCTCTTGCCCCAGCTACAGGCCGGCGAGCTCGATTGGATCGTTCCCGGCATGATGCTCGAGAAGGTGACCGCACTTTTGTACGAGCTGCCCAAGAGCTACCGACGGGAGCTGGGCCCAGCGCCGGACTTGGCCAGAGCCGTGCTCCCGAGGCTCAAGGCGTTCCAGGGCGAGTTCCTTCCGGCGCTCTGCAGCGCCATCCACGAGAGCACCGGAGTGCTCGTCCCTGAAGAGGCTTTTCGGATCGACGCCATCGGCACCTACCTGCGCTTGCTCTGCCGTGTGGTCGGCGACGGAGGCAAAATCGTGGCCGAGAGCCGCGATCCGCGT
Source organism: Polyangiaceae bacterium (assembly GCA_044358965.1). Taxonomy (GTDB): domain Bacteria; phylum Myxococcota_A; class Polyangia; order Polyangiales; family Polyangiaceae; genus SXNL01. The sequence continues at coordinate 28,369 of JBIKNA010000026.1, forward strand.
CGCATCATCACGCAGCACGGCGACAAGGCCCGCGCGGCCTGGAAGGCTTCGGTTCCGGCGGCCAGTCAAGACAAGCGTGGCATCGTTTCTTGGGACTTTGGCGAGCTGCCCGAGTTTGCGCAGCGCGACGTGGGCGGCACGCAGGTTCGCAGCCATCCGGCCCTGGTCGACGAAGGCACGAGCGTCACGCTCACGCAGCTCGAGTCTGCCGCCGCTGCCATGGCCGCCACCCGCGCAGGCGTGCGTCGCCTGGTGATGCTCGCCACCCGCTCCACGCTGAACCCCTTTGCGCAGCGCCTGCCGCAACCCTTTACGGCGCTCAACGGATCGCTGCCCTCGCGGGCCGACACGCAGCAGTTTCACGCGTTGCTGCTCGCCCGCATCGTCGACGACGCCTTTGGCCTTGGCGACAATCGAGCGCTGCCGCGAACCCGCGCGGCCTTCGACCAGCTGTTGGCCCGCGGCACTCCGCGTATCAGCGGTGCCGCCCGCGCCCACACCGAGGCCGTGACGCTCGTGCGTCAGCAACTCGACAAAACTCTTTCGGTCATGAAGAGCGCTGGCAAACACCCGAGCGGCACTGTGGCGCTCGGAGAGATTCGAATCCAGCTCCAGCGCCTGTTCACGCCAGACTTGCTCGCACACATCTCCCTCGAACACCTCGGGCATCTGCCTCGGTACCTTCGCGCCATCGACGTGCGCCTCGGTCGCGCCATCACGGATCCGCTCAAAGACGCGGGCAAGCTCGCTCCGTTTTCTCCTCTGTGGGCTCGCTTCTGCGCGGGCTTCGACACCTACCGCGATCGCGACGCTGTCACCCTGCTGCGCTGGGACTTCGAAGAACTGCGCGTTGCCATCTTTGCGCCAGAGCTCAAGACCGCATGGCCAGTCTCCGTGGCTGGTGTCACCAGCGCGCTCTCGGCGCTCAAATAGGCATCTTCATCAGGCGGTCGTACAGAACCACTGTGGCCGCCATGGCCACGTTGAGCGGGATGGCGCCCGGCAAGATCAGCGTGTCGTGTTTGCGCATGATGGACGCGGGCAGCGTGCCATCTTCGGGCCCAAACAAGTACACCGCCCGCGAAGGGTGCTGGTAGGAGCGGATCTCTGTCGCGCCGGGGGTGAGCTCTACACAAACCAGCTGCGCGTTGGCTGGGATCGACGCGACGAAGAGCTCCAGGGTGTTGAAGTGGAACACCGGCAGCGTGAGCTCGATGCCGATGGAGCTTTGCTCCTGCGGGTTGCGATGGCCCACGCTAAACACGAAGTCTGCGCCGAACACCCGCGCCGCGCGAATGAGCGCGCCGAAGTTGTAGGTGCGCTTGCCGTTGTAGATGCCCACGCCCAGATAGCCGAGCGGGCGGGTGGTCTTGGTCAAGGGCCTAGGCTCGCCCGTGCGCGGTGCAAGAGCAAGCGCAAGTCACGTGGGGCGCTGCAGGGCTGACCGAGCGCCCCTGCCCTGGACGAGACTGTTGGCGGGCGGCTGCCCTCGGACGTCTCGCTTCGCAAGTGCCCGGGGCCACACGCATCGCGTACCGCGTTATCGGTAGGGCGCGCGACCGCCCTCGATGGCGACGACGTACTTGCCGTCGACGGGAATGTCCCCGAGGTCTTTGGTGTAGAACTCGGTGAACCCGCAGCCCCGGCACACGTAGGCCTCTACGCGCCCCACGTTGGCCATTTCGTTCTTCTTGCCTACGGGCACCCGTGCCAGGCGCCACTCGTCAGAAGCTCGGTGCTCAGCGGGGTCGCTATGGGGTGTGCATGGGAATAGTGGCTGTACGAGTCTCCGATGCGGTCGGCGACTTGACGAATATGCAGCAGGTGGACACCGGCGCACTTGGGGCACGTCGTAGAGTGCTTCATGTGAGCACTCTACGGCACCTTGGGCTGGCGTGATCGCTGGCGGACGCGCCGTGCGCTTTGGTCTACGGCGCCCCCTACGCGCCCCTTGGTGCGATGGGATGACCTTAGGCTGAAATGCGAAGCTCGCAGCGAACCGTCGCGCTGAGCGAATGCGCGCGCCAGAGTTACATCGTACAAGTGGCCGCGGAGAGAGGCTCCCCATGAGCAAAGAGCGGTGCGTGCCTGATGGTCTTGAGCACCGCCCGTCGCGACCAACGCCGGCATTCGGGCGCGCACTAGGTTAGGAAACGCATTCCTGCCTAGCTGCTACGGCGCGCGCAGAAGGCCAAGCCCAACACGTCAACGCCTTCTTCGCGGCGGACGACGAAGTCTTCGATGACGAGATCACCAAAGCCTGCGGCGGAGAGCGCCTCGGTGAGATATGGGCGCGAGTGGGCGTAGCGCCCGGCTTCGTGCAATCGAACTGGCTCCCCGTCGCTCGCTTCGACGGTCCCCAAGAAGAAGCCCCCAGCCGGCATGCGCGCGGCCAGTAGCTTGAAGAGTTCATTGAGCTGTCCGATGTAGACCAGAGTGTCTGCGCACACCGCCAAGCCGAAGGAGCTCGTGGTTCGCGACAGGAAGCTCGCCAGGTCCGCGACGTGAAACTCGCTATAGAGGCCCGCTGGGCGAGCTCGATCGATCATCTTCTCGGAGAGGTCGACACCGACGAGTCGCTCTTTCCACGGGCCAAGCACGGGCCCCATGCGCCCGGTACCGCAGCCCAAATCGACGATGTGTTGAGCCGTTCGCGGCACAAGTCGCTCGAGCAGCCCCCGGAGCACTTCGGGCCCCTGGTAACCGAGGGATGTCAGCACCTGGTCGAAGGTGTCGGCGAAGCCATCGAAGTGCCTTGCCACGTAGGAACCGGGGACCTCGGGCGGCATCTCCGCGCCTGCGAGCCGCATCTTGGCCGCGAGCGCGGCCGGGTTGTCAGGCTCGAAGGTAAGCCACTTTTCCAGGACCTCGCGCTGCACGGGACCCTCGGGGGTGGCCCGAAACCAGCGGCGGTACGCCGAGCTCAGCTTCTTCTGGGCGTCGGCGCGCGCCGGCGTGCGCTCGTACAGCGCTGTAAGTCGGCCAACCGCCGCAGCATGTTCGCCGCGGCGCCCGAGTACCATCGCTTCGAGCTCCACCACTTCGAGCGAATGAGGCGCGCGCGCCCGCAAGACGTTGAGGTCTTGCTCGGCCTCGTCCAACCGGCCTGCGTTCGTGAGCAGCATGGCGCGCTGGGTTCGGGCCAGCTCGTCGTCGGGCTGCAGGCCGAGGGCCCCCGAGAACGCCTCGATGGCCCTGTCGGGCGTCGAATCGGAGAGGGCCAGGCCGAGGTTGTGCCAAGCCGACAGATCTTTCGGAGAGTATTTCGTTGCAGCTTCGAAGGCCCTGGACGCGTCGAGAAGCTTGCCGCGCCGCCGCTGGATCACGCCAAGAAGATTCCAAGCGCTGCCGTCGTTGGGGAACTGCTCGGTGACTGCCCGGCAACGCGCTTCGGCCTGCGCCATCTCTCCGGCGTCGGCCAAACGGGCGGCCGCCCGCAGCGCGTCACGGATAACCGTCGCGACGTCCCCCACAGCCAGCGGAACCGGGGCCTGCCCTTGGGCCGCGCCGAGCGCAATGCCCATGACCCGCGGGCCGCTCCGGGAAAGTGTCGACCCCGCCAGGATGCCCTGCGCCTTTGCGGCTCGCGCCGCTGCCTTGGCCTTCTCCTTCTTGCCCACGCGACGAGAGTACACCCAAACCATCAGCCTGCGCCCCACCGACATCCTGTGGAGCCAGGGGGGGCTACCCTCCCACGTTCGTCGCGGCCGCGGTCCTCGCGGGCCTTCATTAGGCATATCGGGCGTCCAAAGAGCCAAGCCATCACGTCCGCGGGCCGCCAGCCGTTGGGGGCTTTTTCGGGAAAATGCCTTCGGCCAGGGGAGAAGCCTTGGAAGGGCGCCGTAACAGGAGCACGCCCCTCTGGCTCGTCCCCGGGGCGGGGCGCCTCGCTCTAGGTGCTCGGCCTCCAGTTCCACATCGTCTGACCTCTGTTCGTGCGCTCCCACGAGCATCGGGCGAACGTCTTCGGACGCCCGCGAATCGCTCTCGCCCTGGCCCCACGCTCCATGAAAAACCTCGCTCCTGCCCTGGCCCCCGCATCAACGTCCCGGTCCGCGTCAGCGGCCACGTCCGCCGGGCAGCCCCTGGATCTATTTGAGGCCGTGCTGATGTCCGGGCCTGCGAAGGCGCCGCCGCCTCCGCCGCCCCAGAGCGCGATTCTGCTGTTCGACGAGGACCTCGAGGAAGTCGTCGAGCTCGAGGAGCTCGGGATGGCCTGCGAGGCTCCTATCGAGGCCGAGCCTCCCATCGCACTCGTCGAGGCTTCGCCCCCCCTTCAAGCCCAGGGCGACGAAGACGAGCCGAGTACGACGCTCGTGCTCGATCGAAGC
>JBIKNA010000673.1:0-2973 GCA_044358965.1 Polyangiaceae bacterium
CAGGAGGTGGGGCCCCAGCGGCAATGCCTCTGGGGCGGAGGACAGCGTCCTCCGATAACAAGGGAAGCTAAATCGCTGAGCTTGATCGAAGATCATGCTCGGTGATTTGGCTGGGGGCCTTGTCGCGGGTGGCTGCGGCCCAGCGGCACGCAGCACCGGGGAACGTCCGCGGCCCGTGTTGGGGGTCAAGGGGCTTTGGGCACCACCACCGTGATGGACGGCGAGCGGGTGGAACCGAACTCTTGGGTGATGTCGAGGGCATCGCCAGGCATCGCGACCACCTCGGCATCCCAGCTTCCTTCGGCGTCGGCCTGCGCGCCACTGACGCGCTTGTTCCGCGGGATGTCCGGGTTGCGGTTCACGATGACGATGATGGCGTTGCCTTGGGCTCCACGCTCCGATGACAGGCGGTAGGTTCCCGCGGTAGCCTGCGGCGAAATGGTTGGCTCGGACGGTGGCGGCAACGGGAGTGTGGGTGCGGCGCAGGCTGCCACCCAAGCGGCGAGCAGAAGCCCCGCGCCCAGCATCCATCGTCGTCGCACCTGCGCCATCGATTCCATCGTAGCAGGCTTCGTGCCGGCGGCTGGCGCCACGGATCAAACACTTAGGGTGCGCGCTCAGTCAACTCAGTTGTCACCTCGCCAACCTGGTTGTCGGGACTGGGCGCCGTGATTCAACTTCTGGTCCGACTCGGTGGTTCCAAACTGCGTCCCGCGCTCGTGTTCGTGGCCGCCGCGGGGCTCGTGCACGCCATGATGCCGGCAGCCGTCGATCCCGCAGCCCGCAGCGCCGAGGCGGCCCTTTGCAAGTCCCTTTCGCACGATGGGCTGCTCTGCGATGCCGCGGACGTTGTCTTTGTCGGCGCCACCCCTTCCCGCCTCGGGCTGCGCAACGACGACGAGGCCTTGGTGCGTGCCAAGACAGCGACGGAGCCCGCGGACCTGTACCTGGTGCGGGCCATCCGGTCCCCCGAGGGCGCGCTCTTGAGCCACGGCACACCGCTCAACATCACCAAGAGCACAAGCGCCGATGAGGGTCGGCCCTTGCGTGCCGGCGCGTTCATTGCCTACTTCGCCCAAGATCTCGACGGGCTCAAGACCAGCGTTCACACACTAGACCTTCGCGGTCGTCCCCCCCCGGACGAGCTCACGGCGCTGCAGCGGATGCAGCTCCGCGTCACGCAGGCGCAGAACACCGGGCACCCCGCGGGGCTCGCCCACGACGTCTACGTGCTGTCACCGCCGGCGGAGCGCCTTTCGCTCTCGTTTGGTCCCGAGGGCATCCTCGGCGTCGACGCCGACGGCCGCCGGGCCAACGTGTCCCTCGCAGCCCAAGAGGTGCAGGGCGATGTTCCCTGGCTTCGCGGTACCCCGGAGAGCAGCGCCCGGCCGCCGAGCCTCGTGCCCTGGGCCGTCGATCGCGTCCGTGGCATCTCGTGGTTCGGCGAAGAGAAGATGCAGTGGGTCAAGGCCATCGCCTTCAAAGGACTCGAGGTCGTGCAAGACCTCGGTAGCGAGGGAAAGAAAGACCGCGCCGACAGCCAGATCGCCGAAGACATGGCCGGCTTGTCGCAAACCAAGACCGAGCAAGTGAAGTTCTCGGACCCGGAGGTGGGTTGGCCACCGGCGGCCATGAAGCCCATCCTGCAGCCGCCGCTGCCGGGCGAAGGCGCCTGGATCGGCCTCGACGGAGACCCGTTCATCACGAGAGGTCCCGGGGCACCTCCGGCGTTCGTGACCTCCGTCATTCGCACGGACCCCAAGCGCCCTTTCACGCGGGTGTACGTCACCCTTTGGGACCCGCGACAGATTGCGTTGCACATGGAAGCTGGCACCGTGGAGCCCGTCAGCGCCACGGGCGAAGCGGGGCCCGGCGTGATCCCGCGCACACCAGAGGTGATCAAGCGGGTGGTTGCCGGCTTCAACGGCGGTTTCCAAGCCATGCACGGTGAGTTCGGCATGCAGGCCAACGGCATCATGTACCTGCCGCCCAAGCCCTACGCCGCAACGGTCATGGAGCTGCGCGATGGCACCACGGCCTTTGGCGTATGGCCCAAGTCCGCCGAGGTGCCGGACGAGATCATGAGCTACCGGCAGAACCTGACCACGCTGGTGCAGAACGGGAAGTTCAACGTGTGGGGCCGCACTTGGTGGGGAGGCACGCCCATCGGCTGGCCAGACAACATCCACACCACGCGCAGCGGCGTGTGCCTAAGCAAAGAGGGCTTCGTGGGCTACTTCTACGGCCAAGACATCGCACCAGAAGCCTTGGCGCAGGCCATGCTGGCCGCCCGTTGCGAGCTGGGCGTACACCTGGACATGAACCCTGGACTTGCAGGCTTCGAGTTCTACAACGTGCAGCCTACATCCACCTGGAAGCCCCTTGGCCGGCCGCTGCAGGGCGACTGGGAACAGGAAGGCACCTTCAAGGAGCTGCCGGAGTACCGCTACCGGGCAAGGCGCATGGTCAAGAGCATGACGCACATGAACTTTCCGCAGTACGTGCATCGGCACGGGCGAGACTTTTTCTACCTGACGGCCCGGCAAATCCTGCCCGGCGCAGAGCTCCCCGGTGCCGTGGCCAACGCGACGCCGGGCACCCAGGGCCAATGGAAAACCAAGGGCCTGCCCCAGTACGGCTTCCCCTACGCCGTGGCCACGTCCGAGCAGAACGTCGGGCCTGTGCCCTTGCGCGCCCTGCGCATCGACCCGCGCACCGTTGGGTTGCCCGGGGCCCCCGGCATCAAGAGCGACGCCAAGACCGTTGTCATGTTCACCAGCGCAGAAGTGCCGGCGGGCCCGGGCAAGCGCACGGGGGCCGACAGCGCAAAGGCGCCAGGGAACGTCGGGTTGTTCCACGCGCGCTCGGTCTTCTTGCTGGCCACGGAGGTACCCGAGGCAGCCAAGACCGGGAGCGCCGGTGCCGCCGCGGCCCTCTTGCGGGGTGTTCGCCCCGGAGCCCCGGGAGCCGAGA
>JBIKNA010000674.1:0-2970 GCA_044358965.1 Polyangiaceae bacterium
TCAACGCAACTTGAACGGATAGCAGGCGCGTAGCGAAGCCGTGTCTCGAAGAGCCGGATGCGGGAAATCTGCACGTCCGGATCCGTGGGGGCCCCGGGAAGGCAACGACCCGGGGCTACCCGACCACGCTGACTACGCACCCCAGCCATCAAGGTCGTTCCGCATCGTTAGGTCGTTCCGCATCGTTCCGGATTCCTTCTTTTTCGTTGATGCCCCCAAGCGCGGTCGCCACAATTCCCATATGCGGCATTTGGCGTATGGTGGCCTGGCAGCCCTTGGTGCGTTCCTTGTGTTCTCCTGCTCGAGCGGCGACGACGCTGGCCCGGGCGTGACGATGGGGCCGGATGCGTCGAGTTCGTCCGGCGGCGGCAACGGCGGCTTGTCAGGGGTTGGCAGCGATGGGGGAGTCGAAGGTGTCGGAACGTTGCTTCGACCCGGCATGAGCGACACGCATCTCGCCCCCTCGCAGGACGGGTCGGTACATCTTGCCTTCACCGATGGCGCGTCGTCGGCACTCTGGTACGGACGCTGCGCGTCGAACTGCTCCAAAGAAGAATCATGGGGGTTCGTCAAGCTCGCGCCCAACGACGTGGCCACCGGATACCAGAGCGTTAACGGTCTCGGAGAAGACTCGACCGGTCGACTCCACATGCTGGCGAACGACTTCGTTTACGCAACATGCGCTGAGAATTGCCAATCTCCATCGAGCTGGACGTTCTCGAGTCTCGCGTCCCTCGAACCGGGGGGCTACACCGGTACCTTCGGTTCCATGGTGGTCGCGCCGTCCGGTGCAGTCACATTCGTTGCGAGCTCCGGCAACGTCTACACCTGCGCCTCCAACTGCGGCGCGCCTGCGAGCTGGACACGGGTCATCCGCATCGCGGGCACGGCGCTTCACCTCCGGCGCGACGGCAGCGGGGGCTTGCACTTGCTCACGCAGACCGGGGAGACGGCCGGAGGCGAGCGGGTGCTGAGCTACGCTCGCTGTACGTCGTCGTGCCAAAATGCGTCGAGCTGGCAAGTCTCTGCGCGCGGCTTCTTGGCGAAGACGCAATCCTTCTCGCCGAGTCTCGCGGCCAATGCTTCGGGGCGAGTGTTCGTCGCGTACCAGCAGGGCACGCTGGCAAACGCCGCAGACCCGAACAACGGCAAGCTCGTCGTCGCCACCTGCGCCGGCGCGGGATGTATCGACGTCGACGCGTGGACCTCGTTTTCGCTGCCCGAGTTTGCCAGCGACGGGGAAGAAGGGACATGGCTCGACACTGCAGGCGATAGCGCGGTCCTTCTCTCGGCGGCGGGCGCAGACCTCGCGCTGCGCGTGTGCGAGGGCGCATGCGTGACCGCGGGCGCTTGGAGTGTGCCGGAGGTAGTAGATACGTCCAAGGCCATCGAAGCAGTCGTTCCGACGGACCTCGTCACCTGCGACGGCGTTCCCCCCGAGACGTCCTCGTACTCGGCGCGCTTTCCAGCCACCGCACTCACCAGTAAGGGCCTGGTGGCGATGCATCGGCCAAGCGCGGTCGTCAAGTGCCCCAACAACCCGAACCTCAAGAGCTCGCCACCCATCGGGCGCCTCATTTCCTCCTTCTAACGTCGAGGAGCATCGTCAAACCAAGCCACTTCGCGGGAGGCAACACAACCCCCGCTCAGCGAACTCTGCCGAGCTGTGTCGCTAGCAGCGTCCCGTGGCACAACCTGTCGTAGCCTGGGGATGCGTGGACCAACGTGAGTGGAGCGGGTTTTCGCTCATCTGGGGTTTGATTCCCGGCGTTGCTCGGGTCTGGGCTGCGCGGCTATTTGCCCGAGCACGTCATCGAGCAGGCGAGCCGGGCCTGGGGATCACCTGCCGTGCCGTTGCAACTGCATCCGATGGAGCAGCATCGCTCGCCAAAGCAGTTGTCGGTACAGCTCGCGATGCCGTTGCATACGGCGTTCGGAACACATTGACCCGCCGAGCCTCCACCCTGGGCGGTGCCTCCCGAGGACGTGATCCCGGACGAACTGCTGCTGGACGAGGTGCTTCCCGACGCAGTGCCGCTCGGATCGTCGTCTACGCTGCCACTGCTCGAGGCCCCGTAGCTGCTGTTGCTGCCGGTGGTCGGTGCCTGGGAGGTGCCCGATGATGTAGGGGCTGGGATCGGGCTCCGTCGATCATGATCGCCGTCGTGGGGAGCACACGCGAAGCCCATGGTTGGGACAAAGCAGACGAGCGAAAGCCAAGCGAGAGTACGCATACGAGATGCCTCCTTGAAGAAGCGGTAGAAGAAGGAAGGTCCGAGCCTGCGGCTGCGGTGCGCCGCGGCCCTGCTGAAGAGCCTGCGCGAAGTGCAACCCGTGTGCCTGCGGGAAGAATCCGCGTGCAGTCGCGCGAACGCTGGGAGGGGGGGGCAGGTGTGTCGCGGGTGTGGCAAGAACGGCACTGCTTTCCGTTCACGCACGCTTTATGCCTTCACCGAGACCGCGAGCCGTACTTCGTGTGCGAGCGATGGCTTAGCCCGGGGATGCGTGGACCAACGTGGTTTGCCCGTGCACGAGTACCGGCCGCCGCGGAGCGACCCCCCAGGCAGGAAGGCCCCCCGGCCGCCGGGATCGGCGCAGACTACCAGCGTCCCAGGACGGCGCATGCTGGAGCATGCCTCGCGCGCTATTGGAGCGACGGCGCGGAAAGCGCGGCCCCCATCTGGAGCGGAGCGTCCCCAATCGAGTACACCGGAGCCCCCAAGCGGCCATTCAAGCCGAGGCCCCAGCATTTTCCAGTTCCACCGCCGAGGCGCACGCACGAGTGAGCGTCTCCGAGCGACCTCTGCACGGCTTTGCGTCTGGGGCCCAAGTCCACCGAGAGTAGCTCACGTCGGTTCACGCCACGTCGGTTCACGCCTCCCAAGGGCGCCCAGCTTGTGCCAGACGGGCGGAAGTGGCGCGGCTCGGCACAGGGCGCGTAATGGGCGGTTATGTTTCCGGGGCTTGTTC
>JBIKNA010000716.1:0-2554 GCA_044358965.1 Polyangiaceae bacterium
GAGGACAGCGTCCTCCGATAACAAAGGAAGCTAAATCGCTGAGCTTGATCGAAGAGCATGCTCGGTGATTTAGCGCGTCGACTTCTTCTTCGTCGTGACGGGACCGGCCGGCGCGGTCTGTTGCAGACGCACCTCGCTGGTGCGCCGAATGCTGTGCAGCGTGCTCTGGTTGCGGCCGCCGCGCTTCGAGATGTAGAGCGCATCGTCGGCGGCCTTGAACATGCTTTCCCAGTCGTTGCCCGCCTCGGGAAACGTGGCCACGCCCAGGGAGCAGGTGACCTGGAGCTTGCCGTGGGGCGTGGCAAAGACGGTCTTCTGAAGCTCTTCGCGGATGCGTTCGGCCAGCAACATGGCGCCGTTTTCGTCGGTCTGTTCGCACAACACCACGAACTCTTCGCCACCAAAGCGGGCCACCACGTCCGTGGTGCGCTTGTGCTTGCGCAGAATGTCGCCCAAGCCCTTGATGACGACGTCGCCGATGTCGTGGCCGTAGGTGTCGTTGACCTTCTTGAAGAAATCGATGTCGGTGACCAGAACACTGAGCTTGCGACCGAAGCGCGCCGCCGCGCTGATCTTCTGCTCGGCCTGTTCGATCATGGCGCGCTTGTTCAGCAGGCCCGTCATGCCATCGGTGGTGGCCATGGTCTCGAGCTTCTGCACCATGCGCGCGTTCGACAGCGATACGGCGAGGTGCCGCGCCAGCACTTCGAGGGTGGGCCGCACGGAGTCACCAAATGCGTGTTTGCGCTGGGCCCCCAAGATCAGCGTGCCGAGCACGCGGTCACGAAGCAGCAGCGGAATCACGAGCAGCGAGGGCATCTTGGGCCAGGGGAACCTACGGGTCAGCACCACCTGGTGATTCGCGTCGAACTCGCCGCGGTACGGCAGCGGGAACCGGTTCTGCACCACCATGGAGACCAGGGCGGCGTTGTGATGAAACTTCACGCCCACGAGATCATCGATTTGTCCGTCGCGGCTGGTCGCGGCGCACACTTCGTGCATCTTCTTGTCTTCGTCGAAGATGGTAACCGCTGCCAGGTCGAAGCTCGCGATCTCTCGGGCCGAGCGCACCGCGGCCTGCAGCACTTCTTTTTCGCTCAGGGCCGCGCCCAGGGCCTCGGCGGCGCGGTACAGCTTGCCTTGCTCGATCTTGGCGCGCTCCAGCTGCACGAACACACGCTCGTTCTGAATGGCCCGGTGGCAATAGCGCGCCGCTTGCGCCGCCAGCTCTTCTTCTTTGGGCGTAAAGGGGCGGTCTTCGGTGCGGTCGATGGCCAAGATGCCCCGCACGTTGCCGTCTTCCATGACGGGGATGGCGAGCAGCGTGCGCACGGGGCACGGGCCGTTGTAGTAGGGCACATGAAACGAGGGCTTCAGGCGCTCGAGAGACACGCTCTTCTTCTGTGCGAACACCGCCGCGAGCACGCCGTCGCCCGCGGGAATGGGAGCATCCTGCACGTCGTCGGCCCCGGTGGACAGCTCGCTGATGCGCAGGTGCGTGCCGCCCTCGTTCTGCCAGAGCAGCACCGAGGTGTGCAGGTCGAGCGTGCGACGCAAGAGCTCGAGGGCGTAGTGCACCGACTGATGAATCTCTTCGACGCTGGAGCGTGCGAGGCGCTCTTCGGCTTCTTTGGCGTCACGCTCGTCTTTGCGGGCTTCGCCGGCGCCAAGCAGACGGTAGCGGCGGGCGTCGTCTTTCATGCGCCCGAGCTCGCCCTCGACCTCGGCGCGGGCCGCGGATCGCACCCGTGCCACTTCGCCGCGAACCACCAAGAAGTTCAGGATGGAGAAGCCTGCGGCAAAGGCCGCGTGGAATGCGAACTGCTCGAGGGGAAAGCGCCCCTGGGTGCTGCCCGTGCGCAGCAACAGCGCCTCGTACGCGATGATGCAGGCGGCGATGATGAACGAGGCCGCCGGGCGCGCGAAGGCAGCGCAGAAGGCCACGAGCACGTAGACCGAAGGCTGCAGCGGACCATCGAGGCCACCAACCTTTTGCAGCACTGCAAATACGAAGAGCGCGAGCAACAGCCCGAGCTCCACGTCGGCCACGGCGCTGACCTCTTTGGTACCACCGAGCTTGGTGCGCAGGCGCCGCAGTAGCAATGCCGCAAACAGGGCCACGGCGGCCACGCCCGCGGGGCCGACGGGCGCCGCAAGGCCCCCGGCCGCCAGAAAGCCCAAGAGCCCGACGACGCACGCGAGGCTCCAGCCTTTGCGGGCCCACCTTCGAAAGCCAAGTGTCGCGCGCAACAGCGGGTCCATACACATCCTCGGGTATCAGTGCCGCGGCACTTGGGCCAAGAAACCCTCAGATTTCCCAGTGAATGTGCGACAATGGCGCCGCTGTGAGCAACCCTCCGTCCCCCCCTGCCGGGAGGTTCGGCGCGGCCCCGGTGACCTTGGGGGTGATTGCGCTGAACGTGCTGGTCTACATCGCCATGGTGCTGGCGGCCCGCTCGGCCTACGCCGCCCTGCGCATGCCCACGGAGATCGCGCTCTTGTTCGGGGCCAACGAGTCCACCTTCACCATCGCCGACGGGCGCGTGGAGACCCT
>JBIKNA010000255.1:0-10119 GCA_044358965.1 Polyangiaceae bacterium
ATACATCACCACCAAAGATCCACCCTGATTCTCAATACTTACGTTGTATCCCAAGCGGCCGAAACGTGTGTCGATGTCGGTTCAGCGCTTTACTGCACGAAGACATCGACGGCGCCCGTGGTGGTCTTCTGGCCGGCGCTGTCGGTCGCGTAGAAGGTGACCTTGCGCGCACCGGCAACCGCCGAGGCGCTGACGCTGGTAGTGGCTTGGTAGACACCAGGCACGCTTGTGAGGGTCATCGGGTACTCGAGGGAGCCCCCGTTGTAGCCCCATACCGCACGGACATCCTGCACGGTCTTGTCGTCGGTGACCTTGGCCTGGAAGATGACCTGGCCGCCACGCGCAAGCACCTGGTTGGCCGACGGGAGTTGCACGGCAATCACCGGAGCGGCGTCGACCGGCGGCGGTGGCGGCACCGGCGTGGGGCCCGTGAGGGTGATGTTGCGCGTGGCCGAGATGCCCGTGTTGCCGGCGGCGTCTTTGGCGATGGCGTGGAACGAGCGCGCGCCAGTGCCAACCTTGATGTGGAACGTCGTCAGCGCGCCGTTCTTGTCGCACGTGACCACGTCGGTCGTGGCGCAATCGAAGACCTTGCCCGAATAGTCCCAGTAGAGCTGCACGCTGGCCACGCCCACGTTGTCCGTGGCCTTGACCACCACGTCGATGGTGCTGGAACCCGGTAGCGACGCCTGTGCCGCTGGGGCGACGATTTCAGCGACGGGGGCGACGGTGTCGGCCGGAGGAGTGACCACCGGCGCGGGCCTCTGGCCCACCATCGTGATGAGCTGCGTGTGGCTGTTCTGCGTGGCTCCGCCGCAGACGCAGGACTCGGGCTTCTGAGGGTAGGGCCCGCAGGCCGAAGCCTCGTTCTGGAAGGCTTTGTCCGGGTCCGTGGGCGCGTAGCTCATGATGTCGGACTCGAGCTGCTCGTGCGAGAGAGACAACGTGTGGCCGATCTCGTGCGCCACAGTTTCTGCGGCACCGGCGATGCCTCCGTAGCCCGGGGTGTTGTACAGACGGTGGAAGACGAAGCCGATGGCGTTGCGCACCGTGCGGCACTGGCCCAGCGGCGCGATGCCCGTGGTGTTGTTGGACAAGCCCAGCACGGCGCCCGTCGCGTCGCCGACGGCGATCTCCGTGTACGTACCGCTCGTGGGGCGCACATCGGTGATGGTGACGTTGAAGGGCGTGAAGTGCGCGCGCACCCGGACCACCAGGTCTTTCCACTGCAGGTCCGTGAACGTTGCTGCGGGGAACTCCACGCTCGGAATGTTGTAGTACGACAGCACGCTCGACACGTTGTTGGCCGCGTTGTCGTAGCCCTTGGTGAAGGTGCCGCCGCTGCGGTGCAGGTAGACCGTGACGGGCAGGGCGGCCGCGGCGGGAGCGGCCAAGGCCTCGGATGCGCCGAGGCCGGTGGGAATGGGCGCCGGGATCACGACGTCGACGGGGCGGAAGTCGAGTTCGGTGTCGGGCAAGCCGTGGGGCGCGCCCGCGGCGGGAGCTTGACCGGACTCTGCGCTGCGCGGTGGGGCAACGGGCCCCGATGCCGGGGCCGCGGGGGAGGAGTCAACCTCGGAGGTTTGGTCTTGCGAGGCGCAGCCGACGAAGGGGAGCGCGCACAGCGCGAGGCTCCAAACGATCTTTGAACTCTTCACGATGGTCCATCAACATTTCCTGAGCGCGGCCAATCTCCTACCAAGGTCGAGGTCGCGTGGGCCAAGACAATGCGAACGTGCACAGGGCGTTTTGTAGGAGTTGCGCGCACGCGGTGAGAGCAAAAACTACGGAAAATTCCGGCGCGCGCGGACGATTCCTGTCGTGGCGCAACGCCCGGTCTCCGTCGCAGAGGTGTAGCGCTTGCCGCGCCTGTTCGTTGCGCGCGACCGCGCGTGTCGCGCGCAACGAGGTGTGCTCACCCGGACGCCGGGCTGCCGCCAGCGGCAGCGCAGGTCCATGCTGCCGCGAGCTGCTAGGGCGCAACGTGCAAGGGGAGTCGCGGCCGCGAGCTCACCGCGGCCGCGAGCTCCGCAATGCGATCGATTTCGCGCGGCGCAGGGGCTATCGTCGAGGGCCCGCCATGCGCCCTTGGGTCTCTTGGGATACACGCCTCCTCGTGCGCAGTTTCGTGTTCGCCGCGAGCGCTTCGTTGCTGGCCGCGCTCGTTGGGGCGGCCACCGACGAAGGTGGTGTGTCTCTCGGCGAGCGCGCCTCCCGCGTTGCCCCCGTGGTGCCCGTTTGCTGTGCGCTCGCCGCGTACGTGTCCCTTGCGCCCGCGGTGGCCCGGGGAGAACTCATCGCGCTCGCCGCGGCCGGCGTCAGGCCCGGCCGTGCCGTTGTGGCTGCAGTCGCAGGTGCCACCTTGTTCGCCGTGCTGACTGCCCTGGCCATTTTTGGCGACGTGCTTTCGCCCTCGGCGTTTTACCCGGTGGTACCAAAAGTGTCGGTGTTCACCTACGAGGGAGGGTGCTTCGTCGACGCCGGGCGCGGTGTCGCGGTGGACATGACCGGGGCCATCAGCAGCATCGAACAAGCTGCTACGGCAGCCGGTGACGCTGGCCTTCCGCGAGGCGCGCGATGGGTATCTTCGGTCTCCACCCTGCTGCTTGGGGCGGGATTCTCTTTGTCGTTCGCCCGTACGCTGCTGCGCGATGCTGGGCGCATGACGCTGATCACCGGCGTGCTCGCCGCGGCAGCGCTTGGGGCGTTTCAATCGGCCGCGGTACGGGCCATCCCCGGTTGGAGCCCCGTGCTCGTGGCGATGGTTCTCCTCGCCGTTGGCGCAGTGCGCTACGCTGTCATCGATGGCCGCTTCGTTTCGTCGGGCGATCTCTAGACTGCCGCATCTCGCGGCGGGTCTTGCTGGGCTTGCGGCGCTCGCTGCCGCGGTCTCGTGTGTCGTACGCTACGATGTGTCTGGGACGCCGGGGGTGGCGCCAGCCGAGGCCGGGCCCGACGTGTCGGTGCCCAGCGATGCCGGGGTAGACGCCGATGCGGGGCCTCCTCTTGCGTCGGTGCCACCTAGACCGAGCACCGAGGACGAGACCAACAAGACCCTCTCGCTCACCTTTGCCTCGGCCTTCGCGGGCTTTGGGCCCTCGGCCGACGGCGGCGTCACGCTCGCCCCGGACCAGATCAGCTACGACATCGATGGGGTGTACACGTGCCCCGGGGCACCTTCGTGTGACCCGCCAAAAGGCGCGAGGGCTACGGATACCTGTGATGGGCTTGGCGGACGTGACAACGCGTTCTCGAGCTTCCTCGACCGCCTTGGCTTCCCACAGGTGCGCAACGGCATGACGGCGCAGATCGAAAAGGGCAGGACCGCCGTCCTCATGACCGTGAGCGACTACAATGGTGGCGTCAACGACCGGCAGGTCACTGTCCAGGTACTCCTTTCGTTGGGCATCGAGACAGTGCTCGACGATGGTGGGTTCGACCCCGATGCAAAGGAGCGTCCGCCCAAAGGAGACGGCTCCGATGTCTGGTCCGTGGCCGAGAGCAGCTTGGTTGGGGCGCCCCCCGACGGCACCCGCTGCAGCGACTCCAACTGCATCGCCGTGGCGCGTGACACGGCGGCGTACGTGAGCAATGGCGTCCTGGTGTCACGGGTCGACGTGCCTTTGCTGCTCGCCGAGCTTGGCCCCAACGCGTTCCTCGACGTGCGTGGTGGGGTGATCACGGCGGAGCTCGTGCCCAACGGCCAAGGCTTCTTGCTCCGCAATGGGCAACTCGTGGGGCGTCTCAAGCCCGAGCAGGCGCTCAAGACGTTGGGGCTGGTCAATAACCCCTTGGGCACGGGTGGTGGCTTGGTGTGCGACGATCCGGCATCGCTGGGCCTGCTCATGCAAACGGTTTGCCAGTACCGCGATGTTCGGGTGGACCCCACCAAAGACCGCACCCCCGGTACCTGCGATGGGGTCTCGGTCGCCTACCTGTTCTCGGGCATTCCGGCGCATCTCGGTCGCGTTCGTGCGGTGGTCGACGACGGCAAGCGCTGCCCGGACACCGCCAAGTTCGCGTGCCCGTAGGCTATAGGCGCGTGGCGCCTTTCGGCCCCGCTACATCGACGGACAAACGACGAAAGCCGAGCACCGGAGAACCGTGTGCTCGGCGAGAAGCCCGAAGGCCGGGGCTCAGCTCTCGGTGCTGCCCGAGGACTTGGCGGCCTTGCGGTCCATCGCGTCCTGCAGACCGCAACGCACGCGGGCTGCGCGCTTGACTCGCTTGGCCTTGAGAGGCGTGGCAAGCCACTCGTGACGCTTTCGCATGCTCCAGATTGCGCGGTTCGCCATAATTTCCTTCGATCCGAGAGAGCGCGGCGGATTGGACCGCAGCGCGAGTTTTTCCCTAAACGGGGGCGCACAATGCCCCCCTGCCGCGCCTTCGTCAAGCGTTTTTGGCCAAATTCTCGCGGGCCTTAGGGGGGGATTCGCCGAAGGGCCACCAAAACGCGCTGCTTTTGGCCGGTGACACACTGGATCTCTTGGTCGCTCGGGAAATAGCCCTCGGCGGTGACACTGATCCGGTGCGGCCCCGGCAACAAGCCGAGCCCTCGGGCGCCCACCGTGTCCAGGCGTCCCACGGTGACATCGTCGATGGTGACGCTGGCCTCGGCGGGGGTGCCCTCGACGCGGACAGAAACCGTGACCGGCCGCGGACTCTCGGCGCCACAGGACAAGACCGCAAAGGCCAAGAGCCCGCCGCAGAGCGAAGGGGCGCGCATCACTCCCACTCGATGGTGGCCGGCGGCTTGGACGAGATGTCGTAGACCACCCGGTTGATCCCGCGCACCTCGTTGATGATGCGCGTGGAGATGCGCGCGAGCACGTCGTGGGGCATGGGGTACCAGTCGGCGGTCATGCCGTCGCTCGATGTGACCGCGCGGAGCGCGCAGGTCTCTTCGTAGGTGCGCTCGTCGCCCATGACGCCCACGGAGCGCACGGGCAGCAGGGCGCAGAAGGCTTGCCAGATCTTGTCGTAGAGGCCCGCTGCCCGGATCTCTTCCATGGCGATGTGATCTGCGGCACGGAGCGATGCCAGGCGGGCCTCGGTGAGCGGTCCTAAGCACCGCACCGCAAGCCCCGGGCCCGGGAAGGGGTGCCGGTACAGGACATCGTGGGGCATGCCCAAGGCTTCGCCCGCCGCACGCACCTCGTCTTTGAACAGCTCGCGCAAGGGTTCGATGAGCGACAGGTGCATCTTCTCGGGGAGACCACCCACGTTGTGGTGGCTCTTGATGACCGCGCTGGGGCCACCCTTGACGGACACGCTCTCGATGACGTCGGGGTACAGCGTGCCTTGCACCAGGTATTTCCCGTTGGTGACCTTCTTGGCCTCTTCTTCGAACACTTCGATGAACACCCGGCCGATGATCTTTCGCTTGGTCTCCGGGTCGGTGACGCCTGCAAGGGCTCCCAAAAACCGCTCCCGAGCGTCGACGGCAATGAGCTTGAGGTGAAACCGGTCTTTGAACATGGCCACGACGCTCTTGGCTTCGTCGTGCCGCAGCAAGCCGTTGTCGACGAAGATGCACGTCAGCCGATCGCCCAGCGCCTTGTGGCAAAGCATGGCCGCGACCGAGGAATCGACACCACCGGACAGACCGCAGATCGCATGTTCGTTGGGGCCCACGGTTGCGGCGATGCGGGCGATGGCCTCTTCGGTGAAGGTGCTCGGGGTCCAGCTAGGCGTGAGTTTGCTCACGTCGAACAAGAAGGCCCGAAGAAGCTCTCGGCCTTGGGTCGTGTGCTCGACCTCAGGGTGGAACTGCACGCCATAGAGTCTGCGGCCTTCGTCGCCGATGGCGCAAAACGGCGTGTTGTCGGAGACCCCGAGGTTCGAAAACCCCGCGGGGGCGCGGGCGATGCGATCGCCATGGCTCATCCATACGGACAGCTCTGCACCCTTCGGGAAGCGAGAAAAAATGCCCGTGGGCGATTCGACACGGACTGTTGCCGCACCGTACTCGCGCTGCGCTGCGGCCTCGACCTGGCCGCCGCCTAGGTGTGCCATGAGCTGCACGCCGTAGCAGATGCCGAGTACCGGGACGCCCAGTTCGAGCACTGATGGGTCGACCAACGGCGCCCCATCGGCGTACACGCTCGACGGCCCGCCGGACAGAATGATGGCTGCGGGGGCCTTGTCTTTGATGGCCTGCAGCGGCAGCGTGCAAGGGTGAATCTCGCAGTAGACCCGCTCTTCGCGGACGCGCCGCGCGATGAGCTGCGTGTACTGGGAGCCGAAGTCCAGAATGAGGACACACTGTCGTTGCGCCATGGCGCGACGCTAGCCCAATTGGGGCCGTCGTTCTAACCCCAACCGGCGGGAAAATTGTGCGGCCGCCGGGGACTTAGAATCGGCCGCCGAGGGTGGCGGTTCCACCCCCCAGGGCGGGCTTCAGATCGACGTTCCAGCGGGGCAGTGCCGAAGTGCTGCGGGCTTCGACCTTGGGTTGCGCAAAGTAGAAGTAGGCCGCCGCCCCCAGCGCGAGCACGCCCACGCCTAGGGAGATGTCGGCCACGAGCAGCTTGGTCTTGGCGCTGTCCACGCGATCCTGCGCGCAGTTGGGTTTGCACCCGGACTCCATGTCGCTCACGTCGCCTTGGCCCGTAAGCCCAAAGAACGCGAAGCTGGCGAGGCCCACAACGCCGACGCCACCCAGGGCGTAGCTGAGCACCGGGGCAGGGCGTTCTTGCCGCGTCCCCGCATCGGTGCCGGCGGGGGCCTGCGCGTTGGCGGGCCCGGGGGCCGCAGGAGCAGCCTTTGGGCCCTCGAACTGCACGTTCAGGACGCGGTTCTTCTCGCCGGTACGAATGAGGACTTTCTCCTCTTTGGGCGGAAGGCCCGCCTTTTCGAAGATGAACACGTGCTCGCCGGGGTCGACGAAGATGGGTTTGCCGTCGAGCTTGTCGGCCAGCACCGTTCCGTCCATGGTCACCTTCACGGCGGTCAGGTCTTGCGCGCCTTCGCGTGCATTGACCACCACGCTAGGGGCCATGCCCTCGAGTTCGGACAACCAGCGAACGCAGTCGGTACGAATGGTTGCCGGGCACACCTCGCGAGAGCACAGCAACATGCTCTCTCGGGCCTTGCGATACTTGCCTTCGTCGCGGGCCTCTTGGGCCTTCTCGGCGGAGCTTGCGCAATCGGCGCGCTCGTCGGCGAACGCTTTGGGCGCCGATGTGCAGCCGACAAAAACGCCCAGGGCCAACATCAGCGAACGAAGACGAAACGAGGACCGCATTGCTACGTAGCTTACCGAAGGTGCCGCGAGTGAGGAAAGCTTTCCCGTGCGGCGTCGCCACGCAGGCATGGCCTCGTGCTTCGGGCTTTGCCAAAAGTTGCGCGCAACCCGCCTGGGCAGCACCCGCCGGACCAAGTCGACCCGGCGGCATGCCCCGGAAAACCCCTAGTGGAGGCACTCCACTTTGTACTTCTTTCGGCCGGTGACAGGGTCGATCACGAAAGGCGTGCTGCAGTTGGTTGCCGTCGGCGGTGTCGGTGGCTTTTGCGCGTCGCCCCTGCCGGGGGTGCTGGGCGGCGCGACCGGCGCAGCGGCGACCGGTTTGGGGGCCTCCGGCGCGCGCGGTACGTCTCGGGACTCGCGGGCCTCGAGCTGCACCACCATGGGCGCGGGCAATCGCAGCGTGGCCGCGCCGGCGCTGGTCTCATTCATGCGGGGGAGCACGACCAACGCAAGCACTGCGGTGATGGCAGCTGCCGCGAAGACCCCGGCGCCGATGGCAAGCAACATTGCACTCTGGGAGCGCTGCGGTGCTTCCAGGCGCCGCGTCGCCGAGCGGGCAACCGAAATACTGGAGACCTGGGATGTGAGGTCGTCGCGAGGGCGCCCAGGGTTGCTTGCCGGTGCCCCCAGGTGCGGCTGTGACGCGGGGCTTTCTGTGTGGGCCGCATCGCGGGCGAAGGGCATGGCAGGGATCGCCGCCACACTGGATGATTCGATGGCGGCCACGAGCGCTGTTCGCCGCGCCATCTCGACGCCGCAGACTTGCTCCACCCAGTCGCTGACCAGGGTCGGGGACGACATCCCAAGGCAACGTTCGATGGCGACGCCCAGGTCTCGGGCCGTCTGGAACCGTTGTGCAGGTTCTTTGGCGAGCGCCCCGGCGATGACCTGGTCGATGCCGGCAGGCAAGTCCGGGCGGATCTGCGACAAAAGTGGGTAGCGACCCTCGAGCACGCGCATCAGGAGCATGGCCTCGTTGTCGCCCTCGAACAGGCGGCGCCCACTGAGTAGCTCCCACAAGACAACGCCAGCGGCATACACGTCGGTCTGCCGTGTGACCTGGCCGCCGCTCAGCTGCTCTGGCGCCATGTACGCCAGCTTGCCCTTGACCTGGCCCTCGCGCGTGGTCTGCAGACGGCCGGCGGCCTTGGCCACGCCAAAGTCGAGAACCCTGGCGGTGCCATCGATGCCGACCAGCACGTTCTGTGGAGAGACATCGCGATGCACGATGCCTAGCGGCACACCGTGCTCGTCTTTGGCCTCGTGGGCCGCGTGCAGGCCTTGCAGGGTGTTGGACAACACGGCCGCAGCGATGCCAGCGGGAACTGGCTGCCCTTTGCTCGCAGCCACCCGGGCCAGCTTCGCCAAAGACTCGCCATGCACGTACTCCATCACGAGGAACAGTTCGTTCTCGAGGGACAGCACGTCGAGCGTGGAGACAGCATTGGGATGACGAATGCGTCCCGCCAAACGCGCCTCGTCGAGAAACATGGAGACGAACTCGGGATCCTTGGCGAATTGCGGATGCAGACGCTTGATGGCGACGGTGCGCGAGAAGCCTACGGCGCCGGTGAGCCGACCCAGGTGCACCGTGGCCATGCCGCCGGACGCGATCTCGTCGAACAGCGCGTAGCGTCCGAGGAGGCGCGGGGGAGCGCCGGGTCGTGCCGCAGGGGCGTTGGCCATCGAAGCTTCATCGTACCGCCCGGACCCCGGGCCCTGTCACTTTCGTTGCCTGGTCTGCCCCGCGATTTGTGCGAGCTTGGACCAATGTGTCTCACCCTGGCTCCCTTGCCGCGCCGGGGCTCGCGTCCGCCGTTGCAAAGGAGCCAGGATGAAGGTGAAGGTACAGGTGGGTCTGTGGTCGAATAGGGCAGGGGTGCTAAGGGTCGCTCATGAGCGATTCCACCGACGAATCTCCCACCGTCCGCGTATCGCGGACGGGCGAAATCGATGTGCCCTTGCCGGCCTACCAGACCCCAGGAGCCGCTGGACTCGACCTGCGTGCAGCGCTGGCAGAGCCCGTGGTTGTGCCTCCCCTTGGTCGGGTCCGGGTGCCCACGGGGCTTCGTTTGGCCATCCCCTCGGGCTACGAGGGACAGGTGCGGCCGCGCTCGGGCCTTGCGGCAAAAGAGGGAATCACCGTGCTCAATGCCCCCGGCACCATCGACAGCGACTACCGGGGGCCCGTCGAGGTGCTCCTGGTGAACCTCAGCGACAAGCCTGTCACCTTGTCGCCCCAAGATCGCATCGCCCAACTGGTCATCGCCAAGGTCGCGCAGGCCAGTCTCGTCTGGGTCGACACCCTCGATGACACCGTCCGCGGGGCTGGCGGCTTCGGCTCCACAGGGCGCGCGTAAGCGGCCAAGACGCTCCGCGCAAACAAGGGCGCTGCGCCGGACGCCAAATCACCGAGCATGATCTTCGATCAAGCTCAGCGATTTAGCTTCCTTTGTTGTCGGAGGACGCTGTCCTCCGCCCCAGAGGCATTGCCGCTGGGGCCCCACCTCCTGCATTTGGGTCCCAAGCCCAAATGGCGCCCGGCGTCTGTAGTCGAACCGCGCTCGGTCATTTAGCTCTCGCCGCGCTTGATGGCGAAGGCGCGGATCTTCTTGTGAAGATTCGTGCGTTCGACCCCCAAGAGCACCGCGGTTCGCGAGATGTTCCACCCGGTGAGCTTGAGGGTGTCCACGATGTACTGTCGCTCCGCACGCTCGCGAAAGTCTCGCAGCGTGAGGTGTTCCCCCGGCGGCATGGCCCCAAGGCGTGAGGCCGGCGCCTCATCGTCCGCGGGTACGGGTTCATCGTCGCGCCCCGTGTCCTCGTCTTCGAAGGGACTCTCGTGGGGGTCTTCGGGCAGGTCCGCCACG
>JBIKNA010000675.1:0-2953 GCA_044358965.1 Polyangiaceae bacterium
AAAGCGACCGAGGCTCCCTCGAAACGTTCGTTCGGCGAGCAGCACGGCCTGCGCCGGGGACTGGCCGCGGGCCATCAGTTCGCGCACCACGAGCGCAAAGTCTTGCCCCTGCTCCATGGCGCGGACAGCGACGTGGCGGAGCGCGAGCTCTCGCGTGCGCTCGGCGCCAAAGAAGCCCGCGCGCTCTTCGAAGAGCAACGCGAGGCCTTCTTGGTCGTCGACGCCCTGGGCCGTGCCCAGCAAGAAGAGCCCCACGGGGTTCTTTCGTGCACGCGCCCGGGGCCGGGCATGGGCCTCGATTTCGTGGAGCACCGTTCGGGCGACGTCGCGTGCGGAGACCAGGCGTCCCGTGGCCACCAGGATGTGCCGATCACCGACGGCGGCGAGCGGCGTGAGGTCTGGCTGCAGAACGATCTCGAAGGGCAAGTCGAGCGCGACCACCCGCGCCCGTAGCTGCGATGCGAGTGAGGAAGGGGTGCCGGCGTCCGTGGGTTCGAGCGGTCCCGACCCGGGGGCGGCTTCTGGCGGCGCCGACAGCCACTCTGCCGCAAGCGCGTCGGCGCGTCGTAGTAGCGCGTTGGGAAAGGCCCAGCGCTGCCGAACCAGGGGCACGAGGCTCGTGGTGCCGGCGGCTCCGGCGATGCGGGCCTCGGTCGCAAGCTCCAGGGCCCGGGCCGCATAAGCCTGCGCGAGCCCCACGTCGGGCGCGGCTTCTTGCGCGCCCGCGAGTGCCCCAAGACGCACGGCCAACCGCTCGAGGCTTTGCGCCAGGGACTCGTGATCTTTGGGCTCGTAGCGCCAGGCCGGAAGGCTGGCCCCGCCCGAGGCGAACACCTGGGTGAGCCGCACCCGCTCGGCCACGGCGTTCTTTGGGGTGACGCTACCCAGCATGCGCACCCGCTGGTGGGCCTGCAAGAGCTGCCGGTCTGTCTCGGCAAGCCAGGGGGGCAGCGGCGTACGCATCCGAAGCAAAAGACTATGGTAGTGTGGCCGCTTCGCGAAACAGGGGTCCGATGAAAAAGAACTACGTCCTCGACAGCAACATTCTCCTCCACGATCCGCGTGCCATTTTTCGCTTCGAGGACAACAACGTCGTCATCCCCATCTACGTCATCGAGGAGCTCGACCAGTTCAAGCGCGAGGGCTCCGAGCGTGGGCGCAACGCCAGGTCCGTGGCGCGTATCCTCGACCAGCTCCGCGAGAAAGAGGGCTCGTTGGCCCGCGGGGTACCGCTCGACAATGGCGGCTCGCTGGTGGTGGCCGTTCCGCAAAAGATGCCGCAGTTGCCCAGCGCCATCGACAAGGGCGCCATGGACCAGGCCATCCTGCAAACGGCCTTCGACGTGCGCGAGCAAGACGGCGGTCGCCCCACGGTGTTCGTCACCATGGACACCAACCTGCGCATTCGGGCCGATGCCCTGGGCATGGTCACGGAGAACTACGAAAACCAGCGCGTGGAGGCCGACAGCCTCGATACGGGCATCAAAGAGCTCGAGTTCTCGGCGGCCGAGGTCGACAAGTTCTTCCAAGAGGGGGCCATCAAGCCGCTGCCCGAGCACGGTGAGATCGCGCCCAATGCTTCGATTCTCTTGCGCGACAAAGACAGCGTCTCGCATACGGCCCTTGGCCGCTATTGCGGCACGCGCAAAGAAATCATCGCGCTCAAGACGCCTCGCGAGGGTGTCATGGGCATCCGCCCGCGCAACAAAGAGCAGAGTCACGCCATCGATCTCTTGCTCGACGAAAACGTGCGCTTGGTCACCTTGGTGGGCAAGGCAGGTACGGGCAAGACCCTGCTTGCCCTCGCCGCGGGCCTCAAGCGCACCCTCGAAGATGGTGCCTACAGCCGCCTGCTCGTTTCCCGTCCCGTCATGCCGCTGGGCCGCGACATCGGATTTTTGCCCGGCGACGTCGACGACAAGCTGAACCCGTGGATGCAGCCGATCTTCGACAACCTCGAGTTCCTGTTCTCGACCACGACCCGCCGCGGTCCCCGGGCCTACGCCGAGCTGCTCGAGAGCGGCCAGCTCCAGGTCGAGCCCCTGACGTACATCCGCGGGCGATCTTTGCCCTCGCAGTACATGATCGTCGACGAGGCCCAGAACCTCACCCCGCACGAGGTCAAAACCATCATCACGCGCTCGGGCGATGGCACCAAAATCGTGCTCACGGGCGATCCTCATCAGATCGACAACCCCTACGTCGATAGCGCCTCCAACGGGCTCACCATCGCCGCCGACAAGTTCCGAGGCGAAAAGTGCGCGGCCAACATCGTGCTCTCCAAGGGCGAGCGCAGCGATCTCGCAGAGCTGGCCGCGAACCTTTTGTAGCCCTAGGTTCATCAGAGAAGCGCATGGGCCCCTCTTCACGAAGCCCCCAAACGTTCGAAAGGTTCGCACGCGGCTGCGTACCATCGGGCGCCCTTGCGCTCTCGTTGCTGGCGTCGGGTTGCAGTAGCGTCGGGGGCAGCGCCATCCGCACCGGCGCCGTGCGCATGCCCGCGTACACCGGCGATGTGGCCATCTATTCCGCCCAGCCCGTGCCCGCCGGCGCCGTAGACCTTGGCGTGGTCGAGGTGCACGCCGCGCAGACCGAGGCCACCGTGGGCCTGCTCTTGCCCGAGTTCGTGCGCAAAGTCGCGCAGATTGGCGGCAACGTCGCGGTGGTCGAGGGCATACGCGCCCGCTTCGATCTGGTGGCCAGAAACCAGGTCGAGACCTTCTATTACACCTGCGGCCTCAGCTACACCTGCGCAGGCACCCGCGTGTACACCGTGCAAGACGAGATCATGGTCGTCAGCATGTTCGGGCGCGCCATGACCACCCGTGCCGGCGCTGGTCTGCCCCAAGGCCCTCTCTTGCCTCCCGAGTCACTTCAGCCCGAGGCCCAACCCGACCGCGGTCCGCTGCTTCCGCCCGTGGCTCCGTCATCTCTCGCTCCGCCCGCACCGGCG
>JBIKNA010000257.1:0-10070 GCA_044358965.1 Polyangiaceae bacterium
GGTACGACCGCGGGCGTACTTGACCTCGATGAGCTGGTTTTGCCCATCTTTGTCCGCCGCGCCGGGCTTGATGTAGCAGACGTAGCGGCTGAAGGCGCTGAGCATGCCCTTTTGGGCCTCGGTCATCTCCTTCGGCTTGAGCTTCGCGTCTTCGTCTTCCTTCTTGGGCTTGTCGTCTTTCTTCTGACCGGGCAGCTGCCCCGCGCCCTTCTTGCCCTCGCCTTTGGCGTGGGTCTGGTCGTAGATCTTCTGGTAGCAGAGCACCGACGCGTAGGCGGCCTCGGCGGCCTCCGGCGCGGTGGGGTTCTCGGCCACGACGGAGTCGAAGGCCGGTCCGCACTCACCCCACTTCTCTTGGAAGTAGAGCAAGTCGGCCATGGCGTACTTGATCTTGTAGATCGTCGGCCAGTCTTCTTTGACGACGCGGGGGAACTGGAAGGTGTTGAACTCCGCAGCCGTCCAGGTGTCGGCGACCTTCTTGTAGAGGTACGCCGCGAGGGTCATGGTCTTTTGGTCGCCGGTGCCGCGCTGGCCCTGGGAGCCCACGGCCTCGAGGTGCCACGCCATGGCCGTTTCGGCCAAGAGCGATGCAGTCTTGTTGGCGCACTCTTGCTTGGCCTCGGCGCTTTGCCCGCCAGCCTTGAAGTCGTTGTACGTCTTGACCTGGTTGTCGATCTCGCCACGGATGGAGTCCTTGTTGCCGGACTTCATGGCCATGGTGGCCTCGGTGATGTGCGCTTGGTACACGCACGTCTTGGCGCCCGAACGGTCGCGCGTGAGCAGATCCTTGTAGAGGATGATGCCCTCGGGGTAGTGGCCGGTGTCCAGGTAGTTGTTACCCAGATCGTCCATCATCTTGAAGGTCTTGTCGTTGGTGCCCGAGTCGCCGCTGATGGGCTTGAAGAAGTTGTGCGCCTGCGCCGGATCGCCCTTGAGCGCGTAGACCGGGATCAAGTCGCGGCGGGCGCTGTCGGCCAGCTTGCCGGCACCCGGCAGCTGCGAATACGCAGTGCCGAACTCGATGGTCTTCTTGAACGCGTTGAGCGACTTGTCGAGCTCGCCGGTGTTCCAGTACACGTACGCGAGCTTGTAGAACGCGTAGCCGTAGACCTTGTTGTTCGGCGGCGGATACTTGATGACCTCGATGTAGGCCTTGGCGGCCAGGTCGAACTTGCTCGGGTCGCCCTGGGCTTCGTTGAAGAAGAGCTCGCCGAAGGCCAGGTACGCGTTGGGGATGTACTTGGAGTCGGGGCGCTTCTGGATCAGGTCCAGGTACACCTGCCGCGCGGTCTTGAAGTCGCTGGCCTGCTCGTACTCGTAGGCGAGGTAGTAGAGCACCTCGTCGAGCTGCGGGTAGTTCGGGTACTCCTTGGTGATGAGGGAGTAGTTCTGGATGGCCTTGGCGCGGGCGGCCTTCATGACCTGGTCGGCCTGGTTGGCCTGGGTCTGCTTCTGGCCTGCAGCCGCCGGGTTGGTCTTCTTGAGGTTGTCGCGCTCGATTTCGGCGTTGGTCTTGTCGCGGAAGGCCGCGCTCTCGAGCTCGACGTAGTCTTCGGCCAAACGCCGGGCCAGCGTGGGCCTATCGGCGGCGTTCTTGGCCGTGGTCTCGAACAGACGCTCGATGCCCTGGATCTCGGTGACCAGCAACGCGCGCTGACGCGCGGCCAGACGAGACTTGCGGTCGTCGCGCGGAATGTCCACCGCCGGAGCGTTGGGCTTGCGCGTTTCGTCGCGCTTCTTGACGTCCGGCGGCGGCGGCGCGGAGTGGAAGTTCATGGCCGGCGCTTTGCCGTGGGCCGTGAGCTCCTTGATGCCACCTGCGCAAGCAGAGATGTTCTGCTTGGCTTTCTCCTCGATGCAGACCTGCGCCGAAGCAGCTTCCGTGGCCATGACCAGAGCGGTCGTGGCAAGCAGTGTTGCGATACGTTTCATCACTATCTCCCGCACTTCGAGGTGATCGTCTGCCGGTAGAAGCCCTGCTCGTCGCGCCAATACTCGCCGTCGAACGGCCAGATGACGTGCTCATCGTCTGGTTTGACGATGTTGCGCTGAGATTCTTGGACCGAAACTTGGCTTCCGGCGATGGCTTGGTCGAGCTGGTTACGTTGCGCCGCAGTGATATCGATGAGGATCTTGGCGCTGTCACGTAGATGCTCGTTGAGCTCTGCGAGGTTTCGCTCGTAGCGCTCGCGGGCCAATTGACCGGCGTTGCGAACGGCGATGTCACGGGCCAGCTGCAGGGCGTCTTTGACGTCGTTGCCCAGCGGCGAATCGCGGAACTGCGCGTTGGCCTTCTTGAAGCGAGCGCCCTCGTCGTCGAGCACCTGCACGTACTGCAAGTGACGGAGGAGCTGACGGTCGGACAAGGCGTTCTCGACGACGGTCTTGATGCGCGGGGGCACATCGGCCTTGCCGTCGCGGACGTCTTTCAGGAACTTGTAGAAGGCCTCTTCTTGGTTGTCGCCGGAGAACTTCTTGAGGACCTTGGCGAGGTCGTCGTAGATGGGCTGGTAGCGCTGCTGGAAGCGCGCGACGATGGTGTTGGCGTCGTCGTACTGGCAGTTGGCAAAGTAGATGACGGCCTTGAGGATCTCCGCCTCGGGGTAGTACGAGTTGGGGAAGTAGGGCGCCTGGATCGTGTGGATGTTGCCCAAGGCGTGGGCATAGTCGCCGGCCATGAAGTAGGCCCAGCTCTCTTCGAACAGACCGTCGAGCCAGTACTCGCTGGCGACGTCGACGCGGTTCCAGTACTTGACCGCCGCGGACAGCTTGGTCGAGTCGATGGTGGGCTGGCCGTTCTCGTCGAGACGGATCGAAGCCGAGTAGTACGTGCGCGCCATGGAGAGGTACGCGAGGTCACGCATGCGCGCCTCGTCCTCGACCTCGACGCCCTCTTCGATGGCGCCGACGATGCGCTGGAACGACTGCACCGCAGGCACGGACTTGCGGAGCTGGACGTTGGAGATACCGCTGAAGAACTGCGACTTGACGTAGTACTTGGACTCCCGAGCGACCTTGCCGAAGAGCCGGAGCGCATCGTCGTACTGCCGGTTGCGATACTTGTATCGTCCAAGCAAGTAGTTGAGCTGCCAGAACAACTCGCGCTGGTTCGAGTTGTTGAACTTGGCAACCTGGTCGTCGTTGTACTTACCGACGCGCTCGACGATGTCGGCGGGCTCGGGCAAGTCCGTTGCCAACTTGGACAGCCACAGCAAGGTCTCGTTGAACTTGAGGTGGTTGGGCTTGTCGGCGATCTCGCTGAAGATGCCGTAGGCGCCTTGGTAGAACTTGAGGCGGTAGAGCGCGATGGCCAGGTGGTACTGGGCCAGCTGCTTGTTGCCTTCGTCGTCGCCGGTCTCGCCCTTGGCTACGCGGTTGAGCGCGAGGGCGGCATCGAGCCACTTTTCGCCGTCGAACAAGCGTTTGGCCTGCGCGGCCTGCTCGGTCATTTGACCGGCCTGCGGTGCCGGCCCCAGGTCTTGCGGCTTGCTACCTGCCGCCGCGGGCTTGGGCGCGCCGGGCTCGTCGAGCTCGATATCGGCACCGGCCGGGGGCTTGCCCGCCGCCGGCTTGCCAGGCTTGGCAGGAGCGGTCTTCGGCGTCTTGGGCTTGGGCTGCGCGTACGCAGGCACCGTGGCCATGGCCAGCGAGAGCACGGAGACCTTGGCGATGAGCAGGCTGCGCGCGAGGACGTTACGCATCTTTTTCCTCGAATCGGAGAGGCGGACAGGTTGGAAAGGACAGCAAGGCAGAAGCGAAGCGGAGGGGACATGCAGCCGGGGGCAAGGCCCGTGGCGCAGTGTCAAAAGGCAAAAACTACAAAGATGTTGATAAGATAGTTCCGCGAAGCGGCGTGGATGGTACGGACGCAATTCCGCGTTTGTCAAGGCGAAAAGGGGTCTCGCGGCCGACAGTGGCGCCGCCCGAAACCCAAAACGTGCTTGGGTGAGACCCTAGCGCGGGTTGCCGCTTGGCGTCTGCTGGCAACTGGACGCACTGGGGACGTCTGGACGCACTGGGGACGTTCGGGACCTTTTGGCGACTGCCATGATGGAAAGCACGACGCCCGGCCATAAGCCTTGACGGGTCTCGACGGGTCGGTCTACCGTTCCGCTCGTCCGTAAAGGAGGTTCGATGTTTCGAGCCATTTTCCTTTGCGCTCACCGCAACTTCGCAAGCTCACTCGAGAGTCACCGATGTCCCGATCCTTCCTCGGTTTGCCGGCCCTCTGCGCTGCCATTGTGCTCGCTACTCTGCCCGGCTGTCCTGCCACTGGTGTCGGCGACCCTTGCACGCCCGAGCAAGAGTACAACTCGTCGTTCCGCGCCTTCGACGTCAAAGAAGTCAGCGTCGAGTCCAAGAGCTTCCAGTGCCAGACGCGTTTGTGTTTGGTGAACCACTTCCAAGGCCGCGTCAGCTGCCCCTACGGCCAAGATGCCGATGGCAATGGCAACGGTGGCGAGGGTTGTGTGGTGCCCGGCACGAAAGACAAGATCGACGGCAAGGAAGTCCGGACGGTCGATGGCAAGCCCGTCAAGGGCGACTTCCTCGACAGCAAGAAGAAGGCCCTTGTCGACGCCCAGCTGGTCGACCGCCGCGCCGACCTGGCCGTCTACTGCTCGTGCCGCTGCTCCAACGTCGACGGTCGCACGGACGACGGCGGCAACTACTGCGCCTGCCCCGAGGGCTTCCAGTGCCAGCAGCTGGTCTCCTCCATCGGCAAGGGCAACGAAGGCCTCACCGGCGGCTACTGCATCAAGAACGGCACTGCGTACGATCCGTCCAAGTCGTACGTGAACAAGTGTGACCGCGCCGCGAACAAGTGCGACTGAGCGCGGCAACCGCGCCGAAGACGCCGTAGCCTCGTACCTCGTCCAGCACGGTTACACGTTGCTCGGGCGCAACGTGCGCGTCGGCAAACTCGAAGTCGACATCGTGGCCCGCAAAGGCGACGTCGTTTGCATTTGCGAAGTACGCCTGCGCCGGGCAAGCGCCTACGCGACACCTTTTGCCAGCCTCGATGCCAGGAAACAGGAGCGCCTGCTGCGCGCCGCCGAGGCCCTGTGGTCGCAGTCGTTGCGCGATCTGCCTGGCGAGCCTCGCCTGCGCATCGATGTCGCCGGGGTGACCGAGTCTCCCGCGGGACTTCGTGTAGATTACATCGAAGGTGCACTCACCGGCGAGGGGAGCTGAGGCTCCCCCGTTGTACGACCGGCGTTGTGACAGGCACCGCAGTTGTGACAGGCAGAGCGAGGCCAAAGGAGGTCTACGGAGTGCCGATCACCGGCCCCGCGGCAGCCTCGAAACGACAGCCCTGCCCGCCGTTGCAAGGGTTTTGGCACAACTGGCACAACGGAAAGCGCTTTGATTTGCTGGGTATTGCGCCCGGCGCCGGGTTCCTTTGGTCGGCACGCCTCGTGCTGCTCTAGATGCGCATGACCATCCGAACCGCGCTCTACCTCTTGGCCATGTCCCTCGTTGTCACCGCCTGCAGCGGCGCTGTCAGCAGCAACATTGGCGAAGATGGCAATCAAGGCGCAAGTTCGAGCTCTGGTGGATCGAGCTCTGGTGGATCGAGCTCCGGCGGCTCGAGTTCCGGTGGGGGCCGCGTGTGCACGGTGGTGACGGCCGCGGGAGAAGGCGTGTGCAGCATGACCGATGCAGCACCGGGCGTACCGCTCGAGCTTGTGGTGCAGTCAAAGTCCCGCACTTGCACGGGCAACGTGTGCGAGGTCACCGTTGTCGGCAAGACCATCAAGCTCGCGCTTTCTCATCAGGTGTGCCAGGGCGCCGCAGAACCCAACTGCGCTCCGGCACCGGGGCTGAGCCCTTCGCTCTGCAAAGTGCCCCCGCTTTCCGAAGGCAACTACCTGATCGAGTTTGCCAGCCCCTACGAAGCGACTGTTCCATTGACGGTGAGCGCCAGTGGCAAACGCACGAGCTGCTCCATCGAACCAACCGCCGAGATCGACCTCTCGAACTTCTCGACAGCCTGCGAAAAAGACGATGACTGCGTGACGGTGGCCAGCGGAAGCGCCTGCACTCTGTGCACCTGCGGCGGTGAGGCCATCGCCAAGTCGTCGCTGGACGCGTACCAAGCGCAGGTGACCGACCTTCGCGCCAAATGCGCCCAAGGAACGTCGTCGCCGGTGGCGTGCGCCTGCCCCTACATGCAGCCGCGTTGCTCCAACAAGAAGTGCACGACCAAGATGGACTGAGCGCGAGCGCGCGGACTGAAGCGCGCGGGCGAGAATCACGAAGCGGCAAACGGCGCGAGCGCCGCGCGAGTACCCAAACTAGCTAGTCCACGGGGTAGTCCGTGTAGCCCTTGGGGCCGGGCGTATAGAACATGGCGAAGTCCGCCGGCCTGAGCTCCGCGCGTGCCTTGAGCCGTGAGACCAGGCGCGGGTTCGAGATGAAGGGGCGCCCGAAGGCAACGAGATCGCCACGATGCTCCTTGAGGTCCACCTCGGCGCGGTCGCGATCGTAGCCTCCAGACAAGATGAGCTTGCCCTTGAAGGCGTCGCGGATCTTCTGCTTGACGCTTGCGGAGACAGCGGGGGCGCCCATGGAGCTGTGGTCGACGACGTGCATGTACAGGAGCCCAAGCTCGGACATGGCCCGGGCAAATGCTTCGTGCTGTGGCTCCGTGCTCTCGTCGCTGATCATGCCGCCGAAGGCTCCGAAGGGCGACACGCGAATGCCGAGACGTTCGCCGCCGATGCGTGCAGCCACTCGCTTGCTCACCTCGATGCCGAAGCGCATGCGGTTCTCTTTGGAGCCGCCCCAGTCGTCGGTCCGAACGTTGGACGCGGGATTCAAGAATTGCTCGATCAGGTAGCCATTGGCACCGTGCAGCTCCACTCCGTCGAAGCCCGCTTCGACGGCCAAGCCGGCGGACACCGCGTACTCTTCGATGGTGCTCTCGATGTCTTCAGCGGTCATGGCGATCGGCGTGGGGGGTGCCTTCGGGCCATCAGGATCCACCCAAATGGCATCGGTGCCCGCCACTGCCGACGGCGCAAGGTGCCACGCCCCCGTGGGTAGGTTGCCCGGGTGCGACGCGCGACCGGTGTGCATGAGCTGGACGAAGATGCGCCCGCCTTCGGCGTGCACCGCCTGGGTGACGCGCTTCCAGGCCGCAGCCTGCTCCTTGTTGTACAGCCCGGGGATCCGCGCGTAGCCCTGGCCGTTGGGCGACGGTGCCGTGCCCTCGGTGACAATGAGTCCGGCCTCGGCGCGCTGCCGGTAGTATTCGACGACCAAGTCGCCCGGCACGCCGTTGGTGCTGCGGTTGCGCGTCATCGGCGCCATCACGACGCGATTGGCCAGCGGAATGCTGCCGAGCGTTGTCGAAGAAAACAATAGGTCCGTGGTCATGGTGTTCTGCCCTGCATTGGCGCCAATTGCGCCCAGGTACCCTAAGCACCCACGCAGGCCCGCGTAAGTGCGCGGCTGCGCAACGCCTGGTTGCCAAACGGACAACAAGCAGCACGAGAGCCACCAACGGCGCATTCGTCCGCATTGGCGCACCAATGCTGGCGCATCACGTGTCGGGTGTGGGATGGTCGAACGAGCTCGCCGCGCGCCGCGATGCAGGTCAGAGGTCGAGCGCTTTTTTCATTTCGTCGCGCACGACCATGATCTTGGAGACGGCTTCCTCGCTGGCTCCAGAGGCCCGCGCCGCCTCGATGGCCTCTTCGAGCTGCTCCACCTCTTTGCGCTGACGCTCCTTGAGGCGTTCGACCATGGTGGCGAACACCTCGAAGAAGTCTTGCAGCTCGTCGCCCTTGCGCGGCTTCCGGTTGAAGTTGAGCTTGCCGTCACCCACCTGGCGCAGCAGCATCTTCATCATGTAGACGGGACCTGCGACTTTGTGCGTGAAGAAGATGCCGAGCAGGCCGATGAGGATGACCATCAGGCTGAGACCGCCCACCAGCGAGACGCGCATGGTCGTCTGGCCCTGAATCAGCGCAGATTGCTGCTTCTCGATCTCTTGATCGGAGACGGTGGACGAGCCGGCGAAGGCCTTGGCAAGTTCTGGGTCGGCGCCATAGATGGGGTCGTTCTTGATCGACATCTTGACGACGTCGCTGACCTTTTTGCTCTCCTGCACCACCTTCTCGCTTTGCGCGATGACGGTCTGGCTCGTGCGCCACAAGAATGTCCCCAGCACGAGGCTGATGACCAGGGCGACGAAGATGATGCGCGCCGTCCACTTGAGCTGGAAGCCCGAGTCGATCAGGTAGTTCTTGAAGCTGCGCTTGTACTTCTGCTGCGGAGGGCGCGCGCTCGCGGTTTGCGCAGGAGGGCTCATGGGGGGATTGTCCCATCCATGGGCACGTTGGTGCAAAGCCTTCCGCTGCCTGCCCGGCCGTGGCCTGTTGCTTCGCGAAGCCGTTACTGAAGAAACGCAGAGGCGTTTTGCGCAAACTGGTCGACGACTGCGCCGGCTGCGATGGTGAGGGCTTGGTCCTCGGCGGCTTTGTCGCCCCGAGCTCGGACCCCAACGGCCACCTTCTTCTCGAGCTCGCCCTTGATGGACAAGCCCGGGTAGGTCTCGACGCTGGCCCCCATGACGACCCGCACGAGAAGGCCGTTGGCCGGGTCCTCGACGTATTCGACGCTGCGAATGTTCATGCGCAGGTGAACGCCCTTGAGCTTGCGATTGCCGACGGCAGCCTTGGCGGCATCGGTGCTCTCGTTGGGAGTTGCGCGCTGAAAGCTGGCTGTCGAGTCGATCTTGCTTTGCAGCGCCCGAGAAACGAGCTGCGGTGCGTCGCTGCGGGTGGAGCGGTTGCCGACGGTAAATGCCACGTAGTACTTGGCGTTGGGGTTCACCTTGGGGGCGTCGCCGGATGGCGCAGGCTCCGCCCCCGCAGGCGTTCCACCACCACCGCCGGCCTCGATGGCCTCGATGGCGCGGGTGATCTGGAGCTTGACGGCGTCGGTGCCCTCGGCCCCAAGGCGCCCCTTGAGGCACGGTAACGCCGAGGCGCGCCCTTGGCGCTTGAGCGCGACCGCAACGGCTTGCCGCACGACGTCGCTCGAATCGGCGAGCGCCTCGCACAGCGGCTGGACGACCTTGGGGGCGTCGTCGCCGGTGACGGCGCCGAGAGCCAGGGCCGCGTTGGTGCGCACGCGAAAGTCGTCAGCCTTGAGCTTGCTCGCGAGGAAGCCGACATCGGGTTTGCCTTGCGCCGGCGCAGGCGCAGAGCCCAGCACCAGCGAAGCTGCTGCGAGCACGACGATGCCGATGCGCTTGAAGGACCGTGTCATGGGCGAGCCTGCGAACGTTGATCGTACCATGCAGACGGATCTGTCCGTCACAAGAGAATCGATCGCCGCTCACCATTGGACGAAGGACCCCGCACGCCTCTTCAATCATGATGCACTCCCCGCTACATTCGCGGCACAGATCGCGGTTTCGGCCGAAAGTTCATGAAAGCAGGTATGCGCAGATTGGCGGCAATGGGGCTCATTGTGCTCCCCTTTGCCCACACGTCGCAGGCTGCCACGCACATCGAAGTGCGCGGCAGCGGGCGGCTGCAGGCCGAGGCGGTCAACGATCGCGGTGATCTCGTCATGCTGGGCACGCTCAGCGACGACACGGGCCGCGGCCTCGCCGGCGAGCGCGTACGCCTGTCCCTCGAGAGCGTGGCGCCCGAAGAAGGTCGCACCATCGAAGGGCTTCGCGGCGCCGTGTCTTGTGGGCGCGGCGACAAGCCAACGTTCGATCGCGACGCCGCGGTGCTCCGCACCGACGAGGGGGGACGCTTCTGTGCTCGGGTTCCCCTGGCTGCCACGCGCTACCGCGCCTTCGTACGCTTTGCAGGCAAGGGGCTCATCGAGGCCGCGCAGGTCGAGGTCCCCTTCGACCTGTCACGCCAGACCCTGAGCCTGCGCTTCGATCCCAAACCCGAGGTGCTCCACTTGGGCAACGCCGCGGCGCTCTTCGATCTCATCGCGGAACAGCGCGACGGGGACATCACGCGGCCCGTGGGCGGACGGCGCCTGGTGCTCACGAGTGGCGCGGGTACCGACGCTCTGTTCGAAGGTGTCACCAACGG
>JBIKNA010000676.1:0-2943 GCA_044358965.1 Polyangiaceae bacterium
ACCGACGCGAAGACCCTGGCGCACCTGTACAACTACGACACCGTGCATCGTCGGGCCTCCGTGCGCGCCGTCGCCGGCGAGGGTGAGCTCGTCATCGGTGGGCGCAAGGTCAAGATCACCGCCGAGAAGGACCCGGGCAAGCTCCCGTGGAAAGAGCTCGGCGTCGACATCGTGCTCGAGTGCACGGGTCTGTTCACCGACAAAGAGAAGGCTGCGCAGCACATCGCCGCCGGCGCCAAGAAGGTCATCATCTCGGCTCCGGCCAAGGGCCACGACGTCACCATCGTGCTCGGCGTCAACACCGAGCAATACGACGCAGGCAAACACGACGTGATCTCCTGCGGCTCGTGCACCACCAACTGCCTCGCGCCGGTGGCCAAGGTCCTGATGGACAACTTCGGCATCAAGCGAGGTCTGATGACCACGGTGCACTCGTACACCAACGACCAAGCCGTGCTCGACATCCCGCACCGCAAGGGCGATCTGCGCCGGGCCCGCGCCGCGGCCATGAACATGATCCCCTCGTCCACCGGCGCAGCCAAAGCGCTGTCCGAGGTCATCCCCGCGCTCAAGGGCAAGTTCGACGGTCAGGCCATGCGTGTCCCCACCATGGACGTCAGCGTGGTGGACCTCACCTTCGAGACCGAGAAGCCCATGACCAAAGAGACCATCCACGCGGCCATGAAGGCCGCAGCCGAAGGCCCCATGAAGGGCATTCTGGCGTACACCGAGGAGCAGCTGGTCTCCAGCGACTACATCGGCGATCCGGCATCGTCCACCTTCGACGCCACGGTGACCCAAGTCATGGGCGACAACTTCGCCAAGATCATGGCCTGGTACGACAACGAGTGGGGCTTCTCGAACCGCATGGTCGAGCTCGCGCAGCTCGTCGCTGGCAAGCTGTAAGCCGCTTTCTCCCCCGCGCTCGGCGCGTGCCGGGCGCGGGATCGTGTCCCCCGTTTTTGCCCCCCTTCCCCCGTTTTTGCCTCCCTTGTTGGGGCCCCCGAAGAGGTACTCCGTGAGCATGCTCGCTGGCATCACGCCCATCGCCGAACTCCCCATCGAGAACAAGCGCGTATTCATCCGCGTGGACTTCAACGTGCCCATGGACGGCGGCAAGATCACCGACGACTCGCGCATCAAAGAGGCGCTGCCCACCATCAAACACGCCATCGAGCGCGGGGCCCGGGTCATTCTGGCGAGCCACATGGGGCGCCCCAAGCCGGGCAAGACCGAGGGGCTTTCTCTTGAGCCCTGCGGCGCGCGCCTGGCCGAGCTTCTGGGCTGCGAGGTGCACCTTCCCGATGACTGCATCGGCGATGCCCCCAAAAAGGTCATCTACGACCTGCGTGCAGGCCAGGTCTGTCTGCTCGAAAACCTTCGGTTCCACCCCGAAGAAGAGAAAGACGACGAAGGCTTCTGCCAAAAGCTCGCCGAGCTGGCCGAGGTCTACGTGGACGACGCCTTCGGTGCCGTGCACCGCGCGCACGCCTCCGTGCACGGCATGGCCAAGCTGTTCCGTGAGCGCGGCTGTGGCTTCTTGCTCGAGAAAGAGATCGCCTCGTTGGGCAAGCTGGTCACCGGCCCCGACAAGCCCTACGTGGCGGTGCTCGGCGGCGCAAAGGTGTCCGACAAGATTGCCGTCGTCGAGGCCCTGCTCGAGCGCGTGGATGTGCTCGTCATTGGTGGCGCCATGGCCAACACGTTCCTCGCGGCCAAGGGCCTCAACATGATGGCCTCCAAGATCGAGAGCGACAAGCTGGCGCTCGCCCGCACGTTGCTCGAGAAGGCCGAAAACAAGAAGGTCAAGGTGCTCTTGCCCACGGACGTGGTCGTGGCCCTGGCCCTCGAGTCCACGAGCGGCCAAGTGGTTCGCGCGAGCGAAGTGCCCGAGGGCCACATGGCGCTCGACATCGGTCCCGAGTCCGTCGCAGCGTTCGCCAAGACCTTCGAGCTTGCGCGCACGGTCTTCTGGAACGGTCCCATGGGTCTGTTCGAGAAGGCCCCCTTCTCCAAGGGCACCTTTGGCGTGGCCCAGGCGCTGGCCGACAGCGCGGCGTTCACGGTGGTGGGTGGCGGCGACAGCGCGGCGGCGGTGCACGCGGCGCCGGGCAACCTGGCGGCCAAGATGAAGCACATCTCGACCGGTGGCGGTGCCTCCCTCGAGCTCATCGAGGGCAAGAAGTTGCCGGGCATCGAGGTTCTGCGAAGGAGCGCCTCGTGAACCCCGCGCGGCGCCCCCTCATTGCGGGCAACTGGAAGCTCAACCACGGCGGCCCCAGCGGCGTGGATTTGGCCATGGCCTGCGTGGGCATCAAGGCCAAGCTCCCCTTGGTCGACATGATCATCGCGCCGCCGTTTACGGCGCTCGCGGCCTGCGCCCACGAGTGCGAGGGCAAGGGCGTGCAAGTGGCAGCACAGAACTTCTACCCCAAAGACACGGGCGCGTTCACCGGCGAGGTCAGCGCCCCCATGCTCAAGGACGCCGGCTGCACGGCTGTCATCATTGGCCACAGCGAGCGGCGGCAGTACTTCGCCGAGACCGACGCCTTCGTGGCCGACAAGACCAAGGCGGCCCTGGCCGCCGGCTTGTTGCCCATCGTGTGCGTCGGCGAGACCCTCGAGCAGCGGGAGTCGGGGCAGACCCTGTCGGT
Organism: Polyangiaceae bacterium; assembly: GCA_044358965.1. GTDB lineage: Bacteria > Myxococcota_A > Polyangia > Polyangiales > Polyangiaceae > SXNL01. Next base: position 2,655 of record JBIKNA010000676.1, read on the forward strand.
GGTCAAGGCCCAGATCATGGCCTTCGCGAGCATCTTGGCCCAAACCGAGACCCCAACGGCCATCGCCTACGAGCCCGTATGGGCCATCGGTACCGGCAAGACCGCCGGCCCCGCCGAGGCCGAAGAGGTCCACGCCGCCATCCGTGGCTGGCTCAAAGACACAAGCCCCGGCCTCGAAACCCGCACGCGCATCCTGTACGGCGGTTCGGTCAAGGGCGACAACGCCCAGGCGCTGCTCTCTTGCGCCAATGTGGATGGAGCCCTGGTGGGCGGAGCCAGCTTGGAGCCC
>JBIKNA010000258.1:0-10025 GCA_044358965.1 Polyangiaceae bacterium
TCACCAGCCTGCCATCGGTGCTGCACGCCGGGTACGCGTTGGAGCCTTGCTTCTGCGTGAGCCGACGCAAGCTGCCCCCCTGCGCATCCATGGCGATCACGTCGGCGCCCCCAGCCACGTCCACGGTGAACAGGACCAACAAGCCATCCGGTGCGTCGCAAAACACCGGCGCACTGGCCATGAAGCCCGGCGGCGAGATGGGCTTGCCATCGACATACACACGCTGCACCGGCGTGCCGCCCACGTAGGCCACTTTGCCAAGCGGCCCGAACACCGGATGGTTGGCGTGGGAAGCGGCATCGAGGCGCGAGAGCTTGTTGCCCTCGGCGGTCCACAGAGTGCTCTGGCCTTCGCTCATGACCGTGAGCGCCATCTTCTTTTGGTCCGACGAGAACGCGAGCCCCAGCACCGAGCCGGGGACCACCATGGGGAACGTGATGCCCTTGTCCGTGGCGGCGACGGTAAACGGCGAATAATCGCGGCTCAGCGCGTAGAACAGATGACCACCTGGACCGAAGGCCGGTGACAGCACCGTGACGCCGGTGGGGCCGGCTTCGTGCAGGTTGAAGCCGTCGGCGTCGAGCACGAACGCTTGGCGCCACTTGCCCACGCGACCGGCGTAGGTCATCTGGCTGGCAAAACCGCCCGGGCGCCCGGTGAGTGCCCCCAAGAGTTCGTCGACCAAGCGGTGCGCGCCCATGCGCAGGGCGTTGTCTTTGGCCTCGACGAAGCCCTTGTAGGCCGGCTTGGGCATCACCAAAGGCCCCTCGGGCGCCTTGGTGCCCGGCTTGGGCGTCAGGTACGCCTCGGCGATGAGCTTGGTGTTGGCGCCAACCTTCTCGCCGTAGGCGCGGACGACGTACTCGGCCCCCTTTTCGGCAAACGCAGGAAGATCGAGCGGAACATCCCGCGAAAATGGTCCCATGGGCGCATCTTTGAGCTCTTGCACCTGAAACTGCCCCGACAGCTCCAAGTCCCTACGCACCACGTAGGCCAACATGGTGTCGGCCGTCTCGATGGTGGACAGCGGCACCATGGCCAGCTTGGGCAATGGCGGGAGCGTGCCCGTGCTCGACCCATCGACCTCTACGGTTCCGAGGATGCTCTCGTCGGGTGGCGGCGGGGTCTGGGCCCGCGCGGGCCACTGCATGCACAGCGCACACAAAACCAAAGCAAAGGCCGCGGAGAGCTTCGTCTTCATTCGCATTGACTCCGTACGGTGCACCGAAAGGACACCGGGACTTGCCGGGCCAAGATCTCTGGATACGCCGGTGGCGGCGCCGGCAGCTCGGTGCCACTGGCCTGAATGCGCGACAACGTTCCGCGGACTTCTTCGTCGAACTCGGCGTTGCCGCTGGGTTTGCTGAGGGAAAATCCCGTGACGCGCCGCTCGGGGCTTACCTGCACCACGGCGGATGCCGAGAGGGTCTTGAGCGTGTCGTAGGGCACCTTGCCGCGAATCTGGAAGCGCGAGGCGAACCAAGAGGCGAGCTGCGCGCGGTACATGTCGGCCGCGCGGGCCTTCAGGGGATCGGTCTCGGTGCCGTCGGCAGATCCGTTGGCTGCGCCAAGCACCGACGACGCTGCCATGGGGCCAGACGTGGCGGAGCCCGTGGGCGAGGCCGAGCCCGAGAGGCCTGGCGCGTCCGAGGCCTGCGGATTGGCGCTGTCCACGGGCCGAAGGAACCCCGCGTCGGGGGTGAGCGCGGGTGGCGCTCCCGCCGGGTCGGCCTTGGTGCTGGGCAGCGAGTTCTTGCCCTGATCTTTTGGCGAGGCAGCGCTGACCGGCTGCGCCTTGGCGCGCTGCCAACTGGCGGGCAAACGTCCGGGGTTCTTGTCGCCCTTCTTGAGCAACGCCACCGGCGTGATGGAGACGGCGATGGGCTTGGCGTTGTCGTCGGACACATCGGCCACAACTGCCGGCGGCGGGGGCAACAAGAACAGCCCCACGAACGACGCCTGGGCCACCAACGCCACAATGCCCGCGACCACGAACTCGCGCGGCAAAAAGAGCGCGCGCCCGCGACTCACTTCTTGTCCTCTTCGGGCTCGACCAGCAAGTTGAGCGACGTGACCCCCGCCGCCCGGGCCGCGGCCACGGCGCGCGCCACGACGCCGTAGTGCGCCTTCTTGTCTGCCATGATGTACAGCTCGTGCTCGGTCTGCACGCGCTTGTTGGCCTGGAGCACGCGTTCGAGGTCCGCCGTGATGTCTTGTTCGCCGAACACGATACGTTCGTCCGCGGTGACCGTGAGCACCAACCTTGCGTCTTTGACCGGCGTGTTGGCCGCGTTGACCTCGGGCAAGTCCACGTGCAACCCCGTGGTGAGCAGCGGCGCCGTGACAATGAACACCACGAGCAGCACCAGCATGACGTCGACCAACGGCGTCACGTTGATGTCGCGAAAGGCCGCGGACTCTGCCGCACCCCGCCGGCCGCCCGAGAGCGCCACGAGAGCCTTAACCCCTCTCCGGACGCACGGAAGGCGCCCGGGGTGCCATGGATCGCTCGGCGCCGCGCGGGCTCTCGGCGAAGAGCACGACCCACTCGGCCGCCGACGCCTCGAGCTCTGCAACCAAGTCCGACACGCGCTTGTCGATGGAGTTGTAGAACACCACCGCGGGAATGGCGACGGCGAGACCAATGGCCGTGGTGACCAGCGCCTCGCCGATGGCGGGTGCCACCACGGGCAAACTGGCGGACTTGGCAGCGCCGATGCGCACGAAAGCGTCCATGATGCCGTACACCGTGCCGAAGAGGCCGATGAACGGCGCCGACGTTGCGATGGACCCAAGCGGCGAGAGCAGGCTGCGCGCGTACTTGCGCTCGGTCACGATGGCGCGGTCTGCCGCAGCCCGCAGGCGGTCGAGACTGGCAGCGCCGCGGGAGCGTAGCTCGTCGACGATGCGCACGCCCACCGCCGAGGGGAACTTGCCCGCGACCGCCACGAGTTCTTGGGCGGAGCCGCTCCGACGCGCGCTCTCTTCGAAGTTCTCTTCGACGGACCGCATCCGTGCAAGTTGCACCATTTTGAGCGCGCCGATGACCCAGACCGCCACGGACGACGCGACGAGGATCGTCACCGTCATCTTGACGGGCCAGGAGGCGTGCAACAGCAACGTGCCCAGGTCGAGCTGAATCTTGCTCGGGTCGACGGCTTCTTCGGCGCGCATGCGGGCGGTCCTTCGGGCGGGGCGTGGGGGGCGGGGCGGGTTACTGGCCGATCAACAGATCGACGCGACGGTCTTTGGCCCAGGAGGGCTCGTCGGTGCCGGCGGCGTCCATCTCGCCGCGGGTGCTGGAGAGCGCCTTCGCCTTGTCCATGCCTTTGCCCACGACGTACTTGGCCACGGCGTCGGCGCGCGACTGCCCGAGGGTCATGTTGTACTCGCTGCTGCCGCGCGGGTCCGTGTGCCCGACGATCTTGAGCGACTTGCCCGCGAGGGGGCCCTTGGCAAAACAAGCGGCCACCTGGTCCATGGTCTTGGACTCCTGAAGGCTGGCGGAGTCGAACGCGAAGTACGCCTCAGGCTCGCTGATGTTGCACGCCTTGGCGATGTCCGGCGAGATGCGAACGGCGCTGACGTTGGGCGAGCTGGGGGCCTCTTTGGGCAGCGCGGCGGGCGGCGCCGCCGACGAGGTCGTGGTGGTTTCCTTGGCGCCACTCGCTTGGGTCTTTGCCGCGGGCTTGGCGTCGGGTCCGCAGCCCAAGACCTGCGTCGCAAGGGTCAGCAGCGCAAACACACCCAGGGATCGAAAGAGCTTCATAGGTAACCTCGTCTTGCTTTGGACTGCCGTTGTGCCGTCAGCGCAAGCGCCCACGCGGCGGGGAAACGTCTACAGAAGGGATGGACGCACGTCAAACCATCACCGCAAGAGCTGGCGGTTCCGAGGGCCTGCGGGATCCGCGCTGCGCTGGGCCCTGGGGCAGCGAGGCGCATAGGACAACCCGTCATGGTTTGACGAACTTGAGCGTCATCCGATCGCTCTCGCCGATGGCTTCGTACTTGGCGCGGTCTTTGTCGCCCAGGCGCATGACCGGAGGCAGTGTCCAAACGCCCTCGGGGTGATCTTTGCTGTCTTTGGCGTTGGCGTTGATCTCACTTTTGGCCAGCAGGCGAAAGCCCGCTTCTTGCGCCCGGGCGATGACGTAGGCCTCGTCGACGTAACCCGTCTTCTGCGAGGTGGGCACGTCCGTGCCCGGCTTGGCGCGATGCTCGACGACGCCAAGGGTGCCCCCGGGCTTGAGGGCCTTGAAGGCTGCGACGAAGAAAGCCTTGTCGCCGTCGGGCAACCAGTTGTGGATGTTGCGGAACGTAAGCACCAGGTCGTACGAAGCGTCGGGGCCAAGGTTCCAGGCACCTTGGCCCGCTTGCGTGTGGACCGTGACCTGACCAAAGGTGGCCTTGTCGGCATCCAGGCGGGCCTTGAGCCTCTTGCCAAAATTGGTGAGCGGCGAGTCTGCCGGCCCCTCGGGGTCGAAGTTGGTAATGGAGAGGTGGCCCTTGCTGGCCAGGTAGGGCGCCAAAATGGCCGTGTACCACCCACCACCCGGTGACACCTCGAGCACCGCCATGTCTTCGCGGAGCCCAAAGAACTCGAGGGTCTGCGCCGGGTGCCGGTGTGCATCACGGGCCTTCTCGGCGGCGGTGCGCGCAGGTCCCGAAAGCGCGGCCTGCAGCTTGTTGGTTGCCACCGCCGGCGTGCCAGCCGTGCTCGGAGGCGACGAGGCGCCGCCACACGCGGTCACCGCTGGCAGGGTCAAGAGCACGGAAACGACGAAGTGACAGGTCCGCTGCAACATGCGCGGAATCCTTAGCACCGAGGCCCCGGCTTTTCGAAGGCTCGTTGGGGTGCCGCCGGAGCACGAATGTGAGCGGGCGCCGCGGGCCAGTTGGGCTATAGTCCACCCAAGGGGAATAGATATTCCGTGAGCTATCGTCTTGTCTTCGCCCTAAGCGGCATCGCCGCGCTCGTGGCTGCCGTTGCGTGCAGCGCCAGCGGAGATTCGCGGCCGGGCTACGAAGAGTTCAACCCCGAGCGCGCTGCTGACGGCGGCGGCGCGCCCGCACCCGCGCCGACCCCCATCACGGTGCCGGTGCCCGAGCAGCCCAAAGACGCTGGCCCCGAGGACACTGGGCCCCCGCAAGACGCTGGGAGCGATGCAGCGCCGGTGTCCACCACGACTTGTTTGGCGCCCCGGGATCTCGGCTCGATGCCCGGCGACAACGGGGCCACGGTGCTCAGCGCCCAAGGCGACTGCAACGACTGGATCCGGGTCCGGGTGATCGAAAGCCAGAACGGGGCCATCGGCACCGAGATGAAGGCGAAGCTGCTGCTCACGTCGGCACCAGGCACCAACTTCGACATGTTCGTCTACGTGGACATCCCCGTCGACAAGCTCGAGTGCACCACGAGCATGTTCAACTCGCAGGAGCCAGCGGGGCGCGACGACGTTGTTTCGCTGGCCTGGGGCGAAGGCACCGTGGCCAACGGCAACGACGATTCCCGCACGGTGAGCGTCAACGTCCGCAACAAGGGCGCGACGTGTGATCCCGCGCTCAAGTGGAAGCTCAGCGTACAGGGCAACCAGTAGAGGTCCCGCAGCCCCGAGCCGTTGGTGTGGTGGAGCTGTTTTTTTTTGACGCCGCCGTAACCTCCCGGGATCGGTGGACCTTTGGGCGTTGGATCAGACCGGGTCCATACATGTCTCCCGAGCGCGTACACGCCCCCTGATTCCCCGGTTTTCCAGGTGAGAGCGCGTTGGTCTCAGTGTTGCACACGTGAGACAGACAGCGGTCGCCACACCGTTTCTGTCCGAGGAGGCTCCCATGCGCGCTCTGCCCCTGATGTCCATGCTCGTGCTCTTGTCTGTCGGTGCTGCCGGCTGTGCCAGCGAAACCGTAGGCGACGAAGACGTCGGCGAAACCCAGGACCAGCTGCTGGCCGGCAAGCGCTACACCGAGGCGCAAATCGCGGCATTGGTGCGCTCGGCCGGGTTCCCCGAGAACCGCGTGGCCACCATGGTCTGCACCGCCAAGTGGGAGTCCAGCTTCTACGAGCGCGCGTCGAACCGAAACCGCAACGGCAGCACCGACCGCGGACTGTTTCAGGTCAACAGCATTCACGTTGGTGGCACCCGCGGCTGCCCCAGCAGCGGCGAGGCGCTGTTCACCGCCAGCACCAACGTGAAGTGCGCCTACGCCATCTACAAGGCGCAGGGCCTCAACGCTTGGTACGGGTACCGCGCTCACAAGCGCGAATGCGACAACTATCGCGTGGCCGGGCGCCAGAGTGTGGCTCCCGTCGACGACACGACACCGGACGCGGCGGACGACAACAACACGAGCGTGGACGAGGAGTCCGCAACGCAGTGCCGTTCGGCCACCCTCGGGACCCGCGTGGCGGCGACAACGTGCGTACAGTCCAAGTCGAACAACGACTGGTACCAGTGCGTCGGCGGCCTCTGGTACAACATTGGCGCCACGGCGAGCTCGGGCCCCGGCGGCGCTTGCGGCGAGAAGTTCCCGCTCGAGCAGTAGCCAACGCTCTGTACCACCACGTGTAGCGCGTCCGACGAGGCCCCTCAGGCAACCGAGGGGTCTTGTCGCCGCGACGACCAGCGCGACTCGAAGAAACGAAAGCTGATCTCTGCGGCGAGCACGCTGAGCACCAGCGACAAGCCAAACACCACGGGCAGGCTTCGCCACGGATCGGGCAACGTCCGCTTGACGGCGGTGACGGCCGTGACGTGGAGCATGTACACGCCGTAGCTCACGGCGCCGATGCGGGCGATGTGACGTTGACGAAGCACGGGGGCCAGCACGTGGTCTTCGCGCAACACGACCGCGCCGACGCAGACCGCGAGCACCATTTGTGTGGCCCACAGGGGCACCCCAGGCAGCACCAGAGCAAGGCCCAGCGCGACAAAAGGGACGAGCACCGACCCGCGACCCCCGAGCAGCGCATAGACGGCGCGGAAGCCGCGGGGAGTGTGCAGAACGCACGCGAGGAGGGCGCCAAAGCAGATGGCTGCCTGCACACTCGACGCCATCCGCACGGCGAGGGTCGATGCCCCCCACGCAGCAAGCGCTCCCTGCTCTCCCGCAACGTCGAGCGCCAAGAGCGCAACGGCGCCGAGCCAAGGCCCCGCGCGAAAGCGGTAGAGCCAAGGGAAGACGGCGTAAAACTGCTCTTCGGCGGCGAGCGACCAGGAGAAGGCGAAGATGATCGGGTGTGGCGCCGAGAAATCGACGAACCAGTTGGTGGTGTACGTCGCGAAGAACGGCAAGCTCGCAAAGAAGTGCGAGCGCTGGGGGCCGAGGGGCAGGAGCAAGAGCGCGCGGAGCGCGTAGAGCCCCAACACCAAGTAGTACAGAGGGAAGATGCGCCGCGCGCGGCGACGGTAGAACGCGATGGTGTCGACGCGCCCTTGCCGGGCGCGCTCCCGCAGCAGCAGCGTCGTGATCAAAAAGCCGCTGAGTGCGAAGAAGAGATCGACCCCCAGGGGCCCCTTGGACAAGAGGCCGGTGACTTCGCCAGAAATCGAATGGTGAAGCACAACGGGGACGATGGCGAGGCATCGAAGTCCATCGAGTGAGCCGAACACGCGCTGCTCCCGGTAGCGCGCGAAAGCCGCATCTGCGCGATAGCCCATGGGATTTACGGTACTCCGCCTGGCCGCCCGCCCCGCCCGACTAGTGACCCTGCGCCAAACGTTCGAATTAACCAAACGTTTGCGCATTTTTTTCGCCGTCGTACGTTACGAAATTGCAACAGTTTAGGTCTGGTTACGAAAATGCAAGAATTCAGGTCCCACAATGAGGTTTCCTTAGAGGTCGACGGACAAGCTAGCCCGCGATTCGACCGAGAGGACGCCCGTTCCACCCCCAACCCCCGTCGCACGAGTTCCATGAACTACCAGCACCTTTTCTACTTCTTTACCGTGGCCAAGCAGGGTGGTGTCTCGGCCGCGGCTCGCGCGCTCGACCTGGCCCCCTCAACCCTGAGCGCACAGATTCGCCTGCTCGAGACGAGCATGGGCACGCAGCTCTTCGAGCGCAAAGGGCGCGCCATGATCCTCACGGACGCCGGCCGCGTGGCCTACGGCTACGCCGAGAACATCTTCTCGCTGGGCGAGGAGCTGCGCAGCAAACTGCAGAGCAGCGCCGCAGCCCCCGCCTCGCCGTAGCCCGCGCGAGCGAGCATCTCAGGAGAGGTCGAACAGCAGGACCTCTGCGCCCTTGCCCTGGTCGATACGAACGTCACGTTCGTCTTCGATGGCCACGGCGTCGCCTGGTCCAAGACTTTGTCCGTTGACCTGCACGCTGCCCTTGGCGACGTGCACGTAGGCGCCGTGCCCGGGTGGCAGCGCGTAGCTGGCAGATTGTTCGCCATCGAAGAGGCCAGCGTAGAGCCGCGCGCTCGCGTGGATCGTGACAGAGCCGTTCTCGCCGTTGGGCGAGGCGACCAGCCTTAGGACACCTTGCTTGTCTGGGGCCCCAAAGGTCTTCTGCTCGTACCCCGGGTCGATGCCTTGGGCGTCGGGCATGATCCAGATCTGCAGAAAGTGCACGGCCTCGGAGGCGGAACCATTGAATTCGCTGTGCCGTACCCCGGTTCCGGCGCTCATGCGCTGCACATCGCCGGGACGGATCACGGACCCGTTGCCCATGGAGTCCTTGTGCTCGATGGCACCAGACAGGACATAAGAGACGATCTCCATGTCCCGGTGCCCGTGGGTTCCGAAGCCCTTGCCCGGCGCCACGCGATCTTCGTTGATGACCCGCAGCGCACGAAAGCCCATGTGTGCCGGGTCGTAGTAGTCGGCGAAAGAGAACGTATGGAACGAGCGGAGCCATCCGTGGTCTGCAAAGCCCCTGTCATCGGCGCGTCGTACTTTGATCATGATTTCATCCGTCTTTCGGCAAAGGTTCGCACAACTGGAGCAGCGGAGTGGATTCGCCTATCCGAACTGTAGGGCCGACACGACCACTCCCATCACTTCTCCGCGGAAAACCACCTGTCCCGGGGCGCCCCCGGCGGCCCCTGCGGCGACCATGAGCGGAATCAGGTGCTCCTCCCGCGGGTGCGCATCGACACCGTTGGGCGCAGCGCGCCATGCGGCAAGTGCCTTGTCGCGTGCGGGTTGGTTCTCTTTTGCGCTTTGTTCGAGCCACGCATCGAAGCGCTGCGAGTGCGCAAGAGAGGCCGGGTTCATGAACCCACGCATGTTGTGATAGCTCATGCCGCTGCCAACGATGAGCACGCCTTCTTGGCGCAGCGGAGCGAGCGCGCGGCCAATGGCCAGGTGGGCCTCCGGCGAGAGCCCCCGCTGCAACGACAGCTGCACCGTCGGGATGTCTGCATCCGGGAACGCCACCTTGAGCGGGACGAAGACACCGTGGTCCAAACCGCGCTTGTCTTCGTCGCGAGAGGGCAAACCGGCCTCGGCGAGCAGGGCGCGCACACGCGCGGCCAAGGCTGGCGCTCCGGGGGCCGGCCAACGAAGCTCGTAGGTGTGCTTGGGGAACCCCGAGTAGTCGAACAACAGCGACGACACGGCCGCCGTGGTCACGGCGGGCACGTCGGACTCCCAGTGTGCCGAGATCACGAGCAACGCCTTGGGCTTTGCGGGCAAGGTGTTTGGCAGTGCACGGAGCCACGCCGCCATGGCGTCCCAGGTGTCTTTGGGACCCATGGTCCACTCCATGAAAAAGCAGGGCCCTCCGCCGTGAGGGATGTACAGCGTGGGCATCAGAGCGCTGGGGCCAGCGGCCTTTGCGTCATGCAGCATGGGCGAATCCTCGTGAGCGGTCATGGCAGCAAGGATGCGGCCGATGGGCCGGTAGCGAAAGAGGGCCGCGTGCTCAAGCGGGTTGCATATTCGCAACCCGCGCCCACTGCGCGGCCACCCGTCGGTGCAAGCGCACGATGGAGCCCGTGCCCCCCCGGCCCCGCCCTTTGCAGTGCGGGCAAAGATGGTCACATTGACCGCTCCCTCGTAGTAACGGTGCTCCCATGG
>JBIKNA010000259.1:0-10020 GCA_044358965.1 Polyangiaceae bacterium
AGGGCGCGGAGGGGCATGGCAGGGGGGACGGGGGGGCCCCAGGGGGTGCAGGTGCCGCCCTTCGACCATTGGTGCACGCCGCCGCAGCAGGTGGCGCGCTCGGGCCACTCGAAGCCCTCGGACTTGCCCTGGGCGACTTCTGCGTTGTGGGAAGCGATCAACAAGTCGCAGCAGGCGATGATGTCGGCGTCGCTGTAGCGAGCGTCATCGGGGAGGGGCCAGCCGGCTTCTTCGGGGAAGGTCGCGGCGATGGTTTGCTCGCACTGGGCCCGGGTCTTGGGGGCCGGGACGCTCTTTTGGCAGGCCTTGCCCTTGGCAACGGGCGCGGGGCTTGGCTTGGCCTTCGCGGTGCTGGCGGCTTGCTCGGTGGAGGCAAAGTCCGTGGGCTCGTCGTCGGCGGGGGACTTGCCAGAGAGGCCGGCGGCGCTGCAGCCGCCAAGCAGGGTGACAGAGAACGCGACGCGGGCGGCGGCGCTGAGGGCTTGGGTGTGGATCTCGTTGCGCATGAAGAGGGTGTAGCGCGAGCGAGTGTGTCGTCCATTTGTATGTTGTGGACGATATTGTACGGCGTGTTGATACAATTGGCCCCGCGGGGGCTCTGCACAACGTGGGTGTAGGCGTACGTCAACGTCAACGGAGCGGTGGGCTACCGCAACGGTACGCGCATCAAATGGGCGGCCAGGGACTCGAAGATGGACCTGCGGGGGTCGTCGGCGCGGAACACGAGGCGAAAGTAGTCGTGGAGCACGGGCTGCTTGGGCAGCAGGCGGCGCAGGTGCTTGCGGCGGAGATCGGCTTGCACCAGGTAGGCGGGGAGCACGGCGACGCCGGCGCCGGCGAGGACGCGTTGGCGGATGGCCTCGATGGTTCCCATGCTGACCACGCGGGCGAAGCGCATGCCCTGGCCCTCGGCGTGGGCTTCGCGCAGGTAGCGGAACAACGGCGTGCTCATCTCGATGTCGAGGAGCGTGTGCGCGGCGGCGTGGGCGGGTTTGGTGAATGGCTCGCGGTCGAGCAGGCGCGGGGCACCCACGAGTACGTAGTCTTCGCGGTGCAGCCGCAACGAATCCAGCTTGGAGTCGGTGATCAGGCTCGACGTGATCGCACAGTCGATGGCCATGGACCGCACGCGGATCAACAAATCTGGTCCAGAGCCCACGTACAAGTGAAGCTGCACGTAAGGCAGCGCGCGGGAGAGTGTATCCACCTCGGGCAGCAGCCAGCTCATGCCCAGTTCGTGCCGCGTTCCCACCACCAGATCCATGGGGGCCATGGGGGCGTCGGCGTTGCCCACGCGCGTGCAGTCGGCCGCGGCTTGCAGGCAGCGATCCGCCAGCGGAACCAACGAGAGTCCTGCCTGCGTGAGCTGTACCAATCGAGTGGTGCGCGTGAAGAGCCGTGCGCCCATCTGCTCTTCGAGCTGCTTGATGCGTTGGCCAAACGCCGCCGGTGTCAGCCCGCAAGAGCGTGCGGCGGCGCGGAAGTTGAGCAGCTTGGCCGCGGCCGCAAAACACCGCAGCGACTCGATGGAGGGCAACACGCTCCGTAGGCTACGCGATGTCCTGACGGACCGAAGCACTCACGCGCGTGGCACGCACTTACTCGCGAGGCATGCTCTCAATCGCGTGACACGAAGAGGCGTCCGGCGCACGGCTTGCCCTTACGGGTGCTGTTGTCGCCGGTCGCCGGTGTCGCTCTCGTCAGCGAGCTCTTCGCCGGGGCCGAGGCCCACGCCGGTGCCCGGCGCCAGTCGGTAACTTCCGCCCTCGTGGCGCACCTGCTCGATCGCTTCGGTGAGGCGGGCAGCCACATACGCGGCATGCGAGACGGGAGCGTGCCCCCAAACAGCACGCTTGGAGCCATTGAGCCGGAACACGATGCCGTCGAGGGGCACGGGCAACCGCACCCGCTGAGCGCCCTTCGTCACCAAGAACAAGCCATGGCTGTTTTCGAACTCAGCGCCGGGGCCCACCTCCACCGACGCGATGTCGGACAGCGGGTGCGAGAAGAACTTGCCCCGGGGCCACATGGGGCCTTGGGCCACCGTGAGCACTCCTGCGTCCATGCGCACGTGCGTGCGATTGCGTAGGCTCCTTACGAACAAGTAGGCGAACACCAAGCTCGCGAGACCCCCGAGCCCAAGGAACCAATGGGCGCCCGGCCGCAGCGTGAGCACCGGCAAGATCAGGTTCCACACCGATCCGAAGGCGTGGAACGCGGTCACCTGTTGGGGGAACGCAACCGTGCCGCCGCGGCCGTCTGGGTCGTCGCGCCACCGCACGCCCGGGTTGGGTTGTGCTTCGCTGGTCACCAAGGGCATTTAGGGTAGCGCAGACGGCGGGTTACCGGCGGCAACCGGGGGCAGATGGGGGCAATTTGGCCGGGAATGAACGCTGCCGCGTGCGGGTTTCGTCTGCTACTGTGCCCCCCTGCCAGCGGGCACCATTCCATCGAGCCCCTGGGGGAGTCCGACATGAGTCCTTTCGTGGAAACTTATCTCATCGTCCTGCGCGAGCTTCGTCGCAACTTTCGCAGCGTCAAAGGCATTGCTTTGGCGGTTCTCTCGCTCTTGGGGGGCAGCGGCGCAGCCATGCTCTTCGTCAAATACCAGCAGTTCAAGCGCGAGCGGCTGGCCGACATGTCCGTCGAGCAGATGCGCGCCTTGCGCGAGCAGGCCTATGTGGAGCTTGGGGGCTACGACGCCGACACCGCCAAGAGCCTCGCCAGCTCTCCCGAGGTGCTCTACGCGGTCTTCATTCTCACCATCTGGCTGACGCCATTGCTCATCGCGCTTTTGGGCTTCGACAACGTGTCGTCGGACATGCAGCACCGTGCGGTGCGCTATTGGTCCGTGCGCACGCGTCGCGGCTCGTACTTTGCCGGCAAGTTCTTTGGCTTGTTCGCCACGGTGTCGGGCATCACCCTGGCCATGCAGCTCATCATCTGGACGGTCTGCATCGTCCGTGGCGAGGCCACGGCCGGCGAGACCTTCACCTGGGGCTTGCGTCTTTGGCTCACCTCGCTGCCCATGAGCGCGGCGTGGTGTGGTGTGGCCACGCTCACGGGTTCGTTCTTCCGTCAGCCCTTCTTGGCGCTGCTCAGCATCTTCGGCGCCTTCTTTGGCCTGTGGTTCATCTGGGTTCTGGGCAACGTGGCCAAGCTCGAACCGCTCGTCTACCTGTACCCCAACCAGTACGACCGCATGCTGCTGTCAGCCAAGCCCTGGACGGCCCTGGGTGGGCTCGCCGCGTGCCTTGGGTTTGCCGGCGTCACCGTGGGTGGTGGCGGTGCGTTGTTCGCCCGAAGGGACGTGTGAGATGAGCGAAACCGAGACCAACGAGCCGACTAGCGCCAAGGCGCCGCCCCCACCGGCAGTCGATGCGGCGCCCGCGGCCCCGGCGTCCTCCGAGCCGCCCGCCAAAGACGCGGTGCCCGCCGCCCAGGCACCCGCCGCGTCCGAGCCGCCCAAGGCTCTGGTGGCTTCGGCCGACGCCGATGCCGGCGCAAGCAAAAAGAAGAAGAAGAAAGAGGTCGAGTACGCCGTCCGCCTCAACAAGATCACCAAGCGCTTTGGCAACAAGACCGCTGTCGACGGCCTGTCGCTCAAGATCAAGCAGGGCAGCGTGTACGGGCTCATCGGCCCCAACGGCGCCGGCAAGACCACCACGTTCTCCATGATGGCCGGGTTCCTGCGCCCCACCGAGGGCACCATCGAGATGTTGGGCTACGCGCCCACGCAGGTCGACGAACTCCGCGCCCGCGTGGGCGTGTTGCCGCAAGACGCCGTGCTTCCCCCCACCGAAAAGGTGGGCGAGTTCTTGGTGCACATGGCCCGCTTGCAAAACATCCCCGTCGACAAGGCCGAGTCTGCGGCCCGCGAGGTGCTGGCCGAGGTCGACGGTCGCGATTGGTGGAACGTGCGTTGCTCGAGCCTGTCGCACGGCATGGCCAAGCGCGTGCAGCTCGCGCAAGCCATCATGGGCGAGCCCGAGATCGTCTTGCTCGACGAGCCCACCGCTGGCTTGGACCCGCGCGTGGCCTACGAGGTTCGACAGTTGGTGCGCGCCCGCAAGGGTCGCTGCACGCTCATCGTGTCCAGCCACAATCTCCAAGAGCTCGAAGAGATCTGTGACGCCGCGGCCATTCTCGACCGCGGTCGGGTCATCGAGTCGGGCTCCATGGGCCAGCTCACCGCCGCCAACCAAGAGATCCACATCAAGATCTCTCCGCCCGCGGCCGCGCCCAACAGCGGCCCCCATCGTTCGGCCATGGCCAGCGTCCCCATGGACGCCATCCGCGCCATCCCGGCGGTCACCCAGGCCTCCTTCGACACCGATGCCGACGAGCTCGTGGTCAACTTCGACCGGCGCCAAACCGACGCCGAGACGGTCATTGGTCAGGTGCTCTGGTGTTTGCTCAACAACCAGGTTCGCATCAGCAGCGTGACCAAGGGCAAAGGCCTCGAGCAACGCGTCATGGAGCTCACAGAGTAGTCGCCCGCGCAGCCTGCGCACGCCGCATGGGCCTGACGCCTATGCGGCGGCCTGTCGTCGCAGGGTCGCGTCAGGGCCGCATCAGGGCCAGAACGGCTTGCAGAGTTCTTCGGGGTTGCCCTGGAGATCGCGGTGCGTTGCGACTTCTTGGTACAGAAAGTCGAGGGTGGCGCGCGTGCGCGCGGGCAGCTGCCTGCTGCTCCGGTGGTAGGCGTGGAGCCAAAGGCCCGTGCGCAACGTTTCGGGCAGCACCGGGCGCAGCGCACCCGTCCGGAAGTGGGGCAACACCAGTGGCAGCGGCGCTTGGAAGATGCCCGCGCCGGCCAAGGCCGCCTGCTCGAGCGTGAGCAGATCCGGTGCCGACAAGCGCGCCTTCAAGCGAACCTCTTGCGCTTCCCGCTCGGGCCCCAGCCGCCAGGTGAACTCGCCGCGCGTTTCCGCTGAACCTTGGCGCAAACACGGGAGCTGCCGAAGCGCATCGACGTGTTTGGGCACCCCATGCTGCGCAAGGAACTCCGGCGAAGCGCAGAGCACGAAGCTCAAGCCACACAGACGTTTGTTGACGACGTCACCTGGCGGCGGCGCCCCCGCGCGGATGCCGATGTCGAAGCCCTCGGCGATCATGTCGACGACCCGCGCTTCGAGCGAGATGTCCACCCGTATGTTCGGGTAGCGTCGCCAGAAACGCGGCAACATCGGGATCAAGACCGCCTTGCCAAAGGGCGGCACACAAGTGATGCGCACACACCCGCTCTCGGCCTGCGGGCTCAGGACGCTCGTGGCGTTTCGCAAGCTGTGGATGGGCCCCGCGCATTGCTCGTAGAGTCGACGGCCTTCTTCGGTGAGCGCCACCGCGCGGGTCGACCGCTGGAACAGTCGCGCGCCGATATGCGCCTCGAGGGCTGCCACGGCCTTGCTTACGGCCACCGCAGACACGCGCATCTCTCGAGCGACAGCCGAGAAGTTCGACAGCTCTGCGGCGCGCACGAAGTACGGCAACAGATTCAGGTGCTGGGTTCCAGTGGCCATGCCCAGATTGTAAACCATGGGTTTTGAATCTTGTGCTCCCTGGACGGCTACTGTGTCCCGGCGCTGGGCCCCTAGGCTTCTGTCCGTCGCGGAGGTCTTCGCCGATGTTTGTGTACCTTGCATTTTGCGCTGTCACGGTCGGGGCGGCGTTCGTTGCGCACCGGTTGGGCCGTGTGTGGGCCAACGTGCCGTGGGCAAGGGCCCTGGTCTTTGGCCCATTTGCCCTGGCCTTGGTCGCCAGTGTGCTCGGCATGGCGCTTGGCCCGCGAGCCTTCCCAGTAGCCGTGCTGCCAGCTGCGGTTGCGAGCGTTTGTCTGACCCATGTCATTGCCTGCACGCGCGTCCCGCCACTCGCTGGGCGGGACGCCGCTCTTCCGTTGCGCGTGCGGTACGCGCTGCAGCGCCCTCGCGTCTACTTTGGGGCGTTGATCCTTGTCGGCGCGGCCGCAGGTCTGCTTCCTTGGGCGTTTGCACGCCCCATCGGTCTCGGTGACATCGCTGTGGGGCTGCTTGGTGTGGCCCTGGGTCGGGTGCCAGCCTCGCACCCATGGGCCCGGGGGCTTGCCGTGGGGTTTGCAATCGTCGGCATTGCGGACTTGTTGAACGCGCTGCGGCTCGGCGTGCAGGTGGCGGTGCCGGCTTTGGTCGCCAGCCAAACACCACCAATGTTGCTCATGCTCCCGTTCTACGTCGTACCCGTCTTGCTCGCGCAGCACCTCTTGATGCTGCGCCGCATGAACTCGCGCGAGCACTTGACCTAGTGGGTGCCAAGACGTCGCGGGGACCGCCCGTGTAGCGAGATGCGGGCTGCGGTGAAATGTCGCCGAGGTCGCGAAATGTTGTTGCGATGGCGCCGCTTCCGGAATCGACCCACACTTTCTCAGGGTACGCTCGAGAGGCTGCTAGCGTTTCCACATGAGCGAAAAGACAGGCCCTGAAGCGCAAGCCGGACACTCGGGTCGGTTGTGTGCTTTTTGCCGCGTGCCGCTCGATCCGTTCGCAGGGCTAACTACAACCGGCGAGTACGCCTGCGCCAGGTGCTTGGCGGCGGCGCAAGTACGAGTCGGGGAGGCGCGCGCCCAGAACACATATCTCGGGTCGTCCGGTCCTGGGGGTACCAACCCCTTGTCGGTTGTCTTGGCCTTAGCGATGGCGGCGATGCCACTCCTGGGTGCGTTCATTGGCGAACAGCTGCCCTCTGGTTCCGGTGACTACGGCGGCAGCTTCGTGAAAGTGTTCCACATGGCCGTCGGTTTTGCGCTTGGTGGCGTGTGCTCAATCTGTCTCGCGCTCGTGATCCGCGCGCGCCGTCACGCGCGTTGACCGCGCTAAATCGCCGAGCGTGCGCTCGGTCATTTAGCAAACGGAGCCCAACGGTTCCTCGTCGCTCGATGCCCTGACATCGTCGCGTGACCTCCGATTTGGCAGGTGCATTCGGACGGCGAGACGACCCCAATGGGCTACTCGGTCCGAATGCATTGTCCCCCTTGAGCCGCGGCGTCGACCCGCAGGTTACTTCTTGCCGCTGCCGAAGATGTTGGGCAGCACGCCACACTTGCCGCCAAAGGGGCGCGAGTCGTCGGGGCAAATACGTCCGCATTGACCGGTGCCGATGTCGAGAAGCTCGTCGGCGTCGCAGTCGTCGTCGGTGAACACCAGCTTGGCTTGGGGCTGCTGGGGCTGCTGCGGTTGCTGGGGCTGCTGCGGGTTTGCCGGCGGAGGTGGCGGCGTCGGCTCGCCCTCCAAGGTCACTTTGTATGCATAATGCATCTTTTCGTTGACCATCTTCTCGGACACCCAGGCGAAGCCCTTCTCGCCCCAGGACTCGCCCCAGCTGTTCTGGATGAGGTACTGCTTGCCCTTGGGGGTGTCGCGGTAGCCAACCATGGTGATGGCGTGCCCGCCGCTCTCGCGGGACCAGTCGGGGATCACGCCGCCCGGCGGGCGCGACCAGGCGCTACCGTCGATGCGCATGGCGATCCAGAGCGCCGACCCGCTGGCCAGGGCCGACTGCAGCTCTTCGACCACCGCCGGTTTGGTCTGGAGCCTCTGCACGGACTTGACCTTGAATTTGGCGCTCTCGTTGGCGGCCTTGAGCTTGGCCATGAGCGCGGGATCGCTCTCGTAGGAGCCCTGCTCGACGCCGGGAAAGGCCTCGACGCAGTCGTCGACGTAGCCGCCGTTCTCGAAGCCGGGCTTGCGGGTTAGCTTGCACAGCTCTTTGTGGCTGACGGGCCAGGTCTCCAGCGCGCCAACGGTTTTGCCGAGCATGCGGTCGCCGGCCAAACCCATCTGCGGGATGCCGTAGAACGCCCACACGTGCTGCGGCGCGGAGGAGCCGGCGGTCTTGGCGCGCTTGAGCTGGTTGTCGATGGTGCTCGAGAACGAAAACGCAGTGCACGCGCCCACCGGGCCCTGGTACTTGATGGGGCCGAGCAGAGCGTCGGTGCGCAAGTCGACCGTCGCGGGCAGCCCATCGCCGTCGGCGGTGTTGGCGTCGAGGTTCGTGGGGATGCCGGCGCGCTCGCCAGACAGGGCCGTGGCTTGCACAGCGCCGCCACCCGGCGCCACGCGGAAGGTGCGCGGGCGCAGGAACGTGCGCTTCCTTTGCAGGATGCGCAGCTTGGCTGGCGACGAGTGGGCCACGGCCCGCGTGACGGGTTGGTACTGGTGGCAGTCGATGCGGACCCAGGTGCCCGGGGCGACCTCGGTGGGGCCGCAGCCCTTGGGGTCGCGCTGGGCGAGGGCCTGCAAGCGCGCAACGTTGACGGCCTCGGGGACGAAGAGCTGGTGTGCGATGACGGGGCCGCGGGAGAAGCCGCCGGCGGTCGGGGGAGCGGGGGCCGGTGCGGGAGCGGGAGCGGGGGCTGGTGCAGCCGGGGGTTGCGCGACGACGCGGCGCCCACCGAAGGCGGGAGCGGGAGCGGGAGCGGGAGCGGGAGCGGGAGCGGGAGCGGGTGCGGGGGCGGGGGCGGCCACGGGGGCTGGAGGGGGCGGCGGGGCGGCGGGGCGCGCGGCCGGCGGCGGGGGAGGCGGTGGGGCTGCGGCGCGGCTTGGGGCGCCACCCTCGTTGACATGCACGACGCACGCCGACAGGAGCAGAAGGACAGTCGGGGCTAGGTTGCTTACCTTTTGCTTCATTGACGTTTCGCCTCGCTGGGTTGGGCCTCCCACGTTGGACGGCCGAACCGCCCGATTATTCGCGTGTTTGCGCGGATGCGACAGCGGAAAAGTTGTCCAGTGTTTGTGGGCCCTGATAACCCCGAAAACATGGCCCGCACCGAGGACGACCGGCTCTCACGCCCCTTCAAGCCTGCGCTACGCGCGGGCTCTCGCTTCGGCCGCGAGGCAGCCGACCGGCCCATCTTGATGTTCGAGGACGTATACAAGTCCTACCGGCCCGGTGTGCCGGTGTTGCGTGGGATGAACCTGATCATCGAGCGCGGCGAGTTCGTGTTCATCACCGGGTCGAGCGGTGCGGGCAAGAGCACGCTGTTGCGCCTGCTGTACCGCTCCGAGACCGTGGACGAGGGGCGCATCCTGTTCATGGGGCGCGACATCGCGCGGCTCACGGACAACTCGGTGCCTTTCTTGCGTCGCAACATCGGCGTGATCTTCCAGGACTTCAAGCTCGTGCAGTCCTGGAGCGTGTACGAGAACGTGGCCATTGCGCTCGAGGTCCTGGGGCTGCCGGCGCGTTTGATCCGGTCGCGTGTGGGCGAGGCGCTGGAGCGCGTGGGCCTGACGGGCCGCGGGCCAGATCCGGCGGGCGTGCTCTCGGGTGGCGAGCAACAACGCGTGGCCATTGCCCGCGCCATCGTGGGCGAGCCGGCACTGGTGCTGGCCGACGAGCCCACGGGCAACCTGGACCCGCAGCTCGCCATCGACATCTTGGGCTTGTTCGACGAGATCCACGAGTCCGGCACCACCGTGCTCTTTGCGACGCACGATCGCAGCCTCCTCGACATTCGGCAGCGACGCCTGATTGTGCTCGACGAGGGCAAGGCGCTCGATGTGCCCACCGGAATCTCGGCGCCGCCGGCGCCCGAGTACGACAACGATTTGCCTCTGTAACGCGGACGACCGCAACGCATACCGCAGCGAGCGGAAAGGGAATGCCATGTTGGACGGAATGACAAGGCGCGCACGGCGGGGCATGCTCCGCGAGTGGCGGCTCCACGCGCTCAGCGTGTTCTCGCTGGCCGTGGCCTTCGTGTGCCTGGGGGCCGCGTTGCTCGTTGTCACCAACCTGCGGGCCATCGAAGATCGCTGGACCCACGCGGGTCGCGTGTCCGTGTACCTGAAGGACCAGGCCACCCCCGACCAGATCGAGACCGTGAAGGCGGCGCTCGGCCGCGTGCCCGGTGTCACCGGCGTGCGGTACGTGTCGAGCGCACAGGCCCGGGCAGACTTCGGCATCCAAGAGGGCTCGGCGCGTTCGGACTTGGCGGGGCTTCCGGTCGAGGCGTTCCCGGCGTCTCTCGAAGTCGAGGTTCGC
>JBIKNA010000677.1:0-2936 GCA_044358965.1 Polyangiaceae bacterium
ACGCCGGCAAAGCCGTCGAGTAGGGGGAGACCTTGGGCGCGGGCGGTTAGCGCTCGTGCATCGAGGCCGCGCGCTGCGGTGTCCTCGCGTAGCGCAGCGCCCACAGAATGAACACAAGCTGGAACGGAAGCCTTGCCCAAGTGGCCCACGCGGGGGCGCTCATGCGCTCGGGTTCGAGTGCAGCTTGGATGTTTGCTGGAAAGACGCATACGTAGAGCGCGACCAAGCCCCAGGCGGCCGCGCGCTTTGCCCGGGGCACCAAGAGGCCCACGCCTCCCAAGATCTCGAAGACCCCGCTCAGGTAAACCAGGGGTAGGTCCAAACGGCGAGGCAGCGCCTTGGGCATGATGCGCACAAAGGGCTCTGGCCCCACGAAGTGCACGACCCCCACCATGATCATGAGCCCCGCCAGCAGCCACCGTAGCCAGGGCTCACCGCGAGCAACGTTGGACGCTCCCATGGCACACACCCTACCCCCATGTTGCAGAGGAACAAGAAGGAAGCACAAAACCCCGAAGCAAACTTGACGCCCTGGTGGTTCGTTACCTACGACCAAGGCCAAGGGCATGTTCACGCACGAAGGGCCCGGACGCCCGGACCGACTCAACCAAAAGCTCGCTGGCTACCTGGCGTTCGTGGGTGGCTACGTCAACTCGGCAGGCTTCATCTTGATCGGGACGTTCACCTCGCACGTGACCGGCAACGTCGGTCGCTTGGCCAACGATCTGGTCGTGGCCCACGAGGCCCGCGCTGCGGCCACGGCGTTCACCATGATCGCCGGCTTCTTCGCCGGGGCGTTCATGTCGAGCATGATGATCGAGAGCAATTTCTTCGGGCGCCCACAGCACGGCTACGCAAGTGCGCTGGGGACCGAGGCGCTGTTGCTCATGGTCTTCGTGGCGGCCACCAACTTCACCGAGTCGTCGCACCCGCGGCTCAAGGACGTGGAGGGCGCGGTGCTTTGCGCCGCCATGGGCATGCAGAACAGCCTGGTCACGCGCCTGTCGGGCGCCGTCGTGCGCACAACGCACCTGACCGGTGTCCTCACGGACATCGGCGTCGAGGCCGCACGATGGTTCCGATGGTGGCGGGGCACCTTGTCGAGCGCCCTGCCCGTCCGGCTCTCCTTCGGGCACAACCCGGTGGTCCGCCCCAACCTGGCCAAACTCGCGCTGCTCGGCACCATCGCGGGCTCCTTCTTCGTCGGCGCTCTTGCGGGCAGCACGGCTTCGTTCTTTGCGCCCAAGCTCTCCTTGCTCGGCCCCATCGCGCTCGTCTCCTTCGCCGCGCTCTACGCCGTCCGCGAAGCGCGCAGCCAGGGCTCGGAGTTCCCCGCCGGCCCCGAGTCGCGTCGATAGGCACCTGCGGGCAACGCCCTGCCCGCGCGTTGGGCGCTCCCCTGCCTTTGGACGATACGCCATGCCCGAAGGCTTCGGGGTTTGGGCGCAGGTTCGGTCGCCTAGACGCTCGCGTCGCCTAGATAAGGTCACCGAAGCGTTTGCGTAGGAGCACGCTGGCCATGTCGGCGGCGCACTCCGAGCAATAGCCGAACTTGTCGACCAGGCGCCCGAGGCTTAGGGACGCGAGCATCTTGCGCTCGGCATCGAGGCCCGAATCGGCCTCGCGCACATGGATCACCAAGTCTTTGCTGAGCAACGCGACATCACGCTTCTTGCCGGCGAACATGGCTTCTCGCATGCGACGGAGGGCATCCGGGAACACCTGCTTGGGCTCGACCTTGGCGCCGGGGTGGTCGATGGCCCAGGCGGCAACGGCGCTGATCATGCCCTTGCGCGCCTCTTCGGGGGTGCCCTTGGCGTCCATGAGCTTTTCGACCTCGCGCATGAGCTTCTCGTCGGGCTCTTCGTACTCACCGGTGATCTTGTTTCGAATGCGCTCTTTCTTGACCCAGACGCTCACGTGCTGGACATACCGCTCGAAAAGCTCTTCGTAGCGGTCTTCTTCCACGAGGCCCGAAGCGGCGTACATCTCGAGCTCCCACTGTCCGAGCAATCGCTCCATGATGGACTCGCGGAACAAATTGACGTCGTGATAGCCGCCGGGGGCCACCTCTTGCTGGAGCCACTCGAACTCCGAGGTGCGCTTGCAGAGTTCTTCGATCTCACTGAGCACGGCCAGCGGAGACAAACAGGCGTGCGCCGGAGATTGCGCGGCGTCGAGGAGCACGACGCGCATCTCTCGGGGGCTTGCGCCCACGCGGCCCTCGTAGATGGGGTACGCGTCGCTTTCGGCGTAGACCTCGGCGATGCCTGCGGCCAGGGACTTCTGCTGATCCGTATCGAGGCGCTCGGGAATGCGCCCAAAGGCGTACAGATCGGCCTTCTCCATGGGCGTCAGGTTGGCTACGGCGGTGCCCAGCACCTTGCCAAAGCGATCGCTGTTGGGTTTGCGCATGCGCGTGAGCACGGCGAACGTGGCCGCGACTTCCATGGCGTGCGGCGCCACGTGACGCCGGGCCTGCGGAGCGATCTGCGTTTGATACAGCTCTTGCTCCTGCACCACGCTACGCAGATACGGGGTACGGAGAAGCTCGATGCGCCCCCGGAAACTGGGGAACTCCGGGTGCTCCCGAAATGCGTCGAGGTGGAGCTCGTTGGCACTCCCAATCATCACGCAGTTGAGCTGTACGTTCTGCTGCACCAAGGCAACTTCACCCGTCTCGATGCTGAGCTGGAGGTACTTGAAGGTGTCGAGGGGGCGCTTGAGCAAGTCGCTGAACTCGAGCAAGCCACCTGCGGCGTCGACCAGCTCACCGCGAGCCTCGTAGAGCGTAAGGGCCTGCAGCGAGGCGGGCAGCGCGCCCAGAGAGCGGTCCGCGGTGATCTGACGCTCGCCCGCGTCGACGCTCATTTGTGGTCCGATGGTGACGGCGCCGGTGCGGTACCGCTGCGAGATGAAGTAACGCTCCACCTGAA
>JBIKNA010000678.1:0-2930 GCA_044358965.1 Polyangiaceae bacterium
CGCCGGTACAAACCCTGCTGCTCTTGGGTCTGTTGGCATCGTGCAGCACCGGAGCGACCGATGCGCCGGCGAGTGCGGCTGTGGACGCCGGGGACGCGGGTGCCAAGGAGACCGGGGCTGTGGACGCCGGCGCCACGAACCCCATCAACGCGTTGCCCTCAGGTTGGAACGAGATCCGACCTGGCGGCAGGACCGCATGCTCCGACGGTTCGCCCTTCTCGTTTTTCGTGCGCCCGGGCCGCGTCGACCGCGTGCTCTTCGAGTTCAGCGGGGGCGGCGGTTGCTGGAGCGCGAGCACCTGCGGCTTCGCCAGCTCGCTGTTCTCCAAGAACGTGGATCCGGCCAAGCTGCCCTGGGCCGATGGGTCTTCGCCGGGGGTCTACGACAAGAGCAACGCCGACAATCCATTCCGTGATTGGCACCACGTCTACGTGCCCTACTGCACCGGCGATGTTCACTGGGGCGACAACGTGGCCACGTACTCCGACGCGGTCACCATTGCGCATGTGGGCGCAGTCAACGCGCGCGCAGCACTCGATTGGCTCTACGCCAACGTGCCCAAGCCCCAAAACCTCATGCTCACGGGCTGCAGCGCCGGCGGCTACGCCTCGATCTTCTGGACGCCACACGTTCGGCAGCACTACGGCGCGGGCACGCCCATCACGCAGTTCTCCGACGGCGCGGCGGGTGTCATCGGCAACGACTTCTTTGCGTCGATCCAGGCGTCGTGGCGGTACGACAAAGCGCTCGCGAGCTTCGTTCCGGGGCTGCAAGACACCGGAAAGATCGACGCGCTGTCGTCGCTCTACCAATCCGTGGGCAATTTTTACCCCGACGTTCCCCTGGCCCAGTTCAACACCAGCTTCGACGAGATTCAGTCGTTCTTCTTCACCACCTTGGGTGGTGGCAACAACGTGGCCCAATGGTCGACCATGATGCGCGCCGAGGTGGCCCTCGTGGCGAGCACGGTACCGTCGTTCCGCTCCATCACCGCAGCGGGCAAGCAACACTGCATCATCAACCAGCCAGAGTTCTATACGGCCAGCTTCGATGGCGTAAAGCTCACGGACTGGCTCAAGAAGCGCATCGCCAACGAGCCCGTTTCGAGCCACGACTGTGGCAACAAGTGCAGCCCAGGCAAGTAGCGCAGGCCCCATACGCACATAGCCCCCAAAACAGTTGGCGCAACGGGCGCTTGTGTGCGGCCTGGGCACCGATACCATCAGGGGATGCGGAAGTCCTCGGGCGTGGTCGGCCTGTGCGTCGTATTGCTGTGCGCCGAGGCGGCCGTGGCATGTGGCTCGAGTGCCACCTCGCAAGCACCGGCGGACGGCGGTGCTCCCGACCGCAGCATCCCCGAGCCCGAGCCAGAGCCTGAACCCGAGCCGGAGCCAGAGCCCGACGCAGGCGTCGACGCGAGCAAGGACGCCGGCAAAGACGCCAAGGCCGAAGCAAGCGTCGATGCGAGTGACAGCGGCGCCGAGGCGAGCGTCGACGCGGGCGAGCCGGTGCCCACCATCACCGTGGGCCTCTCCGGCAAGATTTTGCTCAAAGGCACATTGGTGACGCCGGAGACCACACAGCAGGGCGAGGTGCTCGTGTCTGGCGCCAGCATCTTGTGCGTCGGCGCGCAGGGGGCTTGCGCCGCGCTGCCCGATGCCAACATGGCCACGGTGATCGACACCAAAGGCATCATCTTGCCGGGGCTCATCGACACGCACAATCACATCCTGTTCGACATCTTCGACGAGGACGACTGGACGCCGGTCAAGCTGTACAAGAACCACGACGAGTGGCCCAACGAGCCTCGGTACCAGGCCATGCTCGACGTGAAGCAGTGCCTGTCCAACGACTCGCAGGGCAAGCCGACTTGGTGCGCCCAGACCAACTACGGCACCGCCGCGGGCAGCTTGCGCTGCGAGATGGACAAATGGGGCGAGCTCAAGGGACTCATCGCCGGCACCACCAGCATCGTGGGTCTGCCGGGCACCTCCTCGGCCTGCTTCTCGTCCCTCGCGCGCTCCGTCGACGTCAGCCAGAACGGCCTGGGCACCGACAAGGTGCAGACCAGCGCGTTGTTCCCTCCGTCGAACCCCTCGGGCGTTTGCCAAAACTACCTGGACCAAAAGACCGACGCGTTCTTGGTGCACGTGGGCGAGGGCGTCGATGCCCCGAGTCTCGCCGAGTGGACCCAGCTCGGAACGTCGACAACGCCGCAGGGGTGTCTCTACGCCCCGCAGACTGCCATCACGCACGGCACGGCATTCAAGCAGAACGAGTTCGCCGCCATGGCCGCGGCAAGCATGAAGCTCACCTGGTCGCCCCGTTCGAACGCATTCTTGTACGGCCAGACCACCGACATTCCCACGGCGCTCAGCAACAACATCACCGTGGCCTTGGCCCCGGACTGGTCGCTCGGCGGCAGTCAAAACATGCTCGACGAGCTGCGTTTTGCCGACAACTGGGACAACGCCAACTGGAACAACCGCCTGAGTCCCAAAGACCTGGTGGTCATGTCCACGGTGAACGCCGCCAAGGTCCTGGGGCTCGACGCACGCATCGGTCGGCTGCAGTCTGGCTACCTGGCCGACATCACAGTGATCCGCGGCGACACGCAAAAGCCCTACGACGCCATCCTGGCGGCCCGCCCCAAAGACGTGCGCTTGGTCATGGTGGGTGGCACGGTGCTCTACGGCGACAAGATCCTGGAGCCCGCGGCCCCCGCCCTGCCCGGTTGCGAGACCGTGGACATCTGCCAAACCCAGAAGTTCTTGTGTGTGGCCACCACAAGTACCAGCAGCAAGCTCGACCAGACCTTCGCCCAGATCAAGGGTTCGTTGGAACAAGCCCTTACCGATGTGGACGCCCTGACCCCCGGCGACGGCTGGAACTTTGCGCCGCTGACGCCAATTGTAAAGTGCAACTAGCTA
>JBIKNA010000260.1:0-9987 GCA_044358965.1 Polyangiaceae bacterium
GGAACGTCCGCGCGGCGGCGTTTGTGGCCTTCCAGTCCGTTCGCGCCACCATGCTCGCCATGTTGCTCGAGAGGCCCGACGACTTGAGCCAAGAACAGCTCATCGACGAGCTTGTGGACTTGGTGCTCCGCTACCTGGTGCACGATGAGCCGCGAACCGGCTGACCCAAGGCACCACTGACGCGTTGCGTCGCGAAAATGCGCATCTTTCGTTGACCTTGGCGACAGCCCGGTGCCAGATCCCCCGCTTGGGAGGCTTCAATATGAAAGATTTTCGACTTGGAACCATCGTGGCTGCGGTCGCGATGAGTTCGACAACGGCGCTTATGGTCTCGAGCTGCAGCGACGACGCCAACACCAGCTCTAGCAGCTCCAGCAGCTCTAGCAGCTCCAGCTCCGGTGGCTCCAGCTCCAGCAGCTCCAGCTCTAGCAGCTCCAGCAGCTCTGGCGCTACGCCCACCTGCACCGATGCCAAGAAGAATGGCAGCGAGACCGACGTGGACTGCGGCGGCTCGTGCACCACCAAGTGCGCCGACGGCAAGACCTGCGCCACGGGCGACGACTGCGCCGCTGGGTTGCTCTGCAACGCGGCCAAGGTTTGCGTTGCCCCCACCTGCGCCGACGGCGCCAAGAACGGCACCGAGACCGACGTGGACTGCGGCGGCTCGTGCTCCAGCAAGTGCGCCGACACCAAGGCCTGCTCCGTTGCCGCCGACTGCGTTAGCGGCAAGTGCGACAGCGGCAAGTGCGCGGCCCCGACCTGCACGGACACCATCAAGAACGGCACCGAGGGCGACGTGGACTGCGGCGGCACCTGCAGCACCAAGTGCGCTGACGGCAAGGCCTGCGGCGTCGCGGCGGACTGCGTGAGCACCGTCTGCACGGCCAACAAGTGCATCGCCACGGCGGCGGCGTGCACGGACACCGTCAAGAACGGCACCGAGACCGACGTGGACTGCGGCGGCGCGTGCAGCACCAAGTGCGCCGACGGCAAGACCTGCGCTGTCGCAGGCGACTGCGTGAGCACGGTCTGCACGGCCAACAAGTGCATCGCCACGGCGGCCGCGTGCATCGACACGGTCAAGAACGGCACCGAGACCGACGTGGACTGCGGCGGCGCCTGCGCCACCAAGTGCGCGCGGACCAAGGCCTGCACGCTTGCCACCGACTGCGATACCAACGTCTGCACCGGCAACGTGTGTCAGTACCCGCGTGATTGCACCGACGTGAAGACGGGCAATCCCGCTGCGGTCAGCGGCAAGTTCACCATCGACCCCGATGGCGCTGGCGCCGTCACTCCGTTCGATGTGTGGTGTGACATGACCACCGACGGTGGCGCGTGGACCATCGTGTCTTCGCACGCCGGCGCCGACGGCCAACAAGGCTTCACTAGCGATGTCGCCCTCACGGCTGGCAATCCTCTCAACTTCGAAGCCTTCAACCTCACCCGCGCGCAGAAAGTGGCTCTGAGCGCCATCGAGACGGACTCCATCTTCGTTCGTCAGAATCTCCCCAACGCGCCGCTGTGGATCAAGGCCAACAAGCCCATGTTCGACGCGACCCTGGCCAACGCCTCCACGTCGAACTCCTACCCCGCCATCCTGACGGCGAGCAACGGGGTGCAGAACACCACCACCGGCCGCATCGGCTGGTCGAACTACCAGATCACCGGCGGCGGTGACTACGGCGTGATCAGCGGCACCTTCGACCTGCACTCGACGTCGTACCGTCACCTCAACTCCAGCTGCGTGAATCACTACCTCTACAGCTACTCAATCAACGTCCAGGACGGCGATGCCGCCTACTATCCGGCCATTACGCTCGGCGCCTGGACTGGACCCAACACCTGCGTCAGCTCCGAGGGTGGCAGCATGAAGGTGTACGCGGCCATGCGCCGCGCGGTGGTCAACTGATCCCCTAGGCGGGAACCCACCGGAACCTGCGAGAGGTCCCGTCGGCAACTGCCGACGCGGGCCTCTTGCCTTTTGTGCCGCTAAATAGCCGAGCGCGATTCGACTACAGACGCCGGGCGCCATTTGGGCTTGGGACCCAAATGCAGGAGGTGGGGCCCCAGCGGCAATGCCTCTGGGGCGGAGGACAGCGTCCTCCGATAACAAAGGAAGCTAGATCGCTGAGCATGATCGAAGACCATGCTCGGTGATTTAGCGCAGGGCGATGCGGAGCACGAAGCCCAGCACGATCTGCGAGACGAACCCGATGGTGGCGCCACGCTGCGTGTCGGGCTTCTTGATCGCCACCCGCACGATGATGAGGCCAATGAAGCCGCCAAAGAACCCCGCCAAGAACCCGAGTGGCAAGCTCCCGGTGTCCGCTTGGGCGGCCACATTGTCGGCGGCCACGTTGTCGACGGCGCCTTCGGGGCCGCGGTACGCCGAGCCAGGCAAGAACTGCGGGTCTTGGATCCCGTCGGCCAGCAACACGCGGAAGGCGGCGAAGGCCAGGGCTCCGCGGGCCAGCAGCGAGGTCAGGGACATCGCGGGCGATAGCGCGCTCGGTAGGTGCACCCCCAGGAGCCCAAGCAGCGATGACAACAGGGGCAGCACCAGCAGGCCGCACGGGGCCAACACCAGCAAATCCAGGTTGCGAGCGCGGCTCTGCGCGAGCGTACGCAGCGAGAGCCCGAGAGCGACGGTGCCCGCGGTGGTCACCAGGGCACTCAGGAAGCTCACCACACGAAACGCCGTGAGGGAGACGCCGAGGGCGCCCAACAAAGGAAACAACAGGCTCGACGCGGCGCCGAGGCCGAACGCGACGGCGGCCAAGCGCGAAAGGGGGTGACCTGGGCGTCGCTTGCTCGCGAGCAGGCCGGCTCCGACAGACAACAAGACGGCACCCGCAAGGTGCAGCAGCGTCACTGGCAAGTGTGCTGTCTGGTAGACCGAGAAGCTGAGCGTGGCGCGGAGCACCAGTTGCGACAACGCTGTCGAAATCACCGACCCGATAGCCCCGACGCACCAACCCGCGATGAGCAGGTAGACGGGCGTTCGCAACGGGTCTCTTTCGGGAGTCATCATAGGAATACGCCCAACGGTACGGCCTTCTTCCTTGTGGGGGAATGCCAGCTTGGTCCTCTCGGCCAGGTCCCCCTTGGTTCCACGTCCCAATGGGGGCACACTTTGCACATGGCCGACGACGACAAGCCCCGCGCCCCCCTCGCGCGCTACACCGGACCAGACCACGCGGCGCCGTATCCGTTGAGCCGCATGGCGCCTTCCTTCGACCTCGTCGATGTGGCCAAGCAGATCCAAGATGCCGATGCCCTCTTGGGCACCGTGACCACGGGCAAGCTCGTGCTCATCGCCGAGCAAATCAAACGGCTCCAGGCCGAGGCCCTGGCCATGCTCGAGAAGACCAAGCTCGACGCCGAGCTGCATCGTGTTCCGTGCAACTTCGAAAAGCGCCCGGGCGGCGTGGTGCACCTGTACGAGCGCGCCAACGGCACGCGCTACTTCTCCCTGCTCGCGCCCGACGAGTGGAGCACCAAGCCGGCGCAAACGTTCCTGGGTAGCTACCGCCTCGAGGGCGACGCTTCGTTTACTCCGCTCGAGCATGCAAGCGCACGCGAAGCCCAAGTCGCCGACGCCGTGCGCCTCTTGCTGGGCCCCCGCGAGTAGCGCAGAGCCTCGTTGGGTTTTTCCGGGGTGGTGCGCGCGCGAAGGAGCGCGACGTGGCTCTGGAGCTGTCTCGCGCGGGAGACGCGTTCGCGCGGCACCTGGTGGCGTGCTTTCGTCGTGCTATAGCGCCGCCGTGCGCTCGCTCAACGTTGCTTTGCCCGCCCTTCTGGCTCTGCTCCTCGGTGTGTCTTGCACCAACGCCAAAGAGCCCGCGCCGGTGCCTCCGGGGTTTCGCGTCGAGGGCGGTCGTGTGCTCGACGAGCAGGGCATGACCTTCGTGCTGCGGTCCGTGAACCTGTCGGGGACGCACAAGAACAAACCATACTTGTCGGACTTTGGTCCTGCAGAGTACGCGCACATCAAGGAGCTGGGGTTCAACTCACTGCGCTTCTTGGTGGTGTGGGCGGCCATCGAGCCGCAAAAAGGCGTGTACGACGAGGCGTATCTGGCCGAGGTCGACAAGCGCATTGGCTACGCGCAGCAGGCGGGGCTCAAGGTTGTCATCGACATGCACAAAGACCTCTACGGCGAGGGTTTCGCCGGCGGCGATGGCGCACCGCGATGGACCTGCGACGAGTCGCACTACGCCGCGTTCACGCCTTCGACGCCCTGGTACCTCGGCTATCTCGATGCGCACGTGCGGCAGTGCGTTACCGAGTTCTACGAGCGCGAAGACTTGGTGTCTGCCTATGCAGCCATGTGGAAGACCGTGGCTGCGCGTTTTGCTGCCCGCGACAACGTCATCGGGTTCGACCCCATGAACGAACCCAACTGGGGGGCCCACAACCTACGCACCTTCGAGCCCGAGCAGCTCCTGCCGCTCTACGAGCGCGTGGTGGCCCAGGTGCGGCAGGTCGCGCCGGGGTGGCTCGTGTTCATGGAGCCCTCGGCCGCCCGCAACATCGGCGGTACGACGTACCTGCCTAAGCCAAGCTTCGACCGTGTGGTGTACGCGCCGCATTCGTACGATCGCGACGCAGAAGCTGGCAAACCCTTCGATACCTCCCGGCGGCAAGTCATCTTGGACAACATCGCCGCGCTGGGCAAAGAGGCGCAAAGCCTCGGCGCTGCGCTCTGGATCGGCGAGTACGGCACGCAGACCGAGATCCCCGGCGCCGACGTCTACATGCGCGCGCAATACGATGCCATGGGAGCCGTGGGCGCCGGCGGAGCGTATTGGGCCTTCGACAAGGGCGGTGGCTACGCGCTGCTCGACGACGCAGGCAAAGACAAGCCCATCCTCGACGATGTCGCGCTGCCGTTCCCCGAGCGCGTCGAGGGGACCGCGCTTGGCTGGAGCTACGACGGCACCAGCAAGACCATGACCGCGCGCTTCGCGCCGACGGGGCAAGGACGCATCGAGATCGTCACCCCGACCCGCTTGTTCCCGAGTGGCGCCACCGTCGACTGCGGCGGTTGCACTGTGCAGGCTTCGGCGGGGCGCGTGGTGCTCAGCAACGTCCGCGGCACCCCCGCCGTCGTGTCTGTTCGCCCGAACTGACCTCGGGTATCCCCCCGTGCCCGCCGCGCCCGAAGCGTTGCTGCCGGAGCTACGCGCTCGTCGACGCCCCCTCGGGGCGGCGTGCACGCGCAACGCGCACCAGCAGCACCGCGCCGATGGCCACCACCACGAGCGACCAATACTGGGCAAACGTGAATCCGAAGTAGCGCATCTCGGCCTCGGGGCCTTCGGTGACTCGCAACATGTCCAAGAAGAAGCGTGCGGTGCCGTACAGGGCGCAGGCAAGCCCCGTAAACGTCCCGTCTGCCATGGTCTTTTGCCGTGGCCACAGTGCCACGAAGAGCACGGACATGACCGAAAGCACCAGGGCCTCGAGCAGCCCTAGATCGTAGCGCGAGGTGCTGCCACCGGTGACCACGTGCAATGGGCCATAGATGTGATGGAAGCCGTCATTGGCATCGACGGGCCAGGCCAGCGCAAAAGGTGAGCCCGCAGGGGCGAGCTTGCCCGGGTGGTCGTGGACCATGGCGCAACCCACGCGACCAATGGCGAAGGCGATGGGGGTGATGGAGAAGTTGAGGTCCAGGTACGGCATCAAGCGTTCGGGCACCTGTCGCCGCGTCACACGAAGCCGCAGGCCGTCGCGGCGCACGTCGTAGTACTTCCAGAACACCGTGCCCAAGAACGCGCCGACGAAGGTGCCGGTGGAGCTCATGCTGTCCCAGATCATGAGCAGCTTGAGCGGCGTCCGGACGATGTCGCCGGGGTGATAGAACAACATGTCGATCCAGTGGCCGATGACGATGCCGCCCACCAAACATGCGATGCGGAACGCCTTGTAGTTTGCCTCGTCGTGCCCGGTGACCCGGGCGCGCCACGACGCCAGGGAATCGGCCACCCAAGCACCGATCACGAAGAACAGGCCGAACGGCTTGAGCGGCCCCATCTTTGCGGCGTCCAGGAACACGAACGGAAGCATGGCGTTCGCGCTACCACGCGGGGCAATGCCCGTCCATCGGCGTGCGCCGGGGCGTCGGCGAACCTTGCCGGGGCCCGCTGTTCACATCAGCCGGGCGTTGCGCCGGTCGAGCAGGTCTTCGGCAATGGCGTCCGCGGCGGCGTCGATGTCATCTTCGAGCACCACGCGGATGCGCTTTTCGGGGGTCCGGGCGTTGGCCAAGGCCTCTTCGACGCGCACCCGCGCATCGGGGCCCATGGCCTTGAGCAGTACGCGGCCCGCACCGGCGCGGTCTTCGAAGGACTCGTCCGGGTCTTGGGCGATGCGCCACAGATCATCTGCGGAGACCGGTGCACTCCGGTAGTTGTCACCGTTGAGGCTGGCGGCCAGGCCCTCGAGGCGCCCCAGCCAGCTCTTGATGGGCTCGGCCTGGTTGCGCTTGAGCGCGTGCACCCTGTCGAGCGCGCTGTCGCGTAGAACGCGCTCGCCCCGGGCCCTGCGTGCCGCCGCGTTGACTTGGCTTGCCATGACCATGGCTTGCTCTTTGCCGATGTGCGGAATGGGAATGAGTGCTTGTTGCCCCGTGGTGGACACGAGCATGAGGCACTTGGAGGCGGCCTGGTACGAACACTGCGCGATGGCCGCGTACGGGTACACCACAAGTCCTCCCCAACGCCACGTGAGGCCAGCCTCGGCCAGCGCCACCGAGGGCACGTTGCTCGCGCGCTTGGGAAATGCGCGCAAAAAAGGGACCGCGAAGGAGAGGGCCATGCCGATGACCCCCATGCACAAGAACGACGAGATGCCCGCGGCGATGAGCACGCCCAGCTCGCGCTGATCGCCCTGCAACGGCCAGGCGACCACGCCGGTGCCGTCGTGCCCGCCGCCCAAGGCCTGCCGCACGCGATCCAACGTTTCGGCATCCGGGAGCACCAGCGTGTGTGGTGCTGGGTCGTGCCTCATCTGCACGCTGAGCGCGTAGCCATCTTCGTGCAGGCAAGTCGTCATGCCCAGAACGTCGCGGGCTCGGAGGCGCAACCCCATGCGCCCGAGTTCGCGCACCTCACCCGGGCGAATGGACAGTTCCGACGTGCGGGGGCCCGGCCGGAAGCCGAACGCCAGCAGTAGGGGTGCAACGGCGGGGAAGAAGAAGAAGAGCGGGAAAGGGCCGTTGATCGCCGCGGCAATGGAGAGCGCGGCCGTCGAGAGCAACGTGACGGCTGCCGCGTATCCGACGCGGACTCGCCGAGCCCGGCTGCCGGGCACCACACGCGCGCGGATCGTCTCCACGCGGCCAGTGTACTACGGCGCCATCTTGGCGGCTTGCGCGAGCGCACTCTTCAGCGCGGCATTCACCAGCGCGGCGGGATCCCCGCCCTGAACCATGGTATGTGCGCGGCCCTCGGCCACGGCCACGATGGTGCCTTGTTTGGCATCCCGAATCGCCGCGGAGACCCGGCACGCTGGGCTCTTGCCGGCGGTGTCGAGGCTGACGAGCGAGACGCTGAGCACCACGGCGCGAGACGGCCGCTTGCCCACGAACGCTCGCGCGAACTCGGCGCTGACGTTTCGTCGAAAGGCCGTTTCGTCGACGGACACCGGGGCGCCGACGGACACTTCGCCCAGCACGGCCGAGCCGCCGCCAGCATGGGCCAGACCCGGCACGAGGCCGAGGAAGGCGACGACGAGGCACGGAAGCAACGTGGCCAGGGCGACGGATTGAACCTTCATGAGCCCGAGGGAACCAAATGCAGATGGGCTGGGCCAACTCTCGGGGATGCGTCGCACAAGGTCCCGAACTTGCACACACCGTGCCTCACTGTGCGACGCTCACAAGCACTTCCAGGGATATCTTTAGGTTTTTTCGCCCTTTTTGGCGTGCTTGGGGGGTGCTCCGATGATCCATCCCGGCTCACCAATGGCTCAGGCCCCGACGGCTACTACGCCACGGCCGAGCCTGACGGAGTCGATACCGGGGGCGACCCGGACTCCAAGGCCACGGGCACGGGCACCAAGAGTTCTGGCTCGAGCGCCGCGCCGCCGACGGTGGCGCCCTCGGGACCTGCGCCGAACACGAGTTCCTCGTTCGGCGAAGAGGCCGTGCGTCGGGCCCGCTCTTGGGTCCAGGCCCAGATGCCGTATTGCGGAGGCCCCAACGGTGGCAAAGACGTTCTCTGCGGAGGCACCTGTTCGCGTACCGGGGCCGCAGCCAAGCCCGAGTGGGACCCGTACCGAAGCGATTGCTCGGGGTTCGTCTCGTATGCCTGGGGTCTCAAGGCGCCCGGCCGCACCACCCGGACGCTGGCCCCGCACGACGACGACGAGAGCAGCGTGATCACCGTCGACGAGCTGGCACCCGGTGATGCCCTGAACAACGACTCTCACGTGATGTTGTTTGGCGGGTGGGCCGACAAGGCTGCGGGCACGGCGATCCTGTTGCAGGCGCACCGCTGTGGCAAAGTCGCCTCGGAAAAGACCATCAAACTGACCAAGATCGAGAGCAGCAAGGTGCGCATCGAAGACACCACGGGCCGGGTCTTCATCGCCATTCGCAAAAAAGGAATTCGCTGACGCGTCCGAGCCCGCGGCGCGGAAAACCCAGCGGCACGAGCCTGGCGGCGCCGGGGCCGCCGCGCATTGTAAAGCGCTGGCTGCCTCGCTAAGGTCTTTCCACCAAAGCGGAGGAATTGCCCATGGCCAGCTGGCTCGAACAACTCAAGACAATGACCGTGGTCGTGGCCGACACCGGGGACATCAAGTCCATCGAGAAGTTTCGGCCCCAAGACACCACCACGAACCCGTCGCTCATCACCCAGGCTGCGGGCATGCCCGAGTACGCCAAGATCATCGACGACGCGCTGGTGTACGCCAAGAAGGCTGGCGACGGCGATCAAGACCGCACCATCAAGCTTGCCATCGACCGCTGCGCCGTCGAGTTCGGCCTGCGCATCCTCAAGATCGTTCCTGGCCGCGTCTCCACCGAGGTCGACGCGCGCTTGTCGTTCGACACCCAAGGCACCGTGGCCAAGGCCCACGAACTCATTGCGCAGTATGCAGCAGCGGGCATTGGCAAAGAGCGCATCCTCATCAAGATCGCCTCCACCTGGGAGGGCATCCGCGCCGCCGAACAGCTCGAAAAAGAGGGCATTCACTGCAACCTGACCCTGCTCTTCGGCATGCATCAAGCCGTTGCCTGCGCCGAGGCCAAGGTCACGCTCATCTCGCCCTTCGTGGGGCGCATCCTCGACTGGTACAAAAAAGACACCGGCCGCGACAGCTACCCGTCGCACGAAGACCCGGGCGTCGTCAGCGTCACCAGCATCTACAACTACTACAAGCGCCACGGTCACAAGACCGAGGTCATGGGAGCGAGCTTCCGCAACGTGGGAGAGATCACCGAGCTGGCCGGTTGTGATCTGCTCACCATCTCGCCGCAGCTCTTGGGCGAGCTCGAAAAGGGCGAAGGCGCCCTGCCGCGCAAGCTCGACGCCGCGCGTGCGCTCACCATGGACATTCCGCGCATCGAGATGAACGAAGCCACGTTCCGCTCGATGCACGAGCAAGACCGCATGGCCAAAGACAAGCTGGCCGAGGGCATCGATGGCTTCTCCAAAGCCCTGGTGCAGCTCGAGCAGAAGATGGCCGAGCGCCTGGCCGCGTTGTAGTCCCGAGTAGGCGAAAGTCAGCGGTTTGCATGGGCGAAACGTCGCGTGTACCATTTGGCCATGCGTCTTCGCTCCTTCCTTGCTCCGCTCGCCGTCTCAGCCATCGTCGCAGTTGCCTTCGCCTGCTCCGACGGCAAGAGCACGCCGCCGTCAACCGATGTCGACAAGGACGGTGGCGTACCCGACAGTGGTCCCGCGAAGACAGACGCGAGCGATGGCGGAGACGCCGACGCGGGGCCTCAGCAAGCGGGCACGCCCTCCGAGATTG
>JBIKNA010000679.1:0-2922 GCA_044358965.1 Polyangiaceae bacterium
AGTTCATCGTGCCGATTCCCAGCGTGAGGATTCAATGAGTGAGACGAAACTGCCCGATGGTGTCCGCATCGTGCGTGGCGCGGGACCCATCGCCGGCGTCAAGGTGATTCCCCTGCGGCGCATCCCGGACGAGCGGGGAACGATTTTTCACATGATGCGCGAGACGGACGCGCACTTCGAGCGCTTCGGTGAGATCTACTTTTCGTCCGTGTATCCCGGTGTTGTCAAAGGCTGGCACAAACACGCCGAGATGACCTTGAACTATGCGTGCATGTTCGGACGCATCAAGGTGGCCATGTTCGACGACCGCCCGGACTCCCCGACCAAGGGCACGCTCATGGAGGTGTTCTTGGGCGTCGATAGCTACAACCTGCTGTGCATCCCACCGTTTGTGTGGAACGGATTCAAGGGCCTGTCGGACCCGCACGCGCTCGTGGCCAACTGCTGCTCGCATTCCCACGATCCGCGCCGCAGCTTTCGCATGGACCCCTTCGACAGCAGCATCGGCTACGACTGGGCCGTTCATCAACACTAGGCCATGCGCATCCTGGTGACCGGCGCGGACGGTTTTGTGGGGGCGCGGGTCGCGCACGCGCTCTTGGGCGCGGGGCACGAGGTCCACGGCGTCGTGTTCCCCGCGTCACGCCCGGGGCGTCCGTTGCCGACTGCGGTGCGCGTGCACCCGCTCGACTTGTGCGACGGCGCGCGAACGGCGGCCCTTTGCGAGGAGCTGCGTCCGGAAGCATGCGTGCACGCCGCTTGGTACACCGAGCCGGGCAAGTACCTTGTGGCCGAAGAGAACCTCGGTTTGCTGTCCGCCAGCGTCGCGCTTGCGCAGGCCTTGGGGCGCGCGGGCTGTAAGAAGTTTGTGGGGCTCGGCACCTGTTTCGAATACGACACGGGCGTGGGCTACCTGAGCGAGACCGCGCCATGTGCGCCGCAGACGCTCTACGGCGCCTGCAAACACGCGCTGCACACGGTGCTCTCGACGCTGGCCCCGTCGTACGGCATGGGCTTCGCGTGGGCGCGGCTTTTTTTGCTGTACGGGCCGGGCGAAGCGCCGCAGCGATTGGTCCCCGATGTGGCCCAATCGCTCTTGCGCGGGCAGCCCGCCCGCGTAAGCCAGGGCATGCAAGTGGTCGACATGATGCACGTCGATGATGTGGCCCGCGCGCTTTCATTGCTGGCGTCGGGCCCCGCCGAGGGCGCGTTCAACGTGGCCTCCGGTGTGCCGGTAGCCGTGCGGGACGTGGTGGCCACCTTGGCCGCGCTGGTGGGGCGGCCGGAGCTTCCGCAGTATGGTGCCCGCCCCAGTCGAGCCACGGACCCGCAGCTCTTGTGCGCGGACGTTCGAAAGCTCGGCGCGCTGGGCTTCGTTCCTGCGTACGACTTGCGCACGGGGCTGCAGAGCGCACTCGACTACTGGCGTGGTCAATTGCCCAACGAGGTTTCGTCGTGAGTGCCACGGTCACCGTCTGTGTGCCGACCATCGGACGATTGCAATATTGGGATGCCGTCGTGGCCTCTGTCGAGCGGCAGACCAGGGCTCCCGACGAGATACTCGTGCTCGACAACGAGAGCCCCGAGGCCTCGCGGTCCGCCATTGTCGCGTGGGCCCAGAAGAACCCGCGTGTCCGCGTGCTTCGGCAGGCGCCGCGGGTGCCCATGTTCGAGAACTTCAACCGCGGGCTTCGGGCGGCCCAAGGCCAGTTCGTCACGTTCTTCCACGACGATGATGACTACCAGGCGGACTTTTTGGAGCGGATGAGCGCCGAGCTCGAAAGGAGCCCCAGCGCAGGCTTTGCTGGCAGCAACTTCGACTTCTTTGACGATGATGGGCGTACCGTCGAGGCACGGCGTTGGATCAAGCGCACGGAGCTATGGCCGGGCCGTCGGTACATTGCCGCGCTGCTCGGGCGCGGACGTAACTGCGTGCCCATGCCGGGCCTCATGTTCCGCACGGCGGTCTTCCAGGGCGGTGGCTTCGACCTTGATGTGCCGATCCACTTCGGCGACTTCGTGATCCTCATGCGTATCGCCGAGCGCTGGGACGTGGCCATGCTCGACCGGCCCGTCGTACGCATTCGGCTGCATGCGTCCCAAGCCAGCGCCCAGATGTCTCGAGATGCCGTCGTGGCCCTACGGACGAAAATCCTTGGCGCCTATTGCACGGAGTTCGAACGCAAACACCCACAAGAAGCAGCCTTCATTGGGGCGCTCCGTCGCCGCGTCGAGCTATCGCATCGGCTCACCATGGGCTGGGCGGTGCTGTCCGAGCCGGACGCCGGGGTTGCGCGGTCGGCGGCGCGGGCGCTGTCACCGGACGGTGCCCTCGCATCCCCACTCGAGAGCGTCCTGTCCGATGCGGTGGGCTTAGGCCTTGTCTCCCTGCGTCGGGCGCAGCCCCTGGTAGCGCGTGGACGTGCACTTGCTCGTCGCTTCGCGGGCCCTCTCGGCCTATAGCGCCAGCACCTGTTGGACGTGGCCGCGGTTATCGGGTCTCTTTTGCCGAGGCCCGGGGCCCGGCTTTACGGGGCCGTCACTTTGGGGGCCCATCGGGACCAAGCTGGTGTAAGAGCTGACGTCGATGATTCCCGTGGTGTTGCTCGCTGGTGGCCTGGGCACGCGCCTCTCCGAGGAGACCGAGTCCCGGCCCAAGCCCATGGTCGAGGTCGGTGGCCGGCCGCTCTTGTGGCACGTCATGCAGCAGTACGTGTCCCATGGGTTCAAAGACTTCTTTGTGGCCCTCGGATACAAGGGCGAGGTCGTCAAACGCTACTTCGTCGATTACCACCAACTCGCCCGCGATCTGCGGGTTGACATTGGCCAAGGGCGCGTCGACGTGCTCGGCGGCGCGCCGGAAGACTTTCGCGTCACCATGGTGGACACGGGCCCCGCCACCATGACGGGCGGGCGGGTGCT
>JBIKNA010000027.1:0-32151 GCA_044358965.1 Polyangiaceae bacterium
CACGCGGCAGATTTTGGAGGCGCACGGTGGGAGCGTGTCGTGCGAGCCAAGGGACGGGGGCGGGACGTCATTTCGGCTGTCGT
The DNA here is from genome assembly GCA_044358965.1 of Polyangiaceae bacterium. Taxonomy (GTDB): domain Bacteria; phylum Myxococcota_A; class Polyangia; order Polyangiales; family Polyangiaceae; genus SXNL01. Next base: position 84 of record JBIKNA010000027.1, read on the forward strand.
TGCCGTTGGCGCCGGCGCGGGCTTCGATGGGGCGGGTGTAGAGAGGGGGTTGGGGGTTGGGGGTTGGGTGCGGGTGCGGGTGCGGGTGCGGGTGCGGGTGCGGGGCTTGGGGCTTGGGGGCTTGGGGCTTGGGGGCTTGGGGGCTTGGGGTTCGGGCTGGGGCGCGAAACTGTGGTAGGGCAGGGGGTATGCGAGCAGACGGACGGGCACTCGATGGGTTGCGACCGGTTGAAATGACGGTTGGGTTTCAGCGCATGGCCGAGGGGTCGGTGCTGTACTCGGCGGGGTCTACGGTGGTTTTGTGCACGGCGTCGGTGGATGCCAAGGTGCCGCCGTTCCTCGAGGGCAAGGGCAAGGGTTGGGTCACCGCCGAGTACCAGATGCACCCGCGGGCCAACCGAGAGCGCAGGGAGTCGCGGGACGGCCGGGGCAAGGCGCCCAGCGGACGTACGCAGGAGATCCAGCGGCTCATCGGGCGTTCGCTGCGTTCGGCCATCAACCTCGAAAAGCTGGGCGAGCGTCAGATCAGTATCGACTGCGATGTGCTCGAGGCCGACGGTGGCACGCGAACGGCGTCCATTACTGGGGGCTTTGTGGCGTTGGCGGTTGCGCTCTCCAAGCTCGCGGCCGCAGGGCTTGTGGGGCCTGGGGTTGTCCGCGAGCAGGTTGCGGCCACCAGCGTGGGCCTCGTCAAAGGCCAGCTGTGCTTGGATCTCGCCTACATCGAAGACTCTGGTGCCGACGTTGACCTGAACCTGGTGGCCACCAAGTCCGGCGCCATCATCGAGATCCAAGGCACTGCCGAGGGGGCGCCGGTGCCCCGCGTCGAGATCGAGCGCATGACCGACATGGCCCTCGACGGCATTCGCACACTCTGCGAGCGGCAAGAGCGCGTGCTCACGGCTGCCGGGGTCGACCTCAAAAAGCTCATCGGATAGGACATGCCCATGGCCAGCGCGCCCGATTCTCAAGCCCAGGGCACCACCCTTGTGGTTGCTACCAAGAACCGCGGCAAGCTCGCCGAGCTTCGATCCCTTTTTTCGGGGCTGCCCTTGCGAGTGGTATCCGTGGCCGATGTGTTGGGGGCCGAGTTCGAAGTGGTCGAAGACGGCGCCACCTTCGAGGACAACGCCACCAAGAAGGCGCGAGAGGTGGCGCAACGCACCACCACGCTCACGCTTGCCGACGACTCCGGCCTTTGCGTCGATGTGCTCGACGGCGCGCCCGGTGTGCGCTCGGCGCGATTCGCCCACGAGCGCGCCACCGATGCCGAGAACAACGCAGCGCTGCTGTCGCGGCTCGAGGCCCTGTCCGAGCCTTTGCGCGACGAGCACCGACTACGTGCGCGCTTTCGCTGTGCCTTGGTGTTGGTCGATCCGTTCGCCGACGATGGGGTGCACGTGGTCGACGGCGTTTGTGAGGGCGTCATTACCCGCACCGCGCGGGGGTCCGGCGGGTTCGGCTACGATCCGCTGTTTGTCGTCGATGGCTACGACCGCACCATGGCCGAGCTGTCCGACGCCGAGAAAAACGCCGTCTCCCATCGTGGGCGCGCCGCCCACAAAATGCGTCTGGTGCTCGAGAAGGTGCTGGCGCAACGCGCCGAGCAGGCGCAGAAAATCGCGGGTTAACCCCCAGAGCGCGGGGCCGCGGTCTAGGGGTGTCCCCCATTCCGGACCGAGGATTTCCGTGGAGTTGCGAGCAGCGCAAGGCGCAACGACGACGCCTACTGTTGCTAGGCAAGGAGGAGCAACGATGCGATGCGAAGCCAATCCGCGGAAAGCCGACGGGAGGAATGGGGGCACTCCCTAGCGCACATCAGTGCCGCTAGGCCACCTGGGCCGACACGTCCTGCGCCTTCGTGCTCCGCGGCGCATCGCCGCGGACTTGGTTTCCATGGGACCGGGGGATAGTCTTTGAACCGACCGTGAGTGACGCGACTTTACCTAGGGACGCCGTGGGCGACCTTGCCGTGGACGTTCCCGCCGTTGGGAGCACCGTCCTTGGCAAGTACCGCGTCGAGCGCGTGATTGGCCAAGGCGGCATGGGCGTGGTGTTGGCCGCCCGCAACGTGCAGCTCGACGAACTCGTGGCCTTCAAGTTCCTGAGCGCCAAGGTGGCCAGCGATGGTCCCACCGTCGACCGGTTCCTCCGTGAGGCGCGCGCCTCGCTCAAGATCAAGAACGAGCACGTGGTGCGGGTGCTCGACGCCAGCAGCGGCGATGCGACCTCCCCTCCGTACATCCTCATGGAGTACCTCGAGGGCGTCGACCTCTCGGACTTGCTCCAGCAGCGCGGCCCGCTGCCCATCTCCGACGCCGTCGACTACGTGCTTCAGGCCTGCGAGGCCATCGCCGAGGCTCACGTCATCGGCATCGTGCACCGCGATCTGAAGCCCGCCAACTTGCTGCTCACACAGCGCGGCGACGGCACGCCTCTGGTCAAGGTGCTCGACTTTGGCATCTCCAAGGCCCTCATGGACGAAACGTCCAACCCAAACCTCACCGACACGCGGGCCGTGTTTGGGTCGCCCACGTACATGTCCCCGGAGCAGGTGCGCTCGTCCAAGCGCGTCGACCACCGCACCGACGTATGGGCCATGGCCGTGGTGCTCTACGAGCTGCTCACCGGACGAACGCCCTTCATCTGCGACAACGTGTCCGGGTTGCTCGCCGCCATCATCGCCGACACGCCGCCGCATCCGGGGCAGTTCCGCGCAGACTTGCCGGCTTCGCTGGCCCAAGTGCTCATCGACGCGCTCAACAAAGATCGCGAGCTCCGCACACAGAACATCCCAGAGTTTGCCGCGCGCCTTCGGCCCTTTGCGAGCGCCTTCGGGCAGCACTCATGCGATGCCATTGCGCGCATGGCGGCGCGCCCACCCAACTCGGGCTCCTCGCTTATTCCCGCTGGCGACAGTGACCGCTTCTCGGCGCCGCTCATGTTCAGCGCCACCGAGCGCAGCGTGGTCACCAGCAACAAGGTGGTTCCGCCCAAGCCCGCCGGGCGCAAATGGCTCGCCGTGGCGATCCCAGCGGCGGTCGTTTGCGGCATCGCGGCTCTTGGCTTGGTGCGTGTCATCGGCGGTCGTGCCGACGCCCGCAGCGACAACCCCACGGGCAAGACCATCGCGCAGGATCCCCCGGCGGCCACGGCGGCACCGTCTGCGCTCGCCGCGCAGCCCTCGTCTACTGCGGCGCCTTCGGTCCCCACCACAACGCAGGTGGCTCCCGCCACAGCGTCGGCCAACCCGGGTACAAGCAAGCCTGCGCTGGTCGGCAAGCCTGCCTCGCCCAACGCTGGAATCAAGAGCTCACCCGTCCCGGCACCGCCCTCTGCGACGGTGCCAACGCCCGTGGCTGTGCCTACACCAACGACACCTGCTCCCCATGCGACCACTGGCACCAACCTCGACTCTCGCTACTAGCCCTGGCTTCAGGGCCGCCCTTGCCGGGGTGGCGTTGCTCTTGGCGCCGTCTTTGGCGCAGGCCGACGAGCGAAGCAGCGCCGAGGAACTCTTCCAGCAGGGCAAAGCCGCCATGCTCAACAAAGAGTTCCCGAGGGCCTGCGAGCTTCTCGCGTCGAGCCTCAAGCTCGAAGATACCCTGGGCACCCTGCTCAACTTGGCCATCTGCCACGAAGACGCGGGCATGGTGGCGTCCGCCTGGGGCGAGTTCCGGGCGGTCGAACAGCGGGCGCTCGCGGCCAACCCTCCGCAGGGGCCCCGCGCCGAGTTCGCCCGACAGCACGCCGAGGCGCTCCGCGAGCGCTTGTCCCGCTTGCGCGTGGTCGTTGCCGATGGCGCCGAAGTACCCGGCATGCAGCTTCGCGTCGACGGCATCGAGCAGGTCAAGGAAGCGTTTGTGATCCGCAGTTTTCGCTTCGACAAGCCGCAGCTTGGACTTCGTACCCGGCGCAACGTGCGATGCGGTCTCCGTCGCAGCCACGGTCAATGCGGAGCCGGTGCGCGTCGATCTCAACGTGCCAGAGTATGTGCCCCCGGACATCGGCGATTCGTGCCGCGGCCTCCCGCCGCCCAAGCTGGGCCCCAACTGCGAGATCGTTCCCTAGCCTCGTAGCCGTGGTGCCCGCGGGTGTATGCTGCGCGCCATGTCCAACGCCCGAAAGCCCTGGCGCGAGTTTGGGCGCTATGGCGCCGTGGGCATGGAGTTCGTGGTCTCGCTGGGCGTGGGCTACTACCTCGGCAAGTTCCTGGACGAGCGTTACTTCGGTGGTAAGGGCTGGGCCACAGGCATCGGCGCGCTCATTGGTTTGTACACGGCGTTCAAGGCCATCTTTACGGCCAGCAAGCGCATGACCAAAGACATCGAGCGCGCCGAGCGCCAAGAGCGCGGCGAAGACCCTTGGGACGACGACGATCCCAGCAACAGCGACGCGAGTGCGGCAAAGGCAAGCGAACCCAAAGCCAGCGATGCAGATGACAGCGACGGAAAAACCGGCAAAGACCGATAAGTCAAACCCCGCCAGCAGCTTGCAGCGTGGGGTCTATTGGGTCGCGGGCACCGGCGTCGCGTTCAGCCTAGGTGCCGCAGCCTTTGGCGGCCCCAGTGCGGCGCTGTCGACGTGCATCGGCAGCGCGTTGGCCACGGCCAACCTTTGGGCCCTGGGTCGCATCGTGGCCGCCTTCTTGGCGCAGGCCCAAGACGAGGACGACGAGAACAACGAGGCGGACGAAGACGACGAGGCCGACGACGACGACGCTGCACCCCGCGTTGCCGAGCTCTCCCAGGCCGAACGCCGCGAAGCCCGGGGCCGCGGCGCCGTGTGGAGCGTGTTTGCCACGCTCAAGCTCATTGGCCTCTTCGCCGTGGTGTTCTGGCTCATCCAGCGCAACATCGTGGCGCCCATCCCCTTTGTGCTCGGGTACTGCGCGCTGCCCGTCGGAATCACCCTCGGCGCCGTGTTTCCTGCGCCCCGCGCCCGGCGCAAAGTCGCTCGGCGCCCGCCTTCCAAAACGTGAGCATTTGCGCAGTGTTGGGGCTTAGTTCGGCCCCGCGCGAAAGTTTCGCGATCGCTCTTCGGACACTCATGGTATCTCCGGCCCCGTGCCCGAGCACACGTCCTTCCTGAGTTACCTCCTGGCCATGTTCCCTGCCTTGGCAGAGAACATGAAAAACTTTGGCCACAGCGCCTTTGGCAAGCCCGTGGGCGGCCACGAGGCCGAGCCCATCGCGGCGTCGCTGCTGGTCACCGGCATCATTCTGGCGCTGGCGTTTGCCGCCAAAGCCAAGATTGCCGACCACGACAAGAGCGTCATCCCCGACGACAAGTTGTCGCTGCGCACGTTCTGGGAGCTGTTCGTCGGCTACTTCTACAACATGATGAAGGACATGATGGGACCCAAGCGCGCCAAGCGCTTCTTCCCGGTCATTGGGACCTGTGCCTGCTTCATCTTCTTCTCCAACGTTCTCGGCCTCATCCCCGGGTTCTTGCCGCCCACCAGCACCCTCAGCGTCACGGCGGCCTGCGGCGTGTTCGTGCTCTGTTCGTTCACCTACTACGGCCTCAAAGAGCAGGGCATCGGGTTCATCACCCACCTGTTTGGCCCGGTGTGGTGGCTCGCGCCGCTGTTCTTCGTGGTCGAGGGCATCTCCACCTTCATCATTCGCCCGGTCACCTTGGCCATGCGGCTCATGCTGAACATCGCGGTGGACCACCTTCTTCTCACCATCTTCTTGGGCATGGTTGCCGTTTTGGTTCCCATCCCCGTCATGATCCTCGGCACCTTGGTGTCTGTGGTGCAAGTGCTCGTGTTCTGCCTGCTGACCTCCGTGTACATCACGCTGGCCACCGAGCATCACGACGAAGGCCACGGCCACGAAGAGGGAGACAAGTCCCACGCCTGATCGCTTTTCCCCTCGGTAAAAAAATAGTAAGTGCGGCAAAGCTCCCCAACCTCAACGTGGGCGCCCGCATACCCCTCAAGAATTTCCCAGAGAAACGTCAATAAGGAGCTCCGAATGTCCACCCTCAAGAAGCTTGGTCCCGCCGCGTTTGCCTTCCTGGTCGTCACCCTCGTCCCCATGCTGGCCTTTGCCGCGGACGAAGCTGGCGCCAACGCGAACACGGTCAAGGCCTACGCGGCCATCGGCGCCGGTCTGGCCATCGGTCTGGGCGTTCTCGGTGGCACCCTCAGCCAGGGTCGCGCCGCCGCGGCCGCCCTCGAGGGTATCTCCCGCAACCCCGGCGCCACCGCCCGCATCCAGACCCCGATGATTCTCGGCCTCGCGCTCATCGAGTCGCTCGTGCTCCTCGCCTTCGTCATCGCGTTCTTCCTCAACGGCAAGGTGTGATGCCCCGGGCGCGCGGCAACGCGCGCAGCCGGCAACCAAACGCAGCGCGTACCCTACACGGGGTGCGCGCTTCGTCTTTTTTGTCCTTTGCCTACACCTTAGGAATGCGTTGACCCGTCCGTTGTCTGTGGGGTGAAGAATCCCCCCAGCCGGTCTGACGCCCCTGCGCGTCCCAAGTTGCTTGTTGCAGTCATGGCCCTTGGCCTGGCCATGGGCATCGTGGCCCGGGCCGATGCATCGCCGCCTGCAGCAGTGTTGGGCGCCGTCACCGTGCTGCCCAAAGACGCCGACGAGGCGCTCTTCCGAACCACGGTGCACCACGAGTTCGAGCAAACGCTTGCGCTGCAGTCGGCCCGGCGTCGCGTCGTCGTGGCGGTCACCCTGACGCGTTTCGAGCCCCGAGGTGCGGCGCCATCGTGTGCGGTCTCGGCGGTGCTCATGGACGCGCGCGGTGGCGCGGTGCTTGCCATCGCCGACGGTGGCGCCAAGGCGGGCGAAGGGATGGCCGATGCGCGACCTCTGTTGCGCGCCGCTGTCCGCAGCGCGTTTGCCCAGGTGGCGCGGGCGGTGCCCTGAGGGGCGTGTCAGCGTCGTGCCACGAGGGGTCATGCGCCTGACGCTTCTGGGACCCGGAGCACGAGATTTCGAGGAGATACAGCGGTTCGAGAGCACGGCAAGGCACTTGCAGAGCGAATCAAAAATGAGCGAAGGATTCATTCGGATGCATCGGGAAGACACGGAACGCGCGGATGACCAGCTCGAGCAGGAGGCCAAGCTTCACTTCTCGCGCTCTCCGCAGCTGCAGTTGGTGGCGGAGATCTGCCAGCGCTTGCGAGACCTCTCGCTGTCGTGGTGGTCGCCCGAGTTCTGTCGGGCGGCGTGGCCAACGTTGGTCCGCATGCAGTGGCTTCGACCGCGCCCGGATCTCCGCCAGCGCATCACCGCCAACATCACCGGATTGCGTCCCGCCGCCGCGCGCAAACGCTCGCTCGAAGCACAGGCCGAGCTCATCGACGCCGTGGTCGATGCCGGGGATGTGCCCGCGGCCGCCTACGAGGCAGCGTTCGATACGCAGGCCATGGTCATCTACGGCACCCCGCAGAATTTCTGGGCGCACTTTCGGGACCGCATGCCCTGGGACGAAGACAGCTCGGTGCACCAAGAGTTCGTCGCCTGGTCCATTCGGCAGCTGCTCGCGGACCGCTCCGAGTTCGACGGTGCGCCGCGGCGCCCCATTCTCACGCCGCACGACGTCCGGAGCGCCATCGAGCCGCGCCTTTGGCAAGAGCGGATCCCCCTCGATGTTCGAGCCGCCGTGGATGCCGCGCGGCTCCGGCACGAAAAGAGCCGCCCCAAAGAGCCCTTTGCGGCGCGGCACGAGCTTGCCATCGCCACCCCCGAGATCATCGCCGCGCACATTCCTCTGGCCGAGCTCACGCTCGTGTTTGCCGCCGCGGAGCGTGCCATGGGCATGTTGACACCCCCCCAAACGTCGTCCGAACGCTCGGACATGGAGCTGGGCGAGCGGCCTCCGGGGGCCCGCTGGTCGTCCGTGGTTCCCCGGCCGGCGCGGCAGTCCTACGAGGAAATTCCGTCCCTACGGCTATCGCGCGTGGGCTAGGGCCCGGCGCCGAAGGGCGGGATTTCGCCCTGGGATCGAAGGGCAGGCTATTCTTCCCCTGTGCAGGTTGACGGCAAACGCCGAGCCACGTCGAGGGCCACGCAGCGAGGACGATGTTTTGCAGCGTCTGCGCTCGCGCTTGGCCTCTGTACGTTCTCGGCGGGCGCGGCGCGCGCCGGCGGCATCGAAATGCCCGACCACGGTGCCTCGGCGCTGGGGCGCGGCGCGGCGTTTACCGCCAAGGCCGACGACCCCATGGCGCTCCACTACAACGTGGCGGGCCTTGCCCGGCAGCGCGGGACGCACCTGCTCGTCAACGCCAACATCCAGGTTCATTCGTTCTCGTTCACGCGACTGGGCGAATACCCCGACGAGAACAACGAAGACACGCCTTGGGGCGGCCAGCAGTTCCCGACGGTCTACAGCAATGGCCCGCCGTTTCCGCTGCCGGCGCTCATCGTCACATCGGACTTCAACTACTTCGAGCGACTGACCTTTGCGTTCGGTATTTTGCCGCCCGCGGTCAATGGCGCGCACGCGTTTACCACCGGCTTGCCCAAAGGCACGCTCAGCAAGCCCGTCCCGGCGCCCAACCGCTACGACGCGGGCGGTGAATCGAACACGACGATTATTTTCCCGACGCTCGGCGCCGGCTACCGGCTGTTGCCCTGGCTCGATGTCGGCGTAACCGCGGTGGCCGCGGTGGCGTCGTTCAGCCAGACGGCCATCTCGTATTCGGACCCCGGCGGCGTCTGCAAAAGTGTCGAAGACTTCCGCTGCGACGCGCGCACGCTATTCGAGGCCAAAGGCAACTCGTTCACCGGTGCCCTGGGGGTCATGGCCCGGCCAAAGCCCAATTGGCAGTTCGGCGCCCAGCTTCGTCTTCCGCTGTCCATTTTGGCCGTGGGCACCGTGAGCCCCAATGCTCCATTGGCCATCAGCGGCGCCGCGGCCGAGGCCATCGAGGCCACGGTCCCCGCGCAAATCGAGTTCAAGCTCCCGGCCATCCTTCGCCTGGGTGCCCGTTACATCAAGATGGAGGGCACCTTCGAGCACTGGGACGTAGAGGCCAACGTCACCTACGAGACGTGGAGCAGCCTGAACCCCGGCCCCACGGTGTTCATCCCTGGTTTGGGCCGCCTCAAGGACGCCGATGGCAAGACCTCGCCGCTCTATCCCAACGTGACGTCCAACTCCAACCTGAACCTGGTCAACACCTTCAGCCTGCGCACCGGTGGCGCCTACAACTTCGACGAGTACGGCGGCACTGTCAGCCTTCGTGGCGGCATGTTCTACGACTCGCCGGGCACCGAGGGTAAAGACACCAAGCTCGGCTTCAACACGCTGGCCAAGGTCGCGGGCACTCTGGGTGCAAGCTACAAGCGCGGTGCGTTCACCATCGACTTTGCCTATGCGGCCATCGCATCGGTCAAGCGCATCGTCACCGACGGCGAGTCGCGCCCGGGCAACGGCGCCAAACAAGGTCGCCCGGAGGTCGGTGGAGCCTCTACGGAGCTTCTGCCCATCACCAACAATGGCGAATACAAGGGCTTCACCCATGTCATCGGCCTTGGGGTGCAGGTGGCCTTCGACGGCTTCCTGGGCGAGCGCACGCTCCACTACGGCGACCCGAATCTCGAAGACGTGAAGCCCCTGGACCCCAAGCCCGAGAAGCCCAAAGACGAACCCGAAGAGGGCGCGTCTTCGGACGACGACTCGGGCTCCAAGAAGAAGAAGAAAAAGAACCCCGAAGAGCCCTAAGTCCGGGCTGGCAGGTCTTCGTGCGCTTTGGCGGCCCGTCGCGGGCGACTGCGCCTTACGGCGCCTTTTCTTTGTATCGGCGATCGCGCACCACGTGCAACAGCGCCACGCCGCAGCTCAGCACCAAGAGGGTGATGCCCAAGAGCGAGCGCTCGTCGGCTTGCAGCACGGTGGCGCCGCCAACGGCAAAGCCGGCGGCCACGAGACCCGAGAACACGCGTCGGCCCAGCCGGTCGGCCACACTGGGGAGCTTGGGGTCCTCGGTGCGAACCGTCAGGCGCCCCAGGCGCACGTCTTCGAGCACCTCGCGGAGCTGCAGCGGCAAGTCATAGCCGGCGCGGGAGAGCTGCTCCATGCCGCGCATCAGATCGTTGCCCAGACGCTCGGGCGAGTACCGCTGCTTGACCAGCTCCAAGAACAGCGGGCGCGTCTCGCTAAAGATGTCCAAGTCCGGGCAAATCTCTTTGGCGATGCCCTCCAAGGTCATCAGTGACTTGCCGACCATCATGAAGTCCGGCGGGATCTCGAGGCCGTACTTCATGGCGCCTTGCACCAGATCGCGGATCAGCGCCGAGAGCTCGATCTCTTTGAGCGGACGGCCAAGGTACTTCTCGGCCAAGAGCGACACTTCGCCGCGGTACTCGCGCATGTCGATTTTGCGCGTGGGCTTGCCAATGGCATACAGAGCATCGGCCACGGCGTAGGTGTCTTTGCGCACCGCCGCGACCATCATGTCGATGGTGGCGTCGCGCAGCTCGGGCGACAAGCGCCCCACCATGCCCAGGTCGATGAGCCCGACCACCGGGTCTTCGGGGGTGCCCAGCACGATGATGTTGCCGGGGTGCGGATCGGCATGAAAGAAGCCGTCCTCGAAGATCATCTTCACCACGATGGCCACGAAGCGTTTGGCCAAGAGCTCGCCGTCGTAGCCAGCGGCCATGGCCTTGTCGAGCTTCTTGCCGTCGAAGAACTCGAGGGTGAGCACCTGCTTGGACGAGGCCTGGCGGTACACCTTGGGAAACCGCACGTGCGGGTGCCCGCGGAAGTTCTGCGCGAAGCGCTCGGCGTTTTCGCCCTCGACCAAGAAGTTGAGCTCGGCGGTGATGCTGCGGTCGAACTGTTGCACCAAGCCCGTGGGGTTGTAGATGCGCGACTCGGGCATGGCGCGCTCGATGGCCTGCGCGAGCACGTGCAAGAGCTCCACGTCGCGCATGACGGTGTCGCCCACGTTGGGACGCTGCACCTTGACGGCGACTTTGGCGTCGCCCTCGGGGGTGGCGAGCACGCCCCGGTGAACCTGGCCAATGGACGCTGTGGCGAGCTGCTTTTCTTCGAAGACCTTGAAGACCTGCTCGAGGGTGGTGCCGAGGCTTGTTTCTACGGCCTTCTTGATGTCTTCGAAGGGGATGGCCGGAACGTCGTCTTGCAGCTTCTTGAGCTCGAGGATGACCTCGGTGGGCAGCAAGTCTTGGCGCGTGGAGACGATTTGGCCCAGCTTGATGAAACTTGGGCCAAGGTCTTGGAGCACGAGGCGCACGCGCTCGGCGGTGCTGCTCTGCTGCCGCGCAGCCTCGCCGGTGGCCACGTCTTCGGCGGCGAGTTCGAGCGTGCCCGGCGGCGGAATGGAACCGGGCGGCGCATCGGATGCGCTGGTATTGGGCTTTGCCTTTTTGGCCCGGCCGATACCCACGCGGGTGACGATTTCGCCGAAGCCGTGACGCACGAGCACCGTGGTGATCTCGCGCAGACGCGACAAGTCTCGTACGGCCGATACGACAGAGAACATGGCGGAAACCTTAGGGCAGAATGCGGCGTGGCGGGGGGGACTTTGCGGGGAGCGGGGAGCGGGGAGCGGGAGCGGGAGCGGGTGCGGGTGCGGGTGCGGGGGAGCGCTTAGCCGAACTGCACGGAGCGTCGGGTGAAGGCGCCGCCTTGCCAGAAGCCGGTGATGGGGAACTGGGGGGCGCCTGGGCGCGCGTGGGCGGCGGCGGCGCTTACGATGACGGGGGCGAAGTGCTCCCAGGTGGGCAGTGCCAGGGCTGCGCCGGGGGCCTTGGCGCGGAAGTCCATGAGGGCGTCCAGATCGCGGGATCGGAGGGTGGCTTCGGCCCAGGCGTCGAACTCCCGGGCCCAACTCGGGGTGCCGGGTTCGAATGCATACTGCATGTTGTGCGTGAGGAAGCCGCTGCCCACGATGAGCACACCGTCGTCGGCCAGGGGGGCCAGGGCCATGCCGAGGTTCTTGAGCTTGTCGGGGGCCAGCGTTGGGAGCGACACGGCGAGCACGGGGACGTCGGCCTTGGGGTACATGCACGACAAGGGAACGTAAGCGCCGTGGTCGAGGCCGCGTTCGGTGCGCTCGGTGGCGATGCCGCGTGCTGCCAGCAATTGCTCGACGCCCGCAGCGAGCTCGGGGGCTCCGGGGGCGGGGTACAGGGTTTCGTAGTAGCGCCGCGGAAAGCCCGAGAAGTCGTACACCAGTGGCACAGGTCGCGTGGCACCCAGGCGCACGGGGTTGTGGGTCCAGTGGGCCGAGAGCATGAGCACGGCCTTGGGTCGTGGCAACTGCGCGGCCCAGGCTCCGAGCTCGCGCACCCAGTCCGCGTCGTCGACCAGCGTGGGGGCGCCATGGGCCAGAAACAAGACGGGCATGCGCTGCGCCCCTGGCGTGCGTGCCGCGGGCGCGCTCGTGGTGCTGGCCCCGGGCTCGCTGGGGGCCGACTTGCATGCCAACATCGAGAGCGGAGCGCTGGCGATGAGCTTGAGGGCGCGTCTACGAAACATGAGGCTGCTCGCGGTGCCGGGGCAAAAGGCCGTCGCGGTCTATGGCCGCACGCGCACGAGCGAACCGGGCTCGCTGGGCCGCGGGAAGATGGCCTTCCAGCCTCGGGGCATGTGTGGCCCAGTGAACTGAAACAGCCACTCGGCATCGATGGGTGCAAGGTTCACGCATCCGTGGCTGTGCACGTGGCCAAAGTCTCGGTGCCAATAGGCACCATGCAGCGCGATGGCCTTGTCGAAGAACTGCACGTAGGGCACATCCTCGATGTAGTAGTAGTGGTTCTGGTCTTCCTTCTCCAGGTTGCCCATCTTGGTCGACAAGATCTTGACCCAGATCCGGTGGGTTCCGAGATGGGTGCCCAAGTCGCTGGCCGGCGGCCCCTTGCCCGTCGACACCACCGTGGCAAACACGGGGGTTTTGCCCTCGTAGGCCACCAGGGTTTGCTGTGAGAGCTCGACGTCGATCCATCGCTCGCCATCTTGGGCCCCCTCGGGCGGCGCCGCCAGCGACGGCCGCGCCACATCGCGGGCGCGGATCCATACCTCGCCTTTGGGATCTTTGGCGTCGGGCTCGATGCGCAACATGGTGTTCGCGCCGGTGCCGCGTTCTTCGAGCACGTGCACCTTCTCGAAGCGCACGCGAGACGCCGCGGCTTTGTCGGCCTTGGGGCTCGCGAACACGCTCGCGCGATCGATTTTGACCCAGGCCATATCGAGCGTCTTGTTGGCGATGGTGGCCCCACGAAACAAGAAGGGGCGCGCGGGTACCAAGTCTTGCAGCGCGAACCAGCGCCCCTGTGGGGTGCGGCCCCAGCGCTTGCCGTGAATCGCTCGCTCTTCGACCACGGCCACCGAGAAGCCTTGTTCGAGCTCTTGGTCCGATGCGGCTTCGCCCTCTTGGGAGGGGTTCGCGTAGCCGCTGGCTCCGTTGGCGCCGGCGAAGAAGTACCGAAAGGGCAGGCCGTCGTCGTGGGGGGCCCAGGCCGGCGGCGCCGCTTCGTCGAAGTTGGGCATGGCCACGTCCGAGCAAACCCAAGCGGCGGGGCCGATCAAGAGCCATCGCCCCGAGCAGCCGTTGCCGCGGGCGCTGCCAAAGAAGCCAAAACGCACGCCCAACTGGGCGCTGCCTCGGCGATCGGCCACCGAGTTGGGGGCCGAATAGATGGCCACCTCGGGCCGCTGCGGCACCACACTGCGCACGCCGTCGGGCAGCGGCACGTCCACCAGGGGACTGCTCCAGGGCGGAACGCCGTCTTCGGCGCGCGCGAGCCCCGGCTGCCAAAGGCTCATGCCCCCGAGCAAGCCCAGCACAGCAACAAAGCGCGCCCCCGCGGCGGGCCTCGGCATCACGTGGTGCCCACCTGCGGCAAACGCAGCTTGAAGGTGGCGCCCTTGCTCGACGAGCGCACGGAGATGGAGCCACCGTGTTCTTCGGCCACGCGCTTGGTGATGGCGAGGCCCAGGCCCGTGCCGCCCTTTTTGCCGCTGGTGACAAACGACTGGAACAGCCGGTGTTCGATCTCTTTGGGGATGCCCGGGCCCGTGTCTGCAAAGGTCATGATCAACGCGTCGTGTTGATCGCGCGACACGCGGATGGTGAACCGCCCGCCCTTGTCGCCCATGGCCTCGGCGGCGTTGCGCGCCAGGTTGTGGATGACCCGCGTGACCTTGCCCTCGTCGAAGCGGGCGGTGCCCTTGTCGGCGAGCTCGATGACCAGCTCGACGCGTTTTTTGCCCAGGTCCGTTTCGAGTTGCTTTCGAATGTCTTCGAAGAACGGTGCAAGGTACACCTTGCGCAAGAACACGCTCTTTTCGCCCCGGGCAAACTCGAGCACGTCGCGCTGCATGGCCACGATGTGGTCGAACTGCCGCAGCGCCAAGTCGGCGTACTCGCTGCGCTTGGCCTGCTCTTGCGTTTGCGCCATGAGCTGCACGTAGCCGCTGATCACCGAGAGGGGCGTCTTGAGATCGTGCACCACGCCAGAGAGCAGGCGCCCGATGGTGGTGAGGCGCTCTTCGCGCTCTCGGGCATCGCGGGAGAAGTGCAACATCATGGCCGTAGAAGCGTTGGCTGCGATCAGCAGCAAGAGCGCGCGCTCTTCCTCGCCAAAGCCCAAGATGTCGTGTTTGTTGTAGAGCGCGATGGCGCCCACGGTGCTGTCGTCCTCGCCCTCGAGCGGCACCGCCAACACGGACTTGAGGGGGAACCCGAACACCTCGTCGAACGTTGGGTCGAAGGCCTCGTGCTCCCGGGCCTCGTTGCTCAGCACGGCCTCGTTGGTCTCCATGGCGTAGCCCACGAACCCTTGGCCTGCGCGCAAACGCGACGACTTCAGGCGCTTGCTCTTCTCGTCCATGAAGTACAGCGTGCAGTAGCCCGTGTTGGCGTCGCGCAGGGCAAAGGCGCCGGCCCGCGCCTCGCAGGCCACCAACGCCTCGATGAGCACGCCTTTGAACATCTCTTCGAGAGATGCCGCGCGGCCCATGGCGCTTTCCAAGTCGAAGAGCAGCTTGAGATCGCGGACGCGATGTTCGAGCTGCTCTTTGGTGTCCATGAGCTGCATGTTCTTTTGCGTGACCGACAAGAACAGGCGCGAGTTGTCGATGGAGATGGCGGCTTGGGTGGCCAGGGCCGCAAGCACCACGGCGTCCAAATCCGAGAACTCGCCGTTGATCTTGTTCAGCACCTGCACCACACCGATGGTGCGGCCCAGGTGGTTCTTCATGGGCACGGCCAAGATGGACCGGGTGCGGTAGCCCGACGAGAGATCCCAGCTGCGGTCGAAGCGGCTGTCTTTGTACGCGTCTTTGACCAGAAGCGTCTTGCCCGACTCGGCCACGTGTCCGGCGATGCCGTCGCCCACCTTGAGGCGGATCTGTTTGACCGCATCGCCCTGGGTGACGCGACTCACGAGTTCGTTCTTGGCCTCGTCGAGCAAGTAGAGCGTGGCGCGCTCGGCCTCGAGGGCGTCGGTGATCTTGCCGAGCACGAGCTCGAGCAGCTGGTCCAGGTCTAGCGTGGTGCCAAGGGCGATGCCCACCTCGCGCAGCGCGGCGCTGACCTTGCGCTCTTTGGTGAGCTCGGCCTCGAGTTCGCTGATCCTGGCTGCCCAGTTGACGCCAGCCGACGAGCGCCGCGGAGGGGGCGGCTCGGGCGGAACAGAATTCCGCGGCGGGGGAGGGCGTTCGGACTTGAGGGCCACGACTCCTACGATTCTATCGCCGTTTGGGGGCCTACGTCTTGCGCGTTCCCCAGGCGGGAGCTGGGTGACTTGGGGGCCGCCTGTGCTAGCGTGCTGCGTCAAATTCATGGGCACGCGCACACTCATCGTTACCCCGACCTACAACGAGAAGGACAACATCGAGCGCTTCGTTGCGGCGGTTCGGGGCGCGTTTCCCGAGGCCCACCTGTGGATCGTGGACGACAACTCCCCCGACGGCACCGGCGACATCGCCGACCGTATTGCCGAGAAAGACGACCACGTCCGCGTCATTCACCGGCCCGGCAAGCTCGGTCTGGGCACGGCCTACACCCAGGCCTTCCAGCAGGGGTTGGGCGAGGGCTTCGATCGTTTCTTCGAAATGGACGCGGATTTGTCGCACGACGTGCGGTACCTGCCCGATTTCGTCAAGGCCCTCGACGACGGCGCCGACGTGGTCATCGGCTCGCGCAACATCCCTGGCGGCGGTGTCGAAGGCTGGGGCCTTGGGCGCCACGTGTTGTCCAAGGGCGGCTCGTTGTATTCGCGCGGCATCTTGGGCCTGCGCGTGCGGGACCTCACCAGTGGCTACAAGGCCTTTTCGCGCCGGTGCCTCGAGGCCATCGACCTGCCCAACATCAAGTCCAACGGCTATTCGTTCCAGATCGAGACCACCTACCGCGCGGTGCTCCACGGCATGCGCATCAAAGAGGTCCCGATTGTGTTCGTGGACCGCACCCTGGGCGCCTCCAAAATGAGCCGACGCATCTTTGCCGAGGCCATTGGCGTCGTCTGGAAGCTCCGCCTCGACGGCGCCCGCGGCAAGCTTTAGGCGTCGCAAAAGCCTGGCCGTTGCCAGACGTTTTGCGGCCCGTTCCCCTTGGTCTCGGCTCGTGCTAGGACCAAGAGTCTCTCGCACCCTTAGCTCAGCTGGATAGAGCGTCGGCCTTCGAAGCCGAATGTCGAAGGTTCGAATCCTTCAGGGTGTACTCGCTTCGCTTCGTACCCCTGAAGGATTTCGCTTGTTGCGGCGCATCCGCCCTGGTGGGCGGATGCTTGCGCTGGCGTCGAATCCCGCGGAAGACGTGTGGGGCTCGGCGCGTCTGGTCGGAAGGGATTGGGTGCGGGCGGGGCGTGGGAGTCGGGGGTGGTCCGTGGAAGCCGGGTTGGGCTCGGCGCGTCTGGTCGGAAGTGCGGGAGTCGCGCGTGGTCCGCGGTAGCCGGGTTGGCGAGGCGCGTCTGGTCGCAAGGGGTTGGGGGCGGGAGTCGCGGGTGGTCCGCGGTAGCCGTGTTTGGCGAGGCGTGTCTGCTCGGAAGGGGCCGGTCGGGCGTCAGCGGGTCGAGTCCGGGGTGGCGGGAGCGGGAGCGGGAGCGGGTTGCGGGAGCGGGCGGCGAGTTGCTGGGGGGCGGCGCGGGAGTTCGCGGTATATCAACGGGGTGGATTCATTCGACGCCGACTTCGTGGTGGTGGGGTCGGGCTTTGGGGGCTCGGTGGCGGCGTTGCGGCTCTCGGAGAGGGGCTACAGCGTCAAGGTGCTGGAGCGGGGGCCGCGGTGGGAGCCCAGTGACTTTCCGAAGAGCAACTGGGACCTCAAGAAGTCGCTGTGGATGCCGTCGGCGGGGTGCTTCGGCATCTTGCGGCTGTCGCTCTTGTCCGATGTGTTCGTGCTGTCGGGGGCGGGCGTTGGCGGGGGCTCGTTGGTGTACGCCAACACGCTGTATGTGCCGCCCGATGCGTTCTTTCGCTCGCCGGCGTGGGTGCCCAGCAAAGATTGGCGCGAGGCGCTGCTGCCGCACTACCGCATGGCGCAGTTCATGTTGGGCGTCACACAAAACACCTTCGAGGGGGCGCCCGACAAGCTGCTGGCCAGCATCGCCAAAGATCGCGGCCAGGCCAACACCTACGTCACCACGCCGGTGGCCGTGTACTTTGGCGAGCCAGGCAAACGGGCCAAAGACCCTTATTTTGGCGGCGCTGGGCCCGACCGCACGGGGTGCACCCTCTGCGGAGGCTGCATGGTGGGCTGTCGCTTCGGCGCCAAGAACACCCTCGACAAGAACTATTTGTATTTTGCAGAGAAGCTCGGCGCCCAGGTGGAGCCCATGCGCACGGTCATCGATGTGCGGGCGGTGCCCGGCGGCTACGAGATCACGCACGAGCGCTCCGGGGCGTGGGTTGCCAAAGACCGACAGGTGATCCGGGCCAAGCAGGTGGTGCTCGCCGCCGGGGTGCTGGGCACCGTCAAACTGCTGCTCGAGTGCAAAGAGCGCGGCAGCTTGCCCCATGTCTCGGCGCAGTTGGGCGAGCGCGTGCGCACCAACAGCGAGGCCATCATCGGCGTCACCACCAGCGACGCCCAGGCCGGGTACTCCCAGGGCATCGCCATCACCAGCTCGTTCCACCCGGACGAGCACACGCACGTCGAGGTGGTGCGCTACAGCGAGGGCAGCGACGCCCTGCAGCCGCTCGCCACTTTGCTTACCGATGGCGGCCCGGGCGCGCCGCGACCGCTCAAGTTCTTGGGCAACGTGCTCAAGCAGCCGCTCAAGTTCTTGGGCACGCTCTGGCCCTTTGGCAAAGCCAAACGCGGCATCTTCTTGTTGGTCATGCAGACGCTCGACAACTCCATCGCGCTCAAGCTGCGGCGCAAATGGACGCGGCTCTTTCGCAAGGCCATCGACACCAGCTTGGGGCAGGGGACCCCGAACCCCACCTACATCCCCTTGGGCAACGAGATCGCGCGCACGTTTGCTGCGCGGGTCAAGGGAGGCATCGCGTACTCGTCCATCCCCGAGGTGCTGCTCGACGTACCAACCACCGCGCACATCTTGGGTGGCGCGGTCATGGGCGCCAATGCCAACGAAGGCGTCATCGACGAAACGAACCAAGTGTTCGGCCACCCGGGGCTCTACGTGTGCGATGGGTCCATGATCCCTGCCAACTTGGGGGTGAACCCCAGCCTCACCATCACCGCCATGGCCGAGCACGCCATGAGCCTGATCCCCGTGAAGGAAGGCAAGACCCTGACGCCCGCGCTCGACCCGGCCTTTGTGGCCGAACGTGTAGAGGCCGTCAGCGCCCTGGCCGCGGCGCGAAAGTCCGACAGTTTGCAGCTGCCCAGCCCGCAGGATGCATAAACCGCAGTTCCGGTAGAACGACTGTCACACTCTGCCCTTCAACCCGAAGAAACAACATGCGCCATCGTCTCGCCCTTGGGGGCGTGTTCCTCGCTGCGGTCTGCTGTGGTTCCCCCGCGCCGGTAGCCAATCCTGGTCCCGCGCGCACCCCGGCGGCGGCACCCGGCCCCGTGGCCTCGGCCCCCGTGCAGGCCAAGGCTCCGCTCAAGAGCGAGATCCCCACGCGCGATGTCATCTGCGCGCAAACCGTCGATGTGTCGGCGGACGCTCCCAAGGCCGTTCCGTTCACGCGGCCTGCGGGGCGTTGCCGAAACCCCGACACCAAGGCCATTGGCGAGTGCATGTGGGAAGGTCGCTTCGATGCGCCCCCCACGCCGGCGGATACCTGCTTTGTGGCGCAGAGCAACATCGACGACGCATCCCGGCGTGTGCGCACGGCGGCTCCCTTTCGGCCAGCGCCGCGGCCGGCGGGCACCGCCATGATGTCGTCGTTCGGGCCCGAGCCCATGCCCATGCCGCGAAGTGCGGGCACCCCGTGGGATGGACGCACGCAGCCCAAGTTCGCCAAAAAAGTCACCGAGCACTTGGGGCTCGGTGCACACGAACAGGCCCTGCTCGAAAAGAACCACTTCGTGGTGCTGGCCCGACGACCGGTGCACAGCTACGTGGCGGCGTATCACGACATCTTTCAAGAGCAGCTCCCGCTCTACGTCAGCGCAGACTCCATTTTTCACGCTGTCTTCCGCTCCGAAGACGTGATCCTCGAGGGCCTCGAAGACGCGGAGCTCAAGCCCCTGACGGGGACGCTGCTCGACAAGCTGCGGGCGGCACTGCGAACGGTGCCGCGCTCGGAGACGGCCCTCGACGTCGACTTGTACCTGACCGTGGCCGCGAAGCTGGCCGCCCCGAGTTGGGATGGCCGCGAGCAGGTGCACACCACGTTTGGCACCCAAGATGCCGAGGTTGCAGCGCTCGTCGAGAAGATCAACGCTGGCACGGGCATCGATTCCGTGTCGCTGTACGGCCGCGAGCGCGCCGTGGACTTCTCGGCCTATGTGCCCGTGGGGCACTACGGCGCCCAACGCCCGGGCGCTGGCCTTTCGGCCAACGGCAAACCGAGTCTCACCGGACCCGAATACTTTCGCACGATCACGTGGCTCGGGCGGCACGAGTGGAACCTGGTTTCGCGCGGCTGCCAGAGCTCCACGCCCCTCGATGTGCCTTGCAGCACCACCGAGACCCCCCGCGAGGCACGCGCCGCGCTTTTGCTTGCGCACCTGATCGACTTGTCCGGTGCGCGGCCCATCCTCGATCGCTTCGAGGCCGTGTACTCGGCGTTTGGCGGGCAGCGCGACGATGTACCGGTGGCGGCACTCAAATCACTCGTTGCGCCTGCGGGCTACGCCCAGCCCCAAGCGCCCGAGAACCTTCGGGCCGCCATTGGCGATCGGTACAAACGCTTCGCCGTGACGCACCCGATGCCCGTGTTCTCGGGCGATCACGACGGGCGCTTGCCGGCCATTGCCACGCTCATCGGCGCCCGCATCGCCCCCGAGCTCGACGCCACGGGCAGCGTCATGCGTGCGGCCTTCCCCGACAAGATGACCGCGGACCACTTGGCCACGCTGCTCGGTCACGATCCCGCGGCACGCACCAGCGTGCCCAGCCCAGCGCATGCCGAAGCGCAGAAGAACGCTCTCGCCCTGCGCGAGGCTGCAAACAAAGGCTCCTCGCTGTACGACGCCTGGCTCGGCGCCGTGCTTGCCCTGTCCGATGCGCCGGTGGGCGTGGTGCCAAGCTTTGCGCGCACCAAAGCGCATGCCGATTTGCGCATGAACAGCGCCGTGGTGGCCTACGCACAGATTCGGCACAACTTCGTGGCCATGACGGGCATGTCCTACGATTCGTACGGCTGCGAGATCCCCGACGCCTACGTGGAGCCGCAGCTAGCGGCCTACGAGGCCTTGCTGCGCTACGCCGAGCGAGGCGAGACCCGCGCCTCGCGCAACAAAGAGACCGTCGACTACTTCCGCCGCACGGCAACTGTGTTGCGCACGCTCATCGCCATCACCAAACACGAACTCGCGGGCGTGCCGCTCACGCCCCAAGAGCTTCGCTTCTTGGGCATGGTGGCCGAGTACACGCCGGTGGGTGGCTACGCAGGCGACTCTCATGGCCCGCCGCAGCGCACGGGTTGGTACTTCGATCTGTTTCCCGATCGCGCGCGCTATGCCGAAATGAGCGCCGACTTTGTGGGCGAGATCGCCGTCAACGCGCACAGCAACTATGCGTTCGTGGTGGGGGCGCAGGCGCCCAACCTGGCTGTTTTCGTCGTCGATGTGGGCGGCGAGCCGCGCATGATGGTGGGCCCTGTGGCTGCAGGCTACGAAGACACGCGCCCCCTGGCCGAGCGTCGTTGGACCGACAACGAGGCGTGGAAACTGTCGCATCCTTCGCCCTGGACCAAGAGCTACACCGCGCCCGTGGGCGAGCAGCCCTCGGTCGAAGGGACCACTGCCGAGTGCGACGACGGCTCGCTGCGGGTGTTCGTGCGATCGCTCGTGCCCATGCCCGATGCCCAGCTTGTGTTCACCGATCATCACGGCGACAGCAACTCCGTCGTGGTCTCGGTGCCCATGCGCCCCGAAGGCGCAGTGGTCGCCG
Organism: Polyangiaceae bacterium; assembly: GCA_044358965.1. Taxonomy (GTDB): domain Bacteria; phylum Myxococcota_A; class Polyangia; order Polyangiales; family Polyangiaceae; genus SXNL01. The sequence goes on from JBIKNA010000027.1 coordinate 21,563, forward strand.
TGACCGCTCGCCCCGCCAAGCCCCCCGCGCAGAGAGCCAGCATGGGCTTTCCGGACCCGCAACCTGCGTCACCCTTCGCTGGGCTGCGTCTGCAGTTTGCCGCGCACACCGACGAGAGGCGCCAGGTGCCCCCCACGAGCCTTGTGCTGGGCCCCAGCGTCTACCATTCGCTGACCGGAGGTGCAGACTACATCGATGACACGGCCGGAGAAGGGCCGCATGTGCCGCGGCCCATGCGCTACCGAGACCTCGGTTACTTCGCGCTTGGGCGCCTCTCGGACGTCGAGCCTCCGGCCCACGAAACATCGCGCCCGCAAAGCCCCATGGGCCCCGGAGGCTTCTGAGATTCCAGTCGCGCCGGCGAATGCGCCGAGGGGCAACAGGAGCGGGTGCGCCGTTGGCCTCCCGATCGGGAGATGATGCCGCCCAAAGCCTCCGGCCTCGTGGCTCCAGCTCCCTCGCGGCGACATATTTATCCCTTTCGGGAGAACTTCGCATGGACACCCTTGCTGCATCGCGCGATCGGGATAAAATGAAGCCTCAATGCCGCGGCGCGAACCTCGAACATCCGATGTATCTCCCGAACGGGATAACCACATCGCTGCGTTTGTACGGGAGCGCCGCAAGATCGCAAAGCTGACCCAGCGCCAGCTTTCGGAGCTCGCGCAGGTAGGTCCCCGCGCCATCTGGGATCTCGAGCGCGGCAAGCCCACCGTTCGCCTCGATGTCGTCGTCCGCGTGCTGCGGGTCTTTGGCAAGACCGTGGGGGTCGTCGACGCGCCGCGCGAGGACGACGAATGAGTGTTCGGCGCGGCATCGTCCGGCTCTCGGGCCAGCGCGTGGGGCGCATCGACGAGACCGACGCAGGCACGCGCTTTCGCTACGACGACGCGTGGCTGCGCCGCGAGGGCGCGTTGCCCATCTCGCAGACCATGCCGCTGCGCCAAGAACCCTACGAGGCTCCCGGCTTGCTGCCCTATTTCGAGAACCTGTTGCCCGAAGGGTGGCTGCTCGAACTCTCGACGGCCAAGCTGAAGATCTCCAAAGACGATGCCTTCGGGCTGCTGCTTGCCACCTGTGCAGACTGCATCGGCGCGGTGGAAGTGGTGCCCGACGACGAGGAACAGCCCGCATGACGGCGTGCCTGATCTGCCTGGAAGATACAAGCAACGACGAGGCACAGCACCCGCGCTGCTGCAAGCTGCTCTTTGGTGGTCCCGTCGTGCCGTCGCTCGACATGGATCTCGCGAAGCTTCACACGTTGGGGCTCGCCATGGTGGGGCACACCAGTTTGTCTGGGGTGCAGCGCAAGGTGTCGCTTCGTCTCGAGCAAGCGCCGCGCACGCTGAGGGTTGCGGTGCAGGGGGCACAGTACATCTGCAAGCCGCAGGCGCAGACGTTTCCCGCGCTGCCAGAGAACGAGCACGTCACCATGAAGCTCGCCGCGCTGGCTGGCATCGAGGTGCCCCCCTGCGGCCTCGTTCGCCTGCGAGACAACTCGCTCGCGTACATCGTCAAGCGCTTCGACCGAACACCCGATGGCGGAAAGCTTCTGCAAGAAGACTTCTGCCAGCTTGCAGGCAAGTCTCCCAAAGAGAAGTACGAAGGCTCTTACGAACGCTGCGGCAAGCTCACCCGCAGGTTTGCATCGGAGCCCATCATCGAAGCTGCGCGGTGCTTTTTGCTGGTGGTGTTCTCGTTCTTCACCGGCAACGGCGACATGCATCTCAAAAACTTCTCGCTGCTCCGAGACACCGACGGCCGCTATCGCCTGGCTCCGGCGTACGATCTCTTGTGCACGCGCCTCGTCATCGAAGACGATTTGCTGGCGATGTCCGTAGACGGCAACAAGAAGATGCCCACGAAGCGCCAGTGGCTCGCGCTCGCCCAAGCCTCTGGGGTGCCCGAAAAGGCCGCGCTACGAGTGCTCCGCTCGGTGGGCGCCGGCGTGGCCTCGGCGCAGCGCCTCATCCAACGCAGCTACCTGCCGCCCGACATGCGCGACGCCTACGTCCACCTCGTTGCCGAGCGCGGCACGCACCTGTCCCAGCTCGCGTCATCGTGAACGGCGGCCAAAGAGCCGTGTGGTCGAGTCGCGAGGCTTCCGGCCCACTAGGGGCACGGGATCATCCTTGCGGCCTTCGCCTCGTTGCGAACCCATGCGCGTCGGTCTGCGAGGAATCGTTCGACCGCAGCGCGTGTGCTCGGGTCGCGACGCCTGCCGCCAGCTGTCTCTGCGGTCCCTTGCTAGAGTTCACTTGATACAAGCCGCTTCAGGTCATTGACGGCCTCATTGGGTGAAGGTCCCTTGCCAACCAAAACGTCACCCGCGGCGGTCCACCAAGCCTGACAGTCCGCGTCGTTGCCGCAAACTGCCTCCGGGATCTCTGCCGGTTCAAGAGGCCAGGCGGTCCACTCTGCGTCGGAGTAAACTCCCCCGTAGCGATCGAAAACTACCGTGAGCGGCCACGCAGTCCGCAGCCAGGCGATCTTGTCCATATGGGTGCCCCCGAATGTAAGGGCGAAAGGTCGGCTTCGTAGCATCTCATTCTCCCGCGCGCCGTGAATGCCGATGTCCCCCGCGGCTGGCCCACGCTCGCGTTGCGTTCACTTAGGCCGGCGAGGGCCGCAGAGCAACGTGGTGACTAGAGCTTTGGGGCGCGCCTCGACGGGCGCTCCATCACGAGCACAGTTCCGCTACGTTCCAGTGCCAAGTGCACGTGAGACTCCGCCTTCGGCCGAAGGGGGCGACGCAAATGTCGCCGCTTCTTCGTGCGGTAGAGCACTCCAGGCTTTGGCACCAGAGCAGTTGCTGCAGTGCACGTCCGAGCTCGTTCTCAAAAAAGATCGGCGCCTGCGGCCGGTTCTGCTCCCACCAGCTACTTGCTCGTTCGACCAGTGCGAGAGGTCGCTTGCCGATCTGGACCTTCACGTAGTGATCTCAGCCGAGCAGGGAACTCTAAGGCATCCTCGGTGTCCCCCTTCTGAACGTCTTCGATGCCATCTTCGATCGGTCGATGGAGCTCGGCACGGTCGTCATCATCCAGGTAGTCCCCGCCGCGTGCCAGCTCATCCGCGGGCACGAGCTCGACGACGTCACCCTCGGGCAAGTCGGTCGGCTCGTCGAGGGCAAGTCGGCTGTTTTCGACGCGGGCGCGAAGGCGCTGCATCGCCTCTAGGTGTAGTGCAAGCGCGGAGCGCGGCGCCACAGCCGCCCGCGTTTCCCAAGGGCTCGATTGCGGAGCAGGGCGCGCCTCCAAGAATCCGCGCTTAGCACCGTACCTCCGCCGCGGCTGCCAACACGTCCGCGAGGCACTGCAGCAGGCGTGGGAACCTCGGGCAGGGCGCCGCGCCGCGCGACGCGCCGGCGATCCGCATAGTCATCGGAGCGCTGAACGCTCGGCAGCAGCTGCTTGAGCTGAGCCTCGAGGCGGCTTGGGCCGGCTACGGAAACGCGAGCTTGCCGGCCTTCCATTCCTTCAATGTGGTGCGTGCGCTAACGGCGACAAGGCTATTTGGCATACTCGACAGGGCGACGAGCGCGGCCTCCGCATCGACCGGTGCAAACTCCAATGCATGTGAGGCCGCCCAGAGGCGGACTCCAGCATCTTGGTGGTCGATGAGCGCTCGCAGACAACCCAAATCCCCTCGATGGCGCAGTTCGCGATACGCGGATGCCAAGGTCTTGTGTGCCTTGTTTGCGCTCTTGTGCTCGCCGTGTTCCGTCGCACGACCGTGCGCTGCCGCTGCCGCGGAGTACTTCTCCACGAGGTCCCGCGTGGCTTGCAATTCTGCGTCATTCATCAGAGCGGCACTACGGAGTGTAGCAACATCCAATGCGCGCACCCCTCCCTATAGGCGCAGTGGACGACTCTGCGCCGAGCCAGTTCCGAATCGGTGTGGCCTTTCGAGAAGTGCTGCAGAGTGGTACGCCCCAAACTGTCGGCCACAATGGATCGCCCCAGAGCCAGTTGAGGCCCACGTCAGGGACGGAGGGATGCGACGTTCGACACCGCCTCCCGAGGGGCGCATCGTCTCGACAAGCGTAGGCAAGGGGACTGGTTCAAACATGCGGCGTTGCTTCCCCTCCGTCTACGCAGGGTCCAGCGCCCAAGTCCCGTCTTCCCAGCGCGCGAGGGCTTGTTGTGCTCCGAAGCCAACCAAGCCGCTCGTCCTGGACGCGGCCTCGAGTACTGCTCTCGCCCGATTGCCACTGTGCCTTAGCAGATAGGCCGCGGCCATCACTCTCACTTCGATGCGCGCGTCATCGAGCAGGATGGCCAACGCCTCGCGACCGTGGTCCCCCAGCTGTCGCAACTGGTCGAAAGCGTCGACGTACCTCTTTGCGAACACATTTCCTCGCGTGGCGTCGCCCTGGGCCATCCACTGCGCTTGCATCGCAACGCAGTTTGCGAACTCTTCAACCAGTGCGGCTGCATACGTGTTCATCAGAACGGTACCCGTGCAGAATCTTGCGGCCCCCAAAGTCGGTGAGCAAGGTTGTCCCGCAGGGCTAGGGGGCTGCGGACTCGCCGCCGTGGCCACAACTGCCACGTTAGAGCCGGAATCCGACGGCCGCGCGCATGGCCGAGTTCGCAACCAGCACGCTGAGTACGGTTTCGGCGATGGCTCGGTCCCCATGCTCAAACAGGATGGCGTCGTCAGCGCAGGCCACGATGTCCCGACAGAACGCCGCCAATAGAACCTCGCTTCGTACTCCGTTCGCTCCTGCCTCGGGTAAGGCCACCAGTCGAACGAACAATTCATGCGGGCCGAACAGGGGGTGGGTCAACCAGTTAAGCGAAGCCGCAACGATTGTCACACCCGCGTGTCTCTTCACCAGCACCGCATCCGCGCCCAGTAGCATCGCGTCCATCCAAACCGCGCGAATGAGCTCAATCTCGTTGGGTGCTCCGTTCGAGAAAAAGCGCTCAGGGTGTGTTTTGACCCAGTCGAGTGAGTTGTCGAGAATGGCAAGGGTCATTGGGCTCGCAGGTCGCTCTCTTTTACAATGCCAGCCGCCAGTTCGCCTTCGGGCCCCAGCGACCTAGGAACTGCGGTGGCGCCAACCCCCTCCGCCGCGGAGAGTTTGAGTCTGGCGCCTACAAACTTCGTTCAGGATTGCTGATGTGCTCGCCTCCAGAGGCGCCGAAGCCATTCGTTTGCCCCTTCCCCTGGCGCCTCCGTAACAGGGTTCGGACCCGGGCTCGACTCCAACAGGTGAAGCAACGTCCACGCAAGACCGAAACACTCGTCTTCACCAAAGCAGCGAACCAAATGCTCCGCTTCTTCGGGCGTGATAGGCGGGGGGATCCGAGCGAGCGCTTCCTCGTGCGCAGCGATTTCTCGCTCCGGCGCGTCCGACCTTGGCAGAGGGCCCAGATTCACGAACTCAAGTACTGCAGCTCGAATGGTCATGCGAAGCCTCAACGCGTCATGAGATTTGGGCAGGCGTCATCGTAGTAGCGGAGCAAGTTTCGGATGCCGCCACCGTATCTTGGTCCCACAATTTTGTGCACGTCGCGGATGTCTCTTGCAAGCACGTCACGAAACGGCAAGCCGGTCTCAGCGAGCCGTGGTGCGCCCAGCTGCGCCGTAGGTTCGAGTCAGTGCGTACTCTTCCGCAGTCCTCACAAGCGCTCCGCCGTCCGCGCGCGCTCTATGCCCAAGCGCTACCTGCGGCATGTCATGCGGGGTGAGCGCGTCGCCGACAACACCTCGTGCTTCTAGCGATACGAAGCGACCACCCTCACCAGCTGTCAACGCCCCCTCTGCGGCAAACTCTCAGCCGCCGACACGGAAGGCCACCAGTCGACGCGACCAGCCACCCAGCAACACGCCTTCGATCACCGCTCGGTCCGGCGCCTGCCCCTTAACTTGAAGTTCGCGCCCGTCGGAAGAGGTAAAGACATCTTCGGCGAACGCACCGAGTAACACCTCCGCTCGCATCGAGTGCTCGCCGTGCGCAGGAGCGGGGACAACGCGTTCGAACAACTCGCGCACGGAAGTCTCCGGGTGCGCGAGCCAGTCCTTGTCGCTCAAGACGTGCCACCAAGCATCGCGCTGTAGAATGCGGCATTCGCCCCGACCGAGCTCGAGAACGTCGCTCATCACATACGCAAGCAAATGAATCACATCCACCTTACCCCTTGGGAAGAAGAGGTCGCGGTTGCGTATCGCCCATTGCATTCCATCGACTGTTTGGAGTTCCATCGCGTGCCTCGCCTAGAAGCGGACCGGTGTCACAGTGATGTGACCGGCCTGTCGTAGTGAATTGAAGGTCCCAAACGAATCGGTGCCGATCACTGCTTCTCCTCCGACAAACCGGCCGAACTTGCCGAGCTGGCCGAGGGGAGTGGCTTGCAGGCCACCCAGCTTCTGCACAGCGGTCGGGGAGAACGAGTACTGAAGAACAGTCCCGCTTCCACGCCTCGCAGCAAAGTATGCGGCATCCTCGGGCGCGGTCGCCAGGAACAAGCCCGCCGGACCGTCAATCTTCGCGGCCGCAGCGGCCGAGGAGTTCCGCCGAGAACCAAGGTCGTTCCGGATCGCTGCGGCATCTATCCGGTTGTCGTGGCCGCATGCCCCGGGGCCCAGACAAGCTGAAGCGTTCCCGTCTCCAAGCAGCGAACGTGGACTGAAATTCTCGGTTCCAGCACAGCTTGATCATGCTCGGTGAGTTCAACGGTATCTCCGCCGCAATCAACGGCAAATCTGCCGCCAAAGCACGTTGCGATGACGTTGCCATCGTAGGCGAATCGGTCCATTGCCCCGCCGCTCACGAAGTTCCTGAACTCCACACGAACGTGCTCCTCCGAGGCAACGTGGAAGCTGCTCCGGGACTGTCCCTCTCGAATGGTTGCGGCGACGTTGTACTTTGTGAAACTCAAAATCCCATGTCCTTGTTGAACAGATCGATCGCACTGCCCCGTGGCAGGACGAACGCGCCGTACGAGCCTCCACCGGCGAACCATGGCCAAGTTCGCGGAGCGCTGATGGTACCGCTCTGCTGGAGCGCTTCAACCGCCGCCTTGGACACCCTTGACTCGATGATTCCCGCGTACGCGCCCTGGCCGGCGCTTAATGCGCGATCCGGGCCGATTGCGTTTCGCGCCGTCGCGAGTTCCGTCGTAGGCCAAGTTGGTGGACGGCTTGGGCCGAGCCCGCGGCTCGCAGTGTTCGCGTAGTTGTCCACGCTCCAATGGTAGAGTCAACATCTCTTCGCCAGCCGCGCCAGCGCCCTCTGCGGCAAGTGCGCTACGCCCGACCGTCGAAGGTTTCGACGGCGAGTCCCAGACCGGGGTGCTTACCTGAAAGCATCACGAGTACACCACGGAAGTAGTCCGTGAGGTCTTCGTCCTGCAAGAAGAGCGTGGACAGCTCTTCTGCCGCATCGAGCACGGCAGCAATGTCTTCGTGCCTTCGCTTGTCGTACGCCATCTTTCTGGCGCACACGAGCACGGTGTTCAGTGCGCGCAACGCGTTGTTGTACTTGTCGGCGGAAATCACTTGTTTCCTTCCCTCTAGAAGATGAACTCGATCTGGTGGACCGGGGTTCCTGTGGACCCCGGCTGCACCCGTATTGGTGGAAGCCTATCCCCACCGCGGGTCCCTTGGCGCACTCGAAGCCAGCGCTGCATCAGGTTTGGGTTCGTTGCCTCGATTGCAGCCTTCGGTGAGCGCAGCGCGTCGAGCGGGATTCTCCCGGTCTGCACGACCTTTTCGCCAACGACCACCTCGGCCTCGATATGGTCATGAAGACGTGGAGCGCGTTGCCGGTGGGACTTGGCAGCGTGGGGTCGTAGACCACGCGGGCGAAGCCATCGAGATAGACGGCCTCGGTGTCGACGCTGGCCTCGTAGTCGCCGTTGTCGAAGGGGGCACCTTCGAGACGCAAGGTGTCGAAGATGTCCAGCGTGTGGCGGTCTACGCCTGCTGCGCTCTTGGCCGACTTGAGCACCCGTTGGCCGCCGGAGTATTCGTACCGCAGGTCCCAGTCAGGCGTGGTCGCGGGCAGGTCGGGGTACACGGGGGCGCCCACTGGTAGCGAGACGAAGTCCCAGCGGCGGGCCCGGGCAAGTTCGCCGACTTCGTTCCAGTCGTAGACGAAGCGATGCGCACACTTGCCGCCTTGGCAGAAGCCGCCGCGTTGGACTAGCAGCTCCACCATGTTGCCCGCGGCGTCGTACTTGGCGAGGTCAACGTCTGGACGGGGCAGGGCCGCTCAAGAGGGTAGGTGCCCACCCCCGCCGGCCTCGCCGCCTTCGGCGGACTCCGGCCGGTCGGCCCCTCCCAAATCGCGGGCTCCGCCCGCTCAGGGAGGGGCGTCGCGAGGCCATCAGCCCCGCGTTAGCGGGCGCGACCCGCTCTCGGTGCCGTGGTCGTGACTCGGTCCGGAGTGCCGAAAAAATCAAGGTCGTTCCGGATCGCTCAGTCAAACCGCCGACTTCAGCAAATGGGAAAGCTCCCGCTCAAAGACAAGCGGGAGCTCCTCGCCATCATCGACACCTACCTCGAGAAAAATCGCCTTGCCAAGTCCGCCTGAGCCGCCGGTCAACTTCAAACGAAGCGTGTCATGCTCTGGCTCTCACAGCGATTCGCGTTTCCTCACTAGCTCGGCATTGGCCTCCACGAGTAGCGCACGGAGCTTTGTCCTCGGCCAGCTTTCACCAGCCGCGAGGCGCTCGACCACCCGGTCAGCCAGCCCCTCGTAGAACTCCACCAGCTCAAGAAAGTCCACGCCGTCATCGCCATGCTTCCGCTCCGCCACACGGAGGTTGAAGGCTGCGTCCGCCGATAGCAGATCCGCCGCCGCCACTGTGGTCTGCAGATCGAGATCCTGTTGCTGAAGTAGACGTATCAGATGGTCGCGTAGCGACAGCTCACTCATGTCATGGCCCTCCAAGTAGACCGCGGAACCAAGGGATCAGGGCGCGCGTTGTGGTGGGGACCCCGGAAACTCCGCCGGCCCGAAGGACGTCGCCGCAGTGGGTCACACAGCTATTCGTCCCGAGATTGTACGGTCCGGTCGCCGTACCCAGCACGCCACGCTGATAGCCGAGCGCAGCGTTGGCGTTCGGCAATGGCACCGTAACCGAGTTCGTTGCCCCGCCAATCGCGCCGCGCTCGGCAATTGTGGTACCTGCGCTCGTCAGGATCTGCTCAGTGTGGAGCGAGGTCCCTCCCGCCTCAACCAGCACGCTCATGTGTCTCGTTCCGTGCTGGAAGACAGTCGCTGTCCCCTCTGCGGCGACCTCCACGATCCCCGTAGCCGCTTCTTCAACCGCAACCTCCCCGGCGGCGGCCAATCTGGTCCCGCCCACCTCCAAACCGCCAACGATTCCCCCGAACAAGAAGCTGCTTGCGAAGAGCGCGCGGCCTCCCCAAACCATTCCACGGTCGCATCCACCGCTCGGATTATTGCACTCGTCTTCATGAAAAAGGACATGGTTTCGAAGACCGAGCAGTTGAGTGCTTCCGCTGAGCACTGCCGTCGTGAGTACGGCGGAGCGCATGGCTTCATTCCACCAGCCCTTGCCAAACGACGCCAACCCAACGTAGTCCGAGAAGGAGCTGCCAAATCTGCTTACGTCCTGAAGCGTTGGTTGCGCGAAGGGGAACTGGAGCGCCTGACTCAAGCCGTGGAGCGCGATGCCGCCGAGGACACCAGGGCTAGGCGCGTAGGCTGCGCCGCCCATCAACCCCGATGTCGGAGCGGCCGGCAGTGGCTCCGCGCCGCCCCCGCCCCCGCCCCCGCCGCCCCCGGCCCCGCCGCCCCCGGCACCTGGATTGTTCTGGTCGTAGCCCCCCGGGCCGCCTCCTCCTGGTGGGTCCATCGGGCAGATCCCAACGCATCCCTGGGTCGGCTCGGTGCCACTCAAGCCATTGGGGTCCACGAGCCTCTGCGGGCTGCCCCGGACGAAGGCATAAGGATTCGCATCACCCGTGACGCCATGAATCGTGAGCGGGTCCGGGCTCAGCCACTGGTGCAAGTGCGGGCTGTAATACCGGGCCCCGTAGTAGGCGAGGCCCACCTCGATGTCGTCTTCTTTGCCCGTGAACTTGTGCTGATCACGATGTGCGTTCCATCGAGCGGGACGGTAGTCACTCTCCACCGCGCCAAAGGCCATGTAGCTGGTCTTTTCGACAACCTCGCCGGTCTCCTTGTCGAGCACCACGCTGCTCGAACCTTGCGAGTCTCCGATGGTCATGAAGACGTGGAGCGCGTTGCCGGTGGGACTTGGCAGCGTGGGGTCGTAGACCACGCGTGCGAAGCCATTGAGATAGACGGCCTCGGTGTCGACGCTGGCCTCGTAGTCGCCGTTGTCGAAGGGGGCACCTTCGAGGCGCAAGGTGTCGAAGATATCCAGCGTGTGCCGGTCTACGCCGGCTGCGCTCTTGGACGACTTGAGCACCCGTTGGCCGCCGGAGTATTCATACCGAAGGTCCCAGTCGGGCGTGGCCGCGGGCAGGTTGGGGTACACGGGGGCGCCCACTGGTAGCGAGACGAAGTCCCAGCGGCGGGCCCGGGCAAGTTCGCCGACTTCGTTCCAGTCGTAGACGAAGCGATGCGCACACTTGCCGCCTTG
>JBIKNA010000680.1:0-2902 GCA_044358965.1 Polyangiaceae bacterium
GCCGCGCCCAGGCCTCACGGCGTCCAAAGCCAAGGGCAAAAAAACCGACCCCGCAGCCCCGGCACCATCGGAGCTGCTCGACTCGGGCCTCGAGGCCGAGGCGCTGCTCCTGTTGGGCGAGGTCTACCTGCGCATGCGCAAGTACGACGACGCGCGCAGTACCTTCAAGATGCTCATGACCGACTACCCCAAGAGCGGGCTGGTCACGCAGGCGCAGAACTATCTGGCCTACATGCAGCAGCTAGGGGTCTAGCGCGCCATGCGGCGAGCCATCGCCATCGCCATCGGCCTGCTCACGATTGTGCTGCTGTGCTCGGGCGTGGCCCGGGCCGACGAGGCGGCGCCGGTGCCAACGCTGTACCCTCCGCACACGAGCACCGAGCACAAAGCCGCGGTTGCCACATCGGTCGATGGCGACACCGCCATGTGCGACGAGGGCTGGGCGCAAGACGTCTACGAGGCGCGCAGGAAGTCCGTCGTCAAGATCCTGCGGCCAGACGGCGGCCTTGGTACTGGGTTTCTCTACTTTTCCCCGCGGCACGTGGCCACGGCGTACCACGTCATCAGCTTGGGACGCGGGCTCGTCGTCGAGCTGCACGACGGGCACCGCACGACGGCCGAGGTGGTCGCAACAGACCGCGAACATGATCTCGCCATCCTCGAACTGCGCGAACCGGTGCTCACCGCGGCGCCGCTCCTGCCGCGACAGCGCGTGCAGGTGGGCGATCCCGTGTTGGCCATTGGGCACCCCTACGGCGACTACGCCAAACAAGAGGGATTCGCCGGCCTGCTCAACTTCAGTGCGGCCCAGGGCATCGTCAGCGCGTTCAACGACAACATGATCCAGACCGACACGCTGGTGGGCCCGGGCAACTCCGGCGGACCGCTCCTCGGTTGCGACGGCTCCGTCGTGGGTGTGGCCATCTTGCTGCTCGATGGACGCATTGGCTTTGCGGTGCGCGTGCAGCTTTTGGGAGCGCTCGCCGCGCACATCGGCAACGAGCGCACGTTTCGCGGCAGCGTGGATGTGCGTGAGCCCACCGCAGGCCTCTTGTTGCACACGGACATCGACGACTGGGCGGGGCTCTACGCGGGCACCAACGCCATCGCCTTCGACCGCTTCCTGCTGACCGCCCGCGCCGGAGCACTGGTGTCGCTCCCCTCGGAAACCACGGCGCCGGTGGTCCGCCGCGGTCGCTACCGACTCAGCATGGAAGCGAGCCTAGGATACCGCTTCTTGCTCTTCCCTTTTGCGATGCCCATGTACATCTCCGGCGAGCTCGGCGCCGCTGCCGCGTTCGACCGCGGCTCGGAAACCCGCATCGATCTCGCAACGGAGAACGGAACCCAAGTGCTCAAGGCGTCGCCACGCAGCCTTCGCGGCGGCGGCGTCATGCCCATGGCTGCGGCGAGCATACGTCTGCTCAACCTCGAGGCTGGGTATGCATTTCACCTCGACGTCATCCAGCCGGAGCTGTCGACGCAACGAGTGATCCTCGGCTTGGTGTTCTAGGCGTCATTCTAGGGTAGCCTCTGCCCCGCCCTTCCTTCCCTCCCCTCCGTTCGGCCCTTCCCATCCCATGCAAGTCGACCCGACCCACATCAGCGATGCGCAGAGCGGTGTCGCAGCGGCCCCGACGGTTCTGGTGGTGGACGACGAGCGCAACATACGTCGCACGCTACAAATCGTCCTCGAGGGCGAGGGCTACCATGCGCTGACGGCGGAGACTGCCGAAGAAGCGCTGCGCATTCTGGCCAACCCCGCCATCCCCGTGGACCTCGCCATCCTCGACGTCAAGCTGCCCGGCATGAGCGGCCTCGACGCCCTTGGGCGCATCCGCAACGAGGAGGCCACGCGCGATCTACCCATCGTCGTCATCAGCGGCCACGCGACGGTGCACGACGCCGTCAGCGCCATCAAGCTCGGTGCCAGCGACTTTTTCGAAAAGCCGCTCAATCGCGACCGCGTGGTGGTCAGCGTGCGCAACGTGCTCGACGCCGCCCGTACCAAACGCGCCCTCGCCGAGGTCACCAAAGAGCAGCATGCCCGCTACGAAATGGTGGGCACCGCCCCGGCCATGCAGCGCGTGTTCCACGACATCGAGAAGGTTGCCCCCACCAAGGCGGGGGTGCTCATCACGGGCGAAAGCGGTACCGGCAAAGAGCTCATCTCGCGGGCCATTCACCGTCTATCGCCGCGTTCCGGCGGGCCCTTCGTCAAGGTCAACTGCGCGGCCATTCCGCGCGAGCTCATCGAGAGCGAGCTCTTTGGTCACGAGCGCGGGGCGTTCACCGGCGCCCAGGCCAAAAAGCGAGGCTACTTCGAGCAAGCGCACGGCGGCACGCTGTTTCTCGACGAGATCGGCGACATGGACTTGGTGGCGCAGGCCAAGGTTCTGCGGGCGCTACAGTCCGGCGAGGTCTCCCGCGTGGGGAGCGAGCATGTCATGCACGTGGACGTGCGAATCTTGGCGGCAACCAACAAGGAGCTCAGCCGCGAGGTCGAGCGCGGGCAGTTTCGCGAAGACCTTTTCTTTCGCCTCAATGTGTTCCCCATCCGGAGCCCCTCGCTTCGGGAGCGCGTCGAAGACATCCCGCGCCTGTCCGAGGCGTTCATGGAGGCCTTCGCCAAAGACAACGGTTCCAAGCCCAAGCCCATGGACCCGGACGTCATTCGTCGTCTTTGTGGCCGCAAATGGCCAGGCAACGTGCGCGAGCTCAAGAACGTGGTGGAGCGCATGGCCATCTTGTCCGGCGACCGCGTCACCGTGGCGGACCTGCCCGAAGACCCCCACGAGAGTCCCTTCGAAGACGAGGACACGGGGCGCGACGATGAACCCGTACCCGCGGACGATGAGGCGCCGGCCTCACGCCTTGGGGCCATGCCGCCGGGAGAACACCT
>JBIKNA010000028.1:0-31859 GCA_044358965.1 Polyangiaceae bacterium
CTGCAGGTACCGTTACGGCGTAGTAGCCAGCGCCGGCTTCGCGCATGGGCAGCGACACGTACGACGGGTGACCGGTGCGGCGTACGTGAAGCACGGCTCCGGCGCTCTTTCCGGCGATCTCGACGCTGATGGACAGCGCCTTGTGCGCCTGGGCCTTTTCCGGCGGCGCGAAGGCCCCGAGGGTCGGTCCCGAGGTCATGGCCTTCGGCGCTTGGCCTCGGGGAGCTCCATCCAGGGCCCGCAGGGCTTGCGCCTCCTCCCAAAGCACCCCCACGAAGCGACCCTTGGGGTGCGCGTAGACATAGGCCTCGTAGGCCTCCACACGCACCTTCGGCTCTTTGCCCTTGAGCGAGGCGAACAACACGCTCAGCGCATGCTCCTCGGGGTCTTGGGTCACCTCCGGTGCCGTGGGCGCTTTGGGTGCATCCTGCACGCGAGGCTCCACGGGCAAGGCTTTGGGCAGCTCCGGCACAACCACGACGTCCCCGGTCGCTGCGGGACGCCGGAGTTCACCTTCGGCCCGCGCGATGCTCAAGGTACGCTGCACCTGCACCAGTCGCAGCTGCCCAAGGCGAAAGCGGTCCACGAGAATGCGACCAGTGACCGGATGCCGCAGCTTCACCGGACGCCACAGCTCCACCACGGTGCCTTGGGTTGCACCAGCCAGCGTTCCCGTGTCGATGATCAGGTCAGCTTGCTCGATGCTGACCACGGTGGACTCGGTCCCCTTGGCCTCTTGCGCCGATGCATCCAGTGAAGCGAGGAGCGTCGCCAGAACAAGCGCCCCAAGGACGCCTTGTCGCTTCCAGCGCGGGCGACGTGCTCGGCCAATCTGTACAGTCCGCATGGTCGGTCCAAAAAGCACCGCCCGTGCCAGGCCCTTTTCTCGCTGGTTATTGCCGCCCCAACCACCGGCCATGCACCACGCTGCACCCCGGAGTGCAGCTTCTTGCACTCCCAGATCCGGTCCCCCGCCACATCATCCCGGAACAAACACCGTGTCCCAGCACGGCACGCACGTTGCTGGTGGCACGCCTCGTGATGCAACGTTTTCTCGCGATCGCCCTGGCCACGCTGCTCTTGATCCCCGGCAGCGCCCACGCCGATGTCATTCATCTATCGAACGGCACCAAGCTCGAGGGCACCATCGTCGAACTCACCCCCGAAGACTCCCTCCTCGTGCGCGATGCGAGCGGCACGGAACGTCGTGTCCCCTGGGCCGACCTCGCCTCCATCGAGCGTTCTGCTCCCCCCGCACCCGCACCCGCTGCGCCCGCACCCGCCCCCGCACCCGCACCCGCTGCACCCGCACCCGCACCCGCACCCGCTGCACCCGCCCCCGCAACCCCCGCCACCGTTCGCCTCGACGCCACTGGTGCCGCCGGCGCCTTGGTCGAACGCCAAGATCCCCAAGGGGTCTACCAATTCGCCTGCCGGGTTCCTTGCAAACTCGATCTCCCCAAAGACGGCCTCTACCGAATCAGCGGCCCCGGACTCCGCCCATCTAAGCCATTCCGCCTCACCCCGGACGAGAGCGACCGCGTCGCGCTTCAGATCACGCCTGCCTCGACGGTCACCTACGACACGGGCTTCGCGCTTACCCTCGCTGGCAGTGCAGCACTCACCCTCGGCGCAGTGGTGGCCTATGCGGGGGTACTCGACACCTCCGGCTATTCACGGCAACGACAGAGCAATGGGCTCATAACCGGCGGTCTACTCCTGATGGTCGGTGGCGGTCTCACGGACCTGGTCGGCATTCCGCTGCTCATCGGTAGCGACGCCACCGAGGTTCGACAGCAAAGCGTGCCCCGTCGCGAGCCCGTGTCCCCCGTGGCCATGCAGAACCACCCGATGCCGCCGCAGGGCTTCTCATTCTCGCTGCCCATCGCTGGCGGCACGTTCTAGCTGGTCGTTGTCGTGGGTCCCCAAATGAACAAAACGCGGAGAATCGATGTGACTCGATCTTCCGCGTTTACCCTTGCGAGGGAGACGGCGCCGAACGAACTACGCGCCGTACGCAACGAAGACGCCGGTTCGTCGAGGACGCAACCGGCGCTCCGTCACCAGCGTCGAACCGTCACTTCATGTCGATGGTGTGGCAGCCGCCGCAACCGAAGCCCTTGTGCGTGGCCGGATCGTAGGGGGGCTGGCCCATGGCCGCGGCCATCTCCGGGACAACTTTTTCGGCCATGAACTTGGAGACCTCGGGCTTCTCGGCGAAGGCCGTGATCTTGCCGTCTTTCATGGTGAGGTGCGGCAGGAACTCTTTGGGCTCTTTGTACGCAGGCCCGTGGCACGTCTTGCAGGTGGTCTCGGTCTTGGTGAAGACCTTGGACATGCGGGGCATGACGCGGGCCTTCATGAACGCGACCTGCTCGTCTTTGGTCATGCCGTGACGCCACGCATCGGCAACGGCCGGGGCCGCAGAGGCCGCGGGGGCCGCGCTGGCGGCCGGTGCCGCAGACGCCGAGGCCGCAGGGGCCGCCGAGGCCGCGGGCGCGGGAGTCTGCGCCTCGGGCTGCGCGCCGCCGCAGGCTGCAACCGAGAGAACGCCAAGGATCGAGAGCAACGCACCAACCGAGATAAATCGCATCGCAGCTGTGTAGCCGCAATGGCAGGGTTGCGAAAAGACAATGATGTGGAACCTGTGGTTGCGCGGACGCAACCTTTGCGTGACGCGGCATTTCGTGCGCCTTGTCGAACGGCAGGGGCCCCAGGCCCCCGCTACGGCGGGCCTGGCGAAGCAAGGCGCAGCGCGAACTCGAAGGCCCCGTTGTCGCTGCGAACGCCTGGCGGTCCGTCGAACGTGAGCAGGTCTTGGGGCAAGGTCGACGAAAAGACAAGGACCCCATCGGCGAAAGCCTGCAGCTGGGCCCCCGATAGCACTGCGCGCAGCACGTGACGCTCGCCCGGCAGCACCCGGGGCGCCTGCGCCGACAGGGCAGACTTGAGGTTCACATACCCGTGGGCACCACACTGCAGGTGCACGGCCTGACCGGGGTTGCGCTTGATGGACACGTACACACCTGGCGACGGGTCCACATGCCACATGACGTACACGACGTTGCAGTCATCTTGGGCGCGCAGCTTGATGCCTATCTGCCGCCGGAGCTCACCGCTGGCCAAAGGCGATGTGCTGGAGCTCGGGCCTTGATACACAAACGACAGTTCCACGGCGTCACTTCGCTCGCCAGCCACCACGGCCCGCATGCCGCCCGTGTCCACGCGCCATGCCCCATCGGCCCCTACGGAGACCTGGCCCGTGGTGACGCGCAAACTGGGCGCCGCGACGGGCCTTCGGAACATGCTCCCTGCAGGCATCGCCGCCGTGGCCGTCGGGGGCCGCGGCGACGCACAAGACACGCAAGATGCGAGGCACGTGACGAAAAGCGAGAACGCGAGAGTCCCGGCCCCGATGCCCCAGCGCCATACGGTCATGCGGACTTCCGCATCGGTACCGGCGCAGACTGGAGCACACCGCTCACGGCCTCTGGCTCCGTCTCGCGGATCACGGGAAGCGGCGGCAGCGCGGAAACCATGTCCACGGAGACCGCTGGCTCCACCGCGGCAACCTTGC
The DNA here is from genome assembly GCA_044358965.1 of Polyangiaceae bacterium. Taxonomy (GTDB): domain Bacteria; phylum Myxococcota_A; class Polyangia; order Polyangiales; family Polyangiaceae; genus SXNL01. Next base: position 3,578 of record JBIKNA010000028.1, read on the forward strand.
GTCCGAGCAGTCGAAGGAACATGTCCCGGGGGACGATGGGACGCGGCGCCTTGCCCGTGGTCCACCCCTCGAAGCCACTGGGCGTCCACGGGGTCTCGGCCCAGCCAACCCAGAACCGTCCGAAGGGAACATCGCCGTAGAGCGCCGACCGAACCGCAAGGGCCAAGAAGCGTCGCGCCCGGAACATCAACGCCACCCGCTCGCAACGCCCCTTCATGAGGGTCCACTCCGGCGCAAACTTCGTGGAGTTCCCGAAGAAGAGCAGATCCCGCGACACGCCGTAGACACACCCAAAGAAGTTGATGGCAATGGAGTGGAGCGCCGAGAAGGGCAGCACAAGGAGCACCGGCCAATAGTGCCGCCGCTCGCGCTCGAGGCCGAGCGCCATCAGGGTGTACAGCGTGTACGAGAGCGTCTGCCCTGCGTAGCCCAACACGTACCCCAAGAGCGCGTGCTGATGCCCCAAGCAGTAGTACGGCAGCAGCACGTAGTACGTGGTCATCTCGAGCACGGTCTGCAGCACCAAGAACAGGTGCGCGCCCACCGGCAGACCGATCTCCCAGTGGAAGAAGAACGCCCGCCAGAACCGCCCGGCGCACTCGAAGCGCGACGAGTTCCAGCGCACCCTCTGCACCCAAAGACCATTGATGGTCGACGGCGTGAAGGTGTACACGCGGGCTTCGGGCTCGTAGTCGTGCGAGCGCTCCACGAAGTACGAGACGAACAGGCGTCCCAGCGCGTGCAAGGGGGTCTTGGGCGCGTCGAAGTCCAGCTTGCCATCCCGAAATCGAGACAAGCTCGCCAAGAAGGCGATGCACGTGTCGTCGGACGCGCCGGTCAGGGCCTCGGGCAACGGCGCCGCGTTGCTCTCGGAGAACAAGGGTGGACCATAGCCCAACCACCAGCGCACCCAATCACGGGCGCGGATCCCTTGCATGAAGCCCATGTACTTGGGCGCCTGGACGATGAGATCGGACCAGGTGCAATACAGTGCTCCGGGGATTCCGATTTTGGGCGTGAGCTTCCAGTTGAACCGCGCCACGTTGGAGACCAAGAACTCCCGAGCAACCTGCGCGTAGATTTGCCCCGAAACGCTGAAATACGAGCGAACGCCGCGCCAGACGAGATCCGGGCGAATGCAGATCTTCCCGGACACCACCCGGCGCATGTTCCCGGTGATGGGGTGCTTCGTGGTGATCCGGGCCGCAAGGCGCTCGAGGGCGTGCTCGCCGAGGGTCCCGTCACCGTCGATGCTGAAGTACAGGTCCGGGAAGGCGTCGTGCCCAGAGCCTTCGGTCTCGACCAAAGACTGCATGAACGACAGCCCGGCCTCGACGGCCATCATCTTGCCGAGCCGCGTTTCCGTGCCCGTAACGTACACGGACACGTTGGGGGGATAGTTCTGCGCCAGCACCCACGCAACCAGCTCTGCGTACAGGTCCGGCAGTTCCGTGCGGCCATCGACGCTCGCGACGATGACCAGATCACTTGGGTAGCCGTTGGTCGCGCAGCTCTCGACGGTGGTGGTGATGGCGTCAAAGTCGTCTTTGCCACGCAAGAGCGACGGAATGACGACCAGGCCCGTGGGACGCTGCCCCGCGGCACTTGGCCGGAACGCATCCGGGCGACCGAGCGCGGCCCGCGCCAACGTCACGGTGATCAACGCCAAGAAGTCGATCTGCGCAACGCCCAGACAGATGAACAGGCTCAGGGCCAACGGCCACGCGAGCGCGAACGGGTCCAGTGTCTGCAGCGACCAGAGCAACCCTTCCATGATCAACTACCTCGCGGACAGAGCGTCTTTGGAGAGAACGGCCTCGCCGGTCGATGCCGGGAGCGCCCGAACACGAAGCATCTTGGCCCGGGCCGCGAGCCCATCGGAGAGGTTCAGCACGGCGTACTGGCCCCGCGCCATGTTGCCCCACGGATCTGGCAGGACCACCTCGCCGGGGACCACCTCGGCCACCACGCCGACCTGCTTGCACATGAAGAGGCCCCAGGTGCAGTTGTGAACCACGGCACCGGGCATGACGCCGTTGAGCTGCGTGTAGGGAACAAACGCCACGTCGATGCGCCCATCGGCGGCACGGCGAATGGGCCGCGCACGCAGCTGGGCATCGAGTTCGTCGATCTTGGCCAGCTTGTCCACCAACGTCGCACGCTCGGCCTGCTTGCTGCGCCCTTCGGACTTGAGCTTGAGCAGTTCGAGCTGGATGTGCACCATCTGCTCCTCCCGGGCCACGAGCTCGGGCATGAGCGGGCCTTGGCCGGCCAGCGAAGCACCAACCATGGAGCTCTGGCGAAGTTCGAAGTCTGCCCTGGCGATGGCGCGGTCGAGCTCGAAGAGCCCGAGCTTGAGGTGGCGGAACGCGAGGTCTTCGCGCACGGCATCGGACTTGGGCACGAGATTGAGCGCTGCGTTGGCGTGCGTTTGGGCCACCAAGGCTTCTTGTTCTCGCAGCATTTGCACTAGGTCCGCCCGCTGTTTGCCGAGCACGTCACGCTGCTGCTGCTCGGCGCCAAGCGTGTTTCGCTGGGCCTTCGACATGAAGGCCCGGGATGATCGCTGGGACTGATCGAGCGCCGTAAGCCGCTCGATGGCTGTCGCGTGGGCTGCCAGCTCTGCATCGAGCTGCTCCATGGCGGCAACGGTGCGTGCGCGCTCGACCTGCACCTGGCTGGCCTGGAGCTTGGAATTGAGCACAATATCGCTGTCCGGCGACAAGATGATCGGCGCAACGAAGGAGTCGGTGCCGGCGCGGTAGCCGAGATGCCCGACGTAGGCAATGCCCCCCACGAACATGGCCAAGGCCGTGAGCGAGAAGATGCGAACGCGCACGGCTCCGCGGCTCCGGACGAACTTGCTATGCGTCATGACTCCACACCTCCATACGTTGCAACTGGCTCAGGAGTGCCGTCAGGTAGACCTTCTCGCCGGTGAGCAGGATTCGCTCGAGGGAAAGCACGGCGAACGCGTGCGGTGAGCCCCCGGAGGCCTGCGTCAGGTTCGCCTTCACCGCGGCCACGGACTCGACGTCGCGCTCCACCACGGCAAGCTCCCGGAGCGTTTGCTCCTTGGCGATGGCAAGCTCTGCACGAAAGCGCCGCAGCTGATCGGCGAGCTGCCCCGGCCCCGTGGCCTCTTCGTCTTTGCGCGCCTGGCGGTACCGGGCCTCGGCGCTGCTACGCGCGAAGGCACCAAAGTTGAACCCGACCTGCGCCACGCCAAAGGTATCGAGTTTGCCGGTGCTTGGGACCACGCCACCGAGCACGTCAAAGGTCCATGCGTCCAGGGCGCGCCCTTTGGATACCTGCTCCTCGAAGTTGGCACTGGCCGCCTGCGCGTTGCGCAGCAGCGCCCCGGCGCTATCGACGGGGAGCTCCACGGCCCGCAATCCCAGGCGTCGGGCCTCTGCTTCGATTTCCGACTGCCGCCGCGCAATGGCGGAGTCCCGACGGCGGACCTCCGCCGCGTCGGTGAAGGTGATGGTCTGGGCGACAAGTCGCTCTTGGGTGCTCTTGCCTACGGCGGTTCGCTCTTCGGCGCTGGCCTCGAAGAACGCCGCTTGGGCGCGCAGGGCCGACAGGCGCGCCGTGTCCATGGCGCCATCGAGCGTCGCAACCAGCTGCGCCCGGGCCAGGTACTGCGCGCAATCCGCCTCGCCCACCCGGTTCTGCACCACGCCTTTGTATATGTTGAGCGGCGAAATCGAAGCCCCGGCCCGAAGCTGGAAGCCGTTGCCCGTAGTCGAGGCGAGATCCGTCGTGCCGTCTTTGGGGAACTTCATCCCGTAGACGTGAACGCTGGGCGCAAAGAGCAAGGCCGCAGTGCTCGACGCCCGCGCGCGGGCTTTGTCGCAATAGGCCGGCTCCAGCGCGATCGCACTTCGCGTTGTGGCGAGGCCCAGCAGGAGCACACTGGCTGCGATGGCAAATCGCGATGGCGTCCCTCGCCGGCCGGTGGCGTGTTGTTGGGGCTGCATGACAGGTACCAACGGCGTTGGCATACCGGTGTTAAGGCAAAAAAGCGCAGCCGTGAGCCTGCGGCGGCCAAGGGTCAACGTCGGTACGGGGTGTGCATCCACTGCCGAGTCATGAACGGCGGCTCCCTACGTTTTCGACAGACCAAAGGTTCTCATGTCAGACCGTTGACGGCGCGCCGTCAGGCCAGCGGCGCATCGGTGGGTGCAGCGTTGGTGCTTTGGCTTGGGGCGTGTGTAGGCAGTGGCGAACCGGATACCGGAGGACCGCCCGGTGCAGCGCTGACTGGCCCCGAGGCGGGCCCCAGCAAAGACGCCACCACCAAGGACGATGCCCCGGCCTATGTGGACACGCCCTTCGACGCGGGCCCCACCATCGAAGAGTGCACGGCCCTTCATCCGCCCCCCACTGGCCAGGGCGAAGAGCTGGTGTTCTCCGACGACTTCGACGGTGACACCATCGACGAGAGCAAGTGGAACATCCGCGAGGGTTACATAGGGCACGGCGCCATCGAGAACACCGCGGCCCGAGAGAACCTGGCTGTGCGCAATGGTTCGCTCTTCGTCACCGTCAAGCGTGACCCAAGCAACCCGGTGCATCCGTACTCATCGGGGCAGATGGACACCGACGGCCGCTTCTCGCACACCTTCGGGCGCACGGAACTGCGCGCGCGCTTTCCGTATGCCCCGGGAGCTTGGTATGCGCTCTGGTCGGTGCCGTGGTCCGATAAGCTGTTCCCCGAGATCGACATCGAGGTGCTCAGCAAGAAGAACGGGCAAGTCTGGTTCGTGAACCATTGGGACACGAAACCGTTGCCGGCCGATGAACGAAGAATGTATGCCACCATCGATGGCGAGGACATCACGGCGTTCCATCTGTACGAAGTGGAGTGGACACCGGGGAAAGTGACCTGGAGCTTCGATGGCAAGGTGTACATGACATCGACAGACAAGGGCGTTCCCAAGGAGCCCATGATCTGGGTCATCAATGGTTGGGTTGGCGGTTGGGGCGGCCCCCCTACGCCGGAGAGCCCCTTCCCCACCACCTTCGAAGTGGACTACGTCCGCGTGTACATGCAGAACGGGCTCCGCGGCAATGCAGCGATGCGCATCAACAACGCCCGCGCGAAGTACTCGCAGAAGACCGAACAGGTGCGCATCTCACTTGCGGACTTCAACCCCGCGTGCGCACAAGTCCGCATGTTCGACGGCGAGCGCGAAGCCTTCCGCATTTCCACGCCACCGTTCCATATGCCCATGAACCGCGTGGCAAAGGGACGTCACAAGCTGCGTTTCGTGGCCAGCGACGGCGTGCACGAGGCCACCACCGAGCTCGACGCCGAGGTACAGTAGCCGTCGCGTGCGCGGGCTGGGGACGTCGGGGCCTTAGATCTCGCCGTGCCAGTTGGCGCCGTGCGCCTCGAACGCTTGGCCGATGTGGGCGCTGTCTTGGGGGTCGAGTGGTCCCCGGGCGACAATGCGCGCAGCCTCTGCCAGGTGCGTCAGGCTCCGCGTTCCCAAGATCGCCGACGATACACCGGGCGCAAACGCACTGAAGCGCAGTGCCATGTCGAAAAACCCGGACGAGCCCGACGCAAGGTCCATGGTGCGCAAGCGCTCCCAGTACACCTCGCCGTAGTCGCCCCGGGGTCGCTCCGGGTGGCGCCAGGCAGCATTGGCAATGGGCCGCTTGGCGATGACCCCCATGCCGCGCGCCACGGCGTCTGGCACGTGCACGCGCAACGAGCGCTGGTCCGCCAAGTTGATGGAGCACTGCACCGAGCCAAAGACCGGCTGCGCAATGGCGAACGCGAGCGCGTCGTTCTCGCCCGAGTACGCTGCCACGCGCAGCTTGCCCGCTGCGCGACAGCGCTCGAGCGCCGCGATGACCTCCCCACGCTGGAGGACATCGAGGGGGCACGAATGCAGGTGGAACACATCGACGGTGTCGACGCCCAGGCGCCCCAGGGCAAGGTCCAGCCCCTGCACGATGGTCTCGTACGTCCAATCGGGCACCCCGGGCACGCCATAGCCGCCCTTGGTGGAGATTTGCACGCGATGGCGGTTGGCCGACAAGAACCTCTGCAAGCGCGCTTCGCCGGCACCATAACTGGGCGCGGTGTCGAACAGCGTAATGCCGAGGTCCAGCGCGCCCCCAAGGAGCGAATCCACGTCTGCGTCGCTGAGCTCTGCGCCGCCGATGTGGCCCGCCCCAAAACCCAACGCCGAGACAGTCAACCCCGATCGACCAAAGGCACGCTTCTCCATGGGGCCAATCTCCTCTTATTCGTAACGAAGGGCGTCGATGGGGTCGAGCTGCGAGGCCTTGCGCGCCGGGTACAGACCAAAGGCCACGCCGACGAAGGCACTGAAGGCCACGGCCACGCCGATGACCTCGGGTTGCAGCTGCGTGGGCCACCCAAACTTCGACGCGAGCACTTTGGCGATGCCAACCCCAAGCGCGACCCCCAGAAGACCGCCGGCCACGCTGAGCGTGAGCGCCTCGATGAGGAACTGCAGCAAGATCTGCCGCGGCTTGGCCCCGATGGCCATACGCACGCCGATCTCACGCGTTCGCTCGGTGACGCTCACCAGCATGATGTTCATGATGCCGATGCCGCCCACCAAGAGCGAAACCGCAGCAACGCTGGCCAAGAGCGTGGTCATGGTGTCGGTGCCCTGGGCCTGCGCGCCGGCGATCTCGCTCAGGTTGCGCAGCGAGAAGTCATCGTCGGCGCCGGGACCAATGCGATGACGTTCGCGCAAGAGCGCTGCGATGGCCGCTTGTGCCTTGGCCGTATCCTCTGCCGAGGTGGCCTCGACGAAGATGGTCCCGGTCAGGTACTTGGACAGCCCGCCCTGAATTTTCTGGGCAAACGTGGTGTACGGAATGAACGCGACGTCGTCGTAGTCTTGCCCCGAGGCCGACTGACCCTTTTTGGCCGCAATGCCCACCACGATGAAGGGGATGTTGCGAATGCGCACCGTTTGCCCCACGGGGTTTGCGCTCTGCCCGTACAGCTTGTCGACCACGGTTTGCCCGAGCACCACGACTTTGCTGCCCGTGTCCACGTCGGACTGCACGAGAGCCTGCCCCGCGGTCATGGGCCAGGCGCGCAAGTCGAAGTACGCCGGAGACGTGCCCGTGACGCTGGTGGTCCAGTTCTGCTCTTCGCTGATGAGCGGCGCGTTGGTGCGAAGCGCCGGGGCAGCGGCCTTGACCGTGGGCACTTGATCGCGAATGGCGGCAAAGTCGTCCCAGGTGAGCGTGGGCTGCGAGCCAAAGCCGCCCTGGAGACCGCCAGAGGTGGTGGAGCCGGGCAAGATGATGAGCAAGTTGGTGCCCATGGCTGCGAAGGCCTGCTCGATGCGCGCCTTGGCGCCAGCGCCAATGGCCATCATGGCGATCACCGCGGCAACACCGATGATGATGCCCAGTGTAGTGAGGAACGAGCGCAGCTTGTTGCGGATGATGGCGCGGACGGCCACGCGCAGAGTTTGGAGCGGGCTCATGCCACGGCCTCCGGTGGCAGGGGCGGCACCACCGCGGGCTTGGGGGTTTGCTTGCGGTCCTCCAGGATTTTGCCGTCTTTGACCACGAGCACCCTCGAAGCGTGTTCGGCGATGTCCGGCTCGTGGGTGACAAGCGCCACGGTGATGCCCGTGCGGCCCAGCTCCTGGAACAGCGCCATGACCTCGATGCTGGTGCGCGAATCCAGGTTGCCCGTGGGTTCGTCGGCCAAGATGACCTTGGGCTCGCCCACCAAGGCCCGGGCAATGGCCACACGCTGCTGCTGGCCGCCGGAGAGCTGATTGGGGTGGTGGTCCGTGCGCTTGCCGAGGCCCACGCGCTCGAGCGCGGCGGTGGCCCTACGTTTGCGCTCGCGCCCGGACACGCCCTGGTACACCAACGGCAGCTCGACGTTCTCGAGGGCACTGGTCCGCGAAAGCAGGTTGAAGTTCTGGAACACGAAGCCCAGGTACCGGTTGCGGATCTCCGCGAGCTCGTTCTTGTCGAGCCGGGACACCTCGCGTTCGGCCAAGAAATATTGCCCGCTGGTGGGCCGGTCCAGGCACCCCAAGATGTTCATGAGCGTACTCTTGCCGCTGCCCGACGAGCCCATCACAGCCACGAACTCTCCGGCCTCGATGGTGAGCGACACGCCTGCGAGCGCGTGCACCTGTACGTCGCCGGAAGTGTACGTCTTGCGAAGGTCGACGACGCGGATCTGCTCTTGTGCCATGACTAGAACGGCGAGCGCCGGGAGGTGGGCGCCCCCAGGGGTGGCGCGCTGCTGCCCTTGGCACCAACGGCGACGGTGTCCGTGATGACTTGGTCGCCTTCTTTGATGTCGCCTTCGAGCACCTCGGTAAAGGTCCCGTCGGACAGACCAGCTTTGATCTCGACGGAGCGCACTTGCCCCGCGTCGAGCACATAGATCTTTCGTGTGACATCGGCCGTGGGGCCGCGATCGCCCCCACCCCGGCGACGCCGGGCCGAGCCCTCGGGTGCCGGGCCCCGCGCCGAGCCCTCGGGAGCGGCGCTGGCACTGCCCGCAACCGCCGGCGCGGGCTCGGAGCTGCCGGCGGAGGCCGAAGACTTGGGCCGCTCGGACGATCGTGCGATGGCAACATCCGCCGGGAGCCGGAAGCGCAGGGCCGCGTTGGGCACGGATAGCACGCCGTCTTTTTCGGCGTAGGTCACGGTGACATTGGCCGTCATGCCGGGGCGCAGCTTGAGATCGGCGTTGTCGACGTCGATCATTGTGTCGTAGGTGACGACGTTTTGTGCGGTCTGCGGCGCGTTGCGGATGGACGAGATGACCCCAAAGAACCTGCGGCTAGGGAACGCGTCGACGGTGAACGCCGCGCGCATCCCCGGCTCCAGCCGACCGATGTCGCTCTCGGCCACGTGCGTGTCGATCTGCATCTTGCGCAGGTCTTCGGCGATGGTGAACAGCACCGGCGCCGAAAGCGACGCGGCTACCGTTTGCCCGACGTCCACCGCGCGAGAGATGACCACGCCGTCGATGGGCGAATAGATCTTGGTGAACGAAAGGTTGACCTGCGCCTGGTTGAGCGCCGCCTGGGCCTGCTCGAAGGAGGCCTTGGACACGTCGATTTGCGCCCGCGCCACGGCCGCGGTGGTCTCGGAGGTTTCGAGCTCGGCCCGGGACGCCAGGCTCTGCTCTTGCAGTGTCTTGACGCGGGCGTATTGCCGCTCGGCGTCTTTGGCCTGCACCTCCGAGCGCGCGAGCTGTGCCTTGGCCGACAAGAAGTTGGCGCTGGCCTGGGCCACTGCCGCTTGGAAGATCTGCGGGTCGATGCGAGCGAGCAGCTGGCCCTTTTTGACCTGGCTGTTGAAGTCGACGTTGATCTCGGCGATGCGGCCCGACGCCTGGCTGCCCACCTGCACTGTGACCCGCGCCGAGAGCGTACCGCTCGCAGTGACATTGGAGACGATGCGCCGCTTCTCGCTGGGCTGCGTCTTGTAGGTGATGGGGTCTGCTTTGCGGCCGGCAAACAAGAAGTACGCGCCCACGCCCAGGCCCGCGAGGACGAGGGTGATGGCAACGGCAGTAACCAGACGCTTCATGAATGCGCCGCTACGCTACCACATCGGGCGGCAAGTCCCCCTTAGCGGGGCCGCCCACCCAAGCCGCTACGCCGCACGCGGATCGACCGGCGTACTGGGGAACGATGGCGCTTGGCGCACGCCGGCCTCGATGGCTTCGAGCATCCCGAGCACTTTGTGCTCTTGGTACGGTCTGCCCACGATTTGAACGCCGAGCGGCAACCCAAGGCTGTCGGTGTCGGCCACTTGGGCTTTCTTGTCGAAGCGGTCGATGATGGTGCGTCCTTCTTCTTCGTGGGCGAGCACCCGGGTCACGGGCACGACGCCCGCCGGGAAGTGCATCAGGTTCCATACGAAGGTGTAGGTGATCCCCAGCACGAAGTCCTGGGAGCCGCCGTGGGGCACTGCCGGGGTGGCCGCCGGGGGCGTCAACACCACGTCGAGCTTGGCATCGTCCCAGGCCGCCAGCATCCGCGCGCGCACGTCTCGCATGCGCACATGGAGCTTCCACACCTCGGTGACGGTCTTTTCGCCCAGCGCCTCGAGCACCTTGGCCATGCGCGGTTTGCGCGCCACCGAGAGCGCACGGCGCACGGCGCCCCGAACCGCCTGCGGCAGCGAGGCCACGCGCAGAAGCCCTGCGAGCGACGGGTCCACCTCTTCGCCTTCGAGCAACTCGCGCATGGTCCGCGCGCCGTCGGAGCTCATGACCGCCAAGTAGAGCCACACCGCCTCTTCGCAAAGGTTGGTATGGAACGGAACCACTGTTGCGCCACGCGCCTCGAGGGCGGCTTGCGCGAGCGACAGCGCGCGATGGTAGCCCCGGGAGGGAGCGAGCACCCCATCGTCGGACAACAGGCCAACCCGCATACCCGCAAGGTCTTGCTGCGCCTTGGCAAACGGCATGGGCGGCGTGCGCGGATCGAGCGCCGACATGCGCTCGGGCCTGAGCGCCGAGAGAAACAGCGAGAGGTCTTTGATGTGCCGCGCCATGGGCCCGGCCGCGGCGCGAACGCTCTCTTGCCCCGGAATGCCCGGCGTCGTGCCCGTCAGGGGCAGCCTATCGAGGGTGGGCATGAGACCGCAGATGCCCGAGTACGCGGCGGGGTTGCGAATGCTGCCGCCGATGTCGGTGCCAATCCCCAGGCACGACATGCCGGCGGCGATGGCCGCAGCCTCGCCGCCCGACGAGCCTCCCGGTGTGCGCGCCAAGTTGAAGGGGTTCTTTGTGCGGCCGAACACCGGATTGCTGCTCTCCGCATAAATCATGCACTGCGACAGATTGGTGCGCCCAAGGATGACCGCCCCAGCCTCGCGCAACAGCGTGACGAGCGCAGCGTCTTTGGGGGCGCGATGCCCCGCCCGCGCCCGTAGGCCCACAGTTGAAGCGAGCCCCTCCATGTTGAGGCACTCTTTGACCGTGACCGGCAGCCCGTACAGGGGCCCAGCGTTGGGCGTCGCCTTTCGCGCCGCGTCGCGGGCCTTGGCGTCACGCACAGCCTGCTCGGCGAACACGGTGGTGAACGCGCCAACTTTGGGGTCCACCGCCTCGATGCGCCCAAGATGCGCGCGCACCACCTCTTCGGACGACACCTCGCCGCGCTGGAGCATGGCCGAAAGATCCGTTGCCGATTGGGCCCAGAGAGAGGTCGACATGGACCTCGGACTCTAGCAAACCCTCAAGGGACGCGCGTCGAGGACTGACCGCGCGCCGCAATACACCTGGCTTTCGACGCACCCCAGCCCCCATCCCTCGGTCCCGCACCCGCACCCGCACCCGCACCCGCACGCCAGCCTCGCGGGTCCCATGACTTCACACCTACCCAAGCGACCACCTACCCAAGTGACCACCTACCCAAGCGACACCGCGCCCAAAGCCACACTTCAAGAATCGGGTGCTCCCAGGCAAGCACGTCCGGGCATCCGCCCGCGCACCAACCGCCTTGACGTAACGTCGCCGTCAACGTCAGCGTGGCAACGACGCCCGATGAAGGGCGAATGCGCCATTTTGCCCCGCAGCGCCTAGCGCATGGGCACAAAGAGCTTGGCAAGCCGCGCGGGCACCAGCACCTGTTCCCCTTTGGGAACCCCAGCCAGCACGTCGGCCCCAGACCGCGCCGACAGCGTGTGCCAATAGAGCACGTTGAGATCCGGCCGCGCCCGGGCCCGGGCCAGCGCCGCCACCAGCGCCTTTTCCGTGTACGTTGCATCCGTTCGAAACCCAAGTGCTTGCGCGATCTCGCGCGCAGCCGGGGCGCCCCAGACCTCGTGTCCGTAGCCCAAGCCCACAAAGCTCGAGTCCGTGCGCAAACGCACGCTCGTGGGGTCGACGCCGTTGCGCTTCGCCAGCTTGCGCGCAAGGCGCTGCGCCGAATACGCGAGCGCGGCGTGGGGCTTGGAGACGGCGACGCCTACCACTTGCGTGCCCAGCCCCGCCTGCGCGAGGCCCACGGCGAGCCCCGCCGCGGTGCCGCCAGAGCCCTGGGCCACATAGAGTTCGTGTGGCTCGGGCAACTCGTGCGCGCGCACCTGCTCGGCGAGCTCGAGGCCGGCGCTCACATACGACGCGCTACCCACGACATTGGACCCACCCAACGGCAGGAACGTGTTGCCCGGCGCGGCCATGAGCCGCGCGAAGTGCGCCACGTCCAAGGGCGCGTGGCTGGACAGGCCTGTGAGTCCCAACGCAAGCGCCGCACGCATGTTGGCCTGCGCAGCCTGGGACCCGGGCTGCTCTGTATAGAGAGCCGTGATCTTGAGCCCCCGCGCCACGCCGTGCAGCGTAAGCGCCAGCACGAAGTGTGACCCCGCGGCCCCGACGGTGAGCACGTGCCGAAGCCCGCGTGCGGCCTCGAAAATGGCGTCGAGTTTGCGCACCTTGTTGCCGCCGTAGTCCGCCGACGTCAGATCGTCGCGCTTTATCCACAGGTTGCCCACAGCGGGGTCGGCATGCTGCACCCGCGTGGGGTAGCTCCCGATGCGCGGCAAGCGCGCGTTGTACGTTGCGGATTCCACGGCTTGGTTTCCCGAGACCCCATTGTGGCCCCCGCCGAAACAATCCTGAAACGATCGCCGGGGGAGAAGAGTTGGCAAATTCGAGCGTTACCTTCGCTCGTACCACGCGCGCAAGAGAGCCGGTGCCATGAAGAAGATCGAAGCCATCATCAAGCCGTTCAAGCTCGACGAGGTCAAAGACGCGCTGAGCGAAGTGGGCGTGCAGGGCATGACCGTTACCGAGGTCAAAGGCTTCGGGCGCACCGGCGGCAAAAAAGAGGTCTACCGCGGCTCGGCCTACGTGGTCGACTTCGTGCCCAAGGTCAAAGTCGAAGTCGTTGTCCCCGACGAGCTCGTGCACGACGTCATCGACGCCATCGAAAAGAGCGCCAAGACCGGCCGCATCGGCGACGGCAAGATCTTCGTCAGCCCCATCGAAGAAGCCGTGCGCATTCGCACCGGCGAGCGTGGCAAAGACGCCATCTAGTTTCCAAAGGACTCCGTCCTTTTCCTTCGCCCCATCTGGCATCACGCGCTGGGGCCCCGACTCAACCCTTCCCGGCCCCAAGCCCCGAAGGTCCTTGTCCGACCGCAGAGCATCAACAAGTTACTGCCGAGGCCTTTTCCAAGCCCCGGTACTCCACGTCAAACGCAAAGCAGAAAGATCATAGGGAGAGCGCCATGAAGCCGAGCGAAGTCATCGAGCTTGCCAAGAAGCACGACGTCAAGTTCATCGATCTCAAGTTCATTGATTTTCCGGGCATCTGGCAGCACACGCAGTTGCCGGCCGAGCGCCTCAACGAGGGCCTGTTCGAAGACGGCATTGCCTTCGACGGCTCGTCCGTGCGCGGCTGGCAGCCCATCAACGCGTCGGACATGCTCATGGTGCCCGAGGCCGAAACGGCCAAGATCGACCCCTTCTTTGCGCACCCCACGCTAAGCCTCGTGTGCTCGGTCTACGATCCGATCACCAAGCAGCCCTACTCGCGCGACCCGCGCTACGTGGCCAAGAAGGCCGAGGCATACCTCAAGCAGACGGGCATCGCGGACACCTCGTACATGGGCCCCGAGGCCGAGTTCTTCGTGTTCGACGACGTGCGCTTCGACCACTCGAAGCCCAACGAGGGCTATTACTACCTGGACTCGGCCGAAGGCGCCTGGAACAGCGGCCGCGAAGAAGGCCCGAACCTTGGCTACAAGACCCGGCACAAGGAAGGCTACTTCCCCGTCCCCCCCACGGACACCCTCGCCAACCTGCGCCAGGAGATGATGCTCGCGCTGCAGGCTTCGGGCATCGAGGTCGAGGTCGGCCACCACGAGGTTGCCTCGGGCGGTCAGTGCGAGATCGGCATGAAGTTCAATCGCCTGCTGCCCTGCGGCGATCAGCTCATGTGGTTCAAGTACGTCGTCAAGAACATCGCCCGCAAGTACGGCAAGACCGTGACCTTCATGCCGAAGCCGCTCTTTGGCGACAACGGCTCGGGCATGCATGTGCACCAGTCTCTCTGGAAGGAGGGCAAGCCCCTCTTCGGCGGCGACGGCTACGCGGGCTTGTCGCAGACGGCGCTGCACTACATCGGCGGCATCATCAAGCACGCCAAGAGCTTGGCCGCGCTCACCAACCCCACCACCAACAGCTACCGCCGCTTGGTGCCAGGCTTCGAGGCGCCGGTCAATCTGGCCTACTCCAGCCGCAACCGCTCGGCCTCGGTGCGCATCCCCATCACGGGCCCCTCGCCCAAGACCCGCCGCATCGAGGTCCGCTTCCCGGACCCGAGCTGCAACCCCTACCTCGCCTTCTCGGCCATGCTCATGGCCGGCCTCGATGGCATCCAGAACAAGATCGATCCGGGCGATCCGATGGACAAGGACATCTATGCCCTGAGCCCCGAAGAGCTCAAGGGCGTGCCGCACATGCCCGGCAGCCTCGAAGAGGCCCTCGACTCGCTCGAGCGCGACCATGAGTTCTTGCTCCGCGGCGACGTGTTCACCAAAGACGCGATCTTCGAGTGGCTCGACTACAAGCGCACCAAGGAGCTGAACCCCATCCGCATGCGCCCCACCCCGCACGAGTTCTTCTTGTACTTCGACATCTGAGCGAAGCAACAAGGCACGAGAAGAACGCCACGACAAGGCGAGCGCTTCCCAAGGGGGCGCTCGCCTTTGCATTGTCTAGCACTGGCCTCGCGGTCGCGAAGCCTGGCAGCTACTCGAGCACCAGCGAGGGGAGCGCATCGCCCATTTGGCCCGGTGCGGTGCCTCGGTCCGTCGTGTCACCCAGCCCCAATTGGCCCTTGGCGTTGTCGCCCCAGCACTTGATCTTGTAGTCGTCGAGCACGGCGCAGGCGTGGTGTTCGCGGATGGTGAGCGCGAGCACCTTACGACCGGTCCCCACGTTGACCGTGGGCAGGTTGTCGCCGGTGCGCGCCGGTGAGTTGCCGTGGGTGGTGGTGTTGCCAAGACCAAGTTCGCCCGCGAGGTTCTCGCCCCAGCACTTGACGTCACCGGTGTCGAGCAGCGTGCAGCTGGAGCTGATGCCCGTGAATGCGACGAGCGCGCGGAGCCCGGTGCCCAGGTTCACCGGCGGCAACATGTTGCCCATCTGGTTGGCAGTCGCTCCGCGGTTGTTCGCGTCGCCGATGCCAAGCTGCCCAACGTTGTTGCGGCCCCAACACTTCATGGACCCGTTGTCGAGCAACGCACAAGTGTGCGTGCCGCCGGCGGCAATGTCCGTGGCCTGGCGTCCGGTGCCCAGATCCACGACGGGCAGCGCATTGCCCATTTGCGTGCTGGTGCCGCCCCGCGCCGTTGTGTCGCCGTAGCCGAGCTGCCCCTGTACGTTCCAGCCCCAACACTTGACGCCGCCATTGTCGAGAATGGCGCACGTGTGGAAATTCCCCGCGACGATTTTTTTGGCAGAGCGCCCGGCCCCAAGGTTCACCGCCGGCAAGGCCGCGCCCATTTGGTTGGGTTTGTCGCCGCGGTGCACGGTGTCGCCGATGCCGAGCTCGCCGTCGCTGTTGTAGCCCCAGCACTTGACGGTGCCGCCTTGAAGCAACGCGCACACATGGAAGATGCCGAGGGTGATCTGCGTGGCGGCGCCCCCCAGGGGGATCGCTGGGAGTGCATCGCCCATGTCTTGGGGCTTGGCGCCGCGGTCAAGCTCATCGCCGCGCCCTAGCCGGCCAGAGAACGCACCGCCCCAGCACTTGACCTCCCCCTGGTCCAAACGCACGCAGGTGTAGTCGGACTCGAGGCCAACCTCGATGGCGCGGCGCCCCTTGCCAAGGTCCACCACGGGAAGTTTGTCGCCCAGCTGCCCAGGCTTGTCGCCGCGGCTCTGCGCATCGCCCAGACCCAGTTGGCCTTTGTCGTTGCCGCCAAAGCACTTCAGGCGCCCCTCGGACAGGATGATGCACGTGTGTTTGTCGCCGGTGCTGAGCCGCGGCATGAACACCGCGGTGCCCGCGTCGCCCTTGGGCTCTTCCCCTGGCGTCACGATGGGTTTGCCGGGGTCGTCCACCTTGGTGGAGCCGCTGCTGCCGCTCGGCCCTGCGTCTTTGCTTCGGGCGGGGCTGGGCGTGTCCAACGAGTTCTCGGCGAGACTCGGTTCACACGCCACGTGGGCGAGCAACGCCACGGCCAAGAACAACGCTGAAGCGGGAAGTGCGCGCATAAGTAAAGCCCCTACCCGTCTGATCGTTGCACGTACGGTCGCTTTTGGCGAAGGCTTGGACAAGGAGCGATCCCCATGGCCTGTCGGCCCGTGCAAGCAGACGGGCCGCTCCGACCGCGAAGTGGGTCAATCGATCCACCCAAATGCCGCGGCGGGGCACCGCAAGAAGACACAAACGTCTGCATTTCTGGGTAACCCAGTCTGGCCCAAACCATGCACATCCTCTTGCCGTAACGCATGGAGCCCTGAGCCAGGGTGATGCCGCGGGAGGTGAGCGCCCCGCGGTATCGCCCTGGGTCACTTTTGTGGCCCGCGTTCCGCGCGAAGAGCGCAGAAACATTGGCTGCACCCTGCCCAGACGGGCGGGTCACCTCGGGCATCTGGCTCCCTCGTCGCAGAGCATGCGCGCCAGGCCGACCTCTTGCGACAAGGTCGTACGCGTGGCCGGAAGCACGTACAGGCAGACACTGGGTTACCAAGTTGGATCGCTTGATCCAGGTCGCTGAGCCCCCCGATGGTGTCGCTCACGCGCAACGCCGCGGAAACTGGATAACCAGGTTTGGCCCGCCGCGTGCACATACTCTTATGCACAACGCATGGAGCCTGACCCCGGGCAGTGCCGCAGGAATTGAGCGCCCTTCGGCGCTGCCTTGGGTCAAATCAACGTTTCGGAGCAAACAACAACGTCACAGTAAACACAACGCATGGAGCCCCGAGCCGGGGCAGTACGACCGGGAATTGAGCGCCCCGACGTGCTGCCCCGTCTCACTTTTGTGCGGCTCACTTGACGTCGTAGGCCTCCACCGCGTCTTCCATGAAACGAGGCACGAGCACGCGGCTGCGCTTCTTGTCGAAGCCAATGTCGGCGGGGGCCTTGAGCTGCGCGAGAATGGGCTCGAAGGTGCCGCCCATCTTGCCGCGGTAAATCGTCTGTGTGTCCCAGCTGGAGACGAGCAGCGTGTCGCCGCTGCGCGCGAGCCCATCGAGGGACCCGCCGGGCACCTTGGTGCTTTCGACCTTCTGCCCCTTGTCGTCGAGGCGGTACACCTCCGAGGCACCGAAGGGAGCCACCAGCAGGCCCTTGCCTTCGATGAGAAGACCATTGGGTTTGCTGAGCGCCTCGGCTTTGGCGAACGCTCGCGCCTTGCCCTTTTCGATGACCCACACGGCGTCGGTGCCCGTGGGCTTGAAGTCGGCGCCCTCCATCTTGAGCCCGCTATCGGACACGTAAATTTTGCCATCGTCGCTGGCGACCACGTCGTTGGCGAAGGTTGCGCCGGGCAGCTTGACCTCACCCTTGGGCGCGCCGGTCTTGGCGTCGAACATACGCACGGTGTCGAGGTCGGCCACATAGAGCACGCCCTTGTGCAGGGCCATGCCCTTGGGTGCGTTTAGCGTGACCTTGTTCTTGCCGCCCTCGATCCACTTGAGGTTCGTGACCTTGCCGTCTGGCGACAGCTCGCTGATGAAGCCGTTGTTGTCGACGTCGACGGGCTTGCCGTTGATGTTGCTGACGAGGTAGCGATCGGCGCCCTCGTCGACGAGCACGCTCTCGGGCGTGGCAAAGCCGGTGTAGCGCAGGGCAGCCACCGGCGGCGGCGGCTTGGGGGGCTCTGCGGGCGTGGTGGGCGCCGCAATGGCACTGGGCACCGGCGCGGCGGAAGCCACCACGGGCGCCGGGGCGCTAGCAGCCACGGGCGCTGCGGTGGCGGGCGTGGCCGGCGGCTCGTTGCCGCCGCACGCGGCGACCAGTACAGAAGCAAGTGCGAACGCGAGGGAGTGCTTGGAGTTCATGGCGCGCACTCTACACCAGTGCACGCACTCTTTCGCCCGCTCGTCGGCGCAGAGGCCGAGCGCGCATGAACAACCGGTGTGAGCGTTGCGCGCTCCCACGTGACGAGAGCGCGCAGGGCTTGCGCGTTGGCCCGGCCGGCCGCAGGCGCCTTACTTGACGATGGCCGGCGGTAGGTTCTTGCAGGCGCCGTCGAAGGTATCGAGAGCGGACTTGAGTCCCTTGGAAAGATCGCCGTCGCAGATGGAGCTGAAGGTGCCGTTCTTGCCCGCCGTTGCCACCAAGGACTTGAGCCGCTTGGCTTCGACCGCCGAGCCGAAGCTCGATTCGCAAGCGTTGGGGCCTGCAATGGCCGCGATGGCCCAGCGCCCGGGACCACCCGCAGCCTGATCCAGCATCGAGGCGTAGTTGGCGATGGGCGTGAGGTCCTTGTCTTCGCACTCGCCGTTCTTGACGGTGAAGTTGTTGTCGCCACGAGAGCAGTCGTTCTCGTCCGTGAGCACGACAACGGCCAACAGCGCGTCTTCTCGCCGGAAGCCCTTGTTGGTGCCGTCGTTCACGCGGTCGACGAGAGACAACTTGATGGTCTCGAGAGGCATCTCGAGGCTGGGGCCGCTGGTGCCGACATTCGCCAGGCAGGCAAAGTCTTTGGAGACCGAGGCGCTGGACTTGTCGAGCCAACGCTCTTTGACGGAGCACTTGCCCGCGCCGCGGAAGGCACCGTTGTCGCCCTTTTCGGTCTGCTTCTGGACGATGGGCTGGCCGCCAAAGGGGTTGTCGACCTGAATGGTGTAACTGACGTCTCGGCCGGTGGTGGTGACCGCCACGCGGTAGTCGATGGCGGTGCCGCTCTTGGTCTTGAACTCGTTCAAGACCTTCACGAACTCGGGGAAGTTCTTGGTGAGGTTCGCTTGCTCCTCGCCCATGGACCCGGAGTCGTCGACGACAAACAAGATGTCCATCTTCTGGCACTCGTTCTTGTCTGCGGCCGTGGGGGCCGGCTTGGTGTCGCCACCAATGCTGCCCGTACCGGTGCCCGTGCCGGCACCGATGCCCGTGCCGTTGCCGCCTGGGTTGTTGGCGCTGTTTGGATCGGTGTAGCCCTCGTCGCGAGACGACGAAGAACAGGCGATGACGAGCACAGGAGCGAGAGCGAGCGTGAGGAGTCGGCGCATGGTTGGGCGGAGGGGTAGCAGACGGCAGACGAGATTCCAGGAGGGAAGGAATTCGGTGCGCAATTGAGACCTTTTGAGGCGCCGAGTGCCCGGGCGAAAACGGTTCAAAAGCAGGCACTTGGGTCCAAAGACAAAAAAGAGCACGCGCCACCTCAACGGGGCGCGTGCTCTTTTGGGGACGCGGTTGTTCTTGGAACCCGAAGGCTACGTGGGCGGGACGCCGCTTGCGGGCGCCCCGTGCGCAGGACCTCAGTTCAGGAACAGGGCGGCTTTGCCCTTCTTGGCGTCGACGGCGCGGACCTTCTTCTTGTCTTTCTTGTTGTCGACCTTGCCCGGCGCCTCTTTCTTGCTGGCCTTGGCGGCCGGGGCCGCAGTGTCGAGCAAGCGACCCTTGACCTTGCCGCCCAGGAGGTCCGAGGCGATGCGCTCGGCGCGGTTGGTGCGCTCCCACGAGAACTCCGAACGGCCGAAGTGGCCGTAGGCCGCCGTGGCGCGGTACTGCGGAGCCAGAAGGCCGAGCTCGTCGATGAGCGCCTTGGGGCGCATGTCGAAGTGCTCGAGGATGTACTTCTCGAGGCGCTCGTCGCTGACCTTGCCGGTGCCGAAGGTGTTGACGTGGACGCCGACGGGCTTGGCCACGCCGATGGCGTAGGCGATCTGCACCTCGCAGCGCTTGGCAGCGCCCGACGCCACGACGTTCTTGGCGATGTAGCGGGCGTAGTAGCAAGCCGAGCGGTCGACCTTGGACGGGTCTTTGCCGGAGAAGGCGCCGCCGCCGTGACGGCCCATGCCGCCGTAGGTGTCGACGATGATCTTGCGGCCCGTGAGGCCACAGTCGCCCTGCGGGCCGCCAATGACGAAGCGCCCCGTGGGGTTCACGTGGAACTTGGTGTTCTTGTCGATGAGCTTCTTGGGCATCACCTTGTCGATGACCAGCTCGACAATGGCCTCTTTGAGGGTCTTGTACTTGACCGTCTCGTCGTGCTGCGTGGACACCACGATGGCGTCGACACGCACGGGCACGTCGTTTTCGTACTCGAGGGTGACTTGGGTCTTGCCGTCGGGGCGCAGGAAGTTGACCTTGCCCTGCTTGCGGATGGCGGCGAGCTGCCGGGCCAACTGGTGCGAGTAGTCGATGGGCGCCGGCATGAGGTTCGGCGTCTCGTCGGTGGCGTAGCCAAACATGAGGCCCTGGTCGCCAGCGCCCTGGTCCTTGTGCATGCCCTCGCCCTCGGTGACACCTTGGGAGATGTCCGGGCTCTGCTTCTCGATGGCCGTGAGCACCGCGCACGTCTCGGCGTCGAAGCCCATGGCGGAGCTGGTGTAGCCAATCTCACGAATCGTGCGACGCACGAGCTGCGGGATGTCGACCCAGGCGCTGGTGGTGACTTCGCCGGCCACAACGACCATGCCGGTCTTGGCCAACGACTCGCACGCAACGCGGGCCTTGGGGTCTTGCGCAAGGATTCCGTCGAGGATCGCGTCGGAGATCTGGTCGCAGATCTTGTCGGGATGGCCTTCGGTGACGGACTCGGACGTGAACTGGTAGCGGCTCATGGGCGGGGGTCTTAGCGCAAGATCTCGTCCGCGGAAACGGACAATCAAAAGATCCTGGCGGACGCCCTTGGTCCTGGCCCCGGAGGCCTCCGGGCACCGATGGGCGGCTCGGTCACATTTCTGGGGCCGCGGCCCGCGCCCGCCGCGGTATTGTAGCCGGCGATGAGCGACCCCAGCACGGACCCGGCGCCCCGGCGCACCTCTCTTTTCGACCAACACGTGGCCGCCAAGGCACGCATCGTGCCCTTCGCCGGCTGGGAGATGCCCGTGCAATACGTAGGCATCTCCGCGGAGCACCAGGCCGTACGAACCGCGGCGGGCTTGTTCGACGTCTCCCACATGGGCGAGCTGTCCCTATCGGGGCCCTATGCAAGGCACGTGGTCGACTATCTGGTCACCAACGATGTCTCCAAGCTCGTGGTGGGTCAGGCGCTGTACACGTGCTGCTGCAACGCCCAGGGCACGGTGCTCGACGACCTCATCGTGTACCGTGCCGGCGAAGAGCGGTTTCTCGTGGTCTGCAACGCGTCGAACCGCGACAAGATCTCGAAGGTGTTCGAGAAGGCGTCTGTCGATCACTGCGACTTCAAAGACGTGAGCGACGAGACCGCGCTCATCGCCCTCCAGGGCCCCAAGGCCTTCGACGTGCTCGACCGTGCGGGCGCCGACGCCGCCAAACTGCGCAGCGACCTCAAGCCGTTCCACTTCCGCGACGCCGTGGTGGGCAACATCAAGTGCACGGTGGCGCGCACGGGGTACACCGGCGAAGACGGCGTCGAGATCTTCTGCGGCTGGAACGACGCACCGGCCCTTTGGGGTCAGCTGCTCGAGCTCGGCAAAGACCTTGGGGTCATGCCCGTGGGTTTGGGCGCCCGGGACACCCTGCGCCTCGAAGCGCGCTTGTCGCTGTACGGCAACGAAATCGACGAGACCACCAACCCCATCGAGGCCGGCCTCGCGTGGGTGGTCAAGCTCGGCAAAGAGGACTTCGTCGGCAAAGCAGCTCTCGAGGCCATCAAGGCAAGCCCCCTTCCCCGCAAGCTCGTGGGCTTCGAGGTCACGGGCAAGGGCATCGCGCGGCACGGCTACCCGCTGCTCGACAAGAGCGGCGCGGCCGTGGGCATCTGCACCAGCGGAAGCCCTGCCCCCACCGTGGGCAAGAACATCGGCCTGGGCTACGTGCCGGCCAACTTGGCCGAGCTCGGCACCGAAATCCAAGTCGACTGTCGGGGCAAGGCCGTGTCTGCCGTGGTGGTCAAGACGCCATTCTACAAGCGCAGCTAGCGCCTTTTTCGCCCCACGCATCGCCCCACGCAAAAGACGAGTCACCCCAAAAGAAGGACAACGACCATGAGCGACTTCCCCGCAGAGCTGAAGTACACCAAAGACCACGAGTGGGCGAAAATCGAAGGCAACAAGATCACCGTCGGCATCACGGCATTCGCCGTCGAGCAACTCGGCGACATCACCCTCGTCAACTTCGACGCCAAGGCGGGCGACAAGCTCGCGCACGGCAAGACCTTTGGCACCATCGAGAGCGTCAAGACGCTGAGTGACTTGTTCGCCCCCGTCTCGGGCACCATCGTCAGCGTCAATGCCGAGCTCGACGGCAAACCCGAGCTCGTCAACGAGGACTGCTACGGCAAAGCATGGATGGTGGTCATCGAGGTCTCGGACCCGGCGGAGCTTGGCAACTTGCTCAGCGCCGCGGCCTACGCCGAGCACGTCAAGGCCAGCGCCTGACGCACCCGGTGGGAGTACGCACGTGACCACCGTCATCGCCCCGACCACCCAAGACCCCTTCGGCGGAAAGCTGCGGGGGTACGAGATCTGGGGGCGCATCGGCGAGGGCGGCATGAGCGAGGTCTGGCTCGCCAAGCACCGCGGCCTCTGCGTGCCGGTCATCATCAAGAGCATCCGCCACGCGGTGCTCGAGAGCATCGGCGCAGACCGCGCCGGCGAGCGGTTGCTCATGGAAGCGCGGCTCATGGCCAGGGTCACCAATCCGCGGGTGGTGCGCGCCATCGACGCGGGCGTCAGCGACGCGGGCGTGCCGTTCTTGGTGCAAGAGTACGTGGACGGGGTGGACCTGGCCGAGCTCGATGGACGAAGGCGCGCCATCTTGGGCGTGGGCCTTCCGCTCTGGTTCGTCTGCTACGCCATGCAAGAGATCTGCGAGGCGCTGCACGCCGCCCATCAGGCGGGCGTCCTGCATCGCGACGTCAAACCGTCCAACGTGTTCGGCGCGCCGGAGACGGGCATCCGCCTTGGCGACTTTGGCATCGCCGTAGCGCAGACCGAAGAAGGCCAAAAAGAGACCAGCGGCACCATCAAGTTCATGGCGCCAGAGCAGTTTCGTGGCGAGCTTCTCGACCGCACCACCGACGTGTACGGCGCCGGGGCCACGGCATGTGACTTGCGCTACGGCCACGCGCCCTTTCGGTTCATGGACCAGGTGCTCGACGCGGCGTCGGGTCCCGAGCTGCCCACCCCCAAGAGCGCCGAAGAAGCCTTCTTCCAGCACATGCTGCGCGAGATGCTCAGCAAAGATCGCGCGGCGCGCCCGCAGACCGCCGCCGAGGCCGGCAGGCACTTTGGCAGCCTCGCGCGGGCGCTCACGCCATCCATCGCCGCGGGGCAGATGCTCGGGCGCAGCTCGTTGCGCATTGGGCAGACCATGATCAGCACCCACGTGGGCGACGTGGCCTCCGCCGAGGCCGACGCCATTGTGTGTTCGGCCAACTACCAAATGACCATGCGCGCAGGCGTGGGCGAGTCCATTCGGCTGCGGGGCGGCGACAGCATCGAAACCGAGGCCGTGGCGCACGGCGAGCAACCCTTGGGCTCGTGTGTGCGTACCGGAGCCGGCACGCTTGCAGCCAAACATGTCATCCATGCGGTCAGCGCCTGGAACGAAGTATCGTGTGTGGGCCGCGCCATGGCCCGCGCGCTCATCATGTGCGACGAGTTCGGTTGCAAGACCGTGGCCATGCCCGCGCTAGGCACCGGCGCCGGCCGCGTCAGCATGGAGATGAGCACCAACGCCATGATGACGGCGCTGCGCTGGCACTCCATGCTGGGTGGGTCCCGAGTCAGCGAGCTTCGCGTGTATCTGGGCGACGAGCGCAAGCGAAAGATCTTCCAAGAGGTGGCCGAAGAAGCCATTCGCGGCACCGGCGCCGGCGCGCGCTTCAAGCCCGATCTGGGCCTCGAAGCCACCGGCGAGGTCCGTGCCGAGGCCTCAACCTACCTGGACCCGTCGAACCCAGACCTCACCCGGTCGCAGTAGGGCTCCCTGGCGCTGGCGCCTTGGCGCCTTGCAAGACCACGAGCGCCGCGCCACCGAGCACCAACAGGGCACCGATGCCCTTCTGCGGTCGAAAGGACTCGCCCAAGAACAGCACCGCGAGCATGACCGCGACCACTGGCTCGAGGAACGTCAGGATGGACGCGTGGCTGGGCGGCACCCGCCGAAGGCCCTGCACAAAGGCCAAGCCCGCCAAAAGGCCGGGACCGATGGCGCCAAGAAAAATGGGCAGCGCACCGGGACCACGCAACCCGCCTTGGGCCCAGGGCACGAACAACGCGAGCACCGGCAGGGCGACGAGCGCGTGGTAGCCCATGAGTTCGGCGGACGTGAAGGTACCCGACAGGCGCTTGTTGACGATGACGTTGCTCGCATAGAACACGGCGCTGGCAGCGCCGAGCAACGCACCCAAGGCGTCGGCCCGAGACAGCCCCGCCGAGAACGGGTCGAGCAAAACCCCCAGCCCCACGAAGGAGCACCCAAGGGCGACGAACGTGCGCGCATCCGGGCGCTCGCGCGACAACAGCGGCGAGGCCACTGCCACGAAGATCGGCGTGAGGTAGTGCGTGAGCACGGCGATGGCCACGCTGGTGTGGGCGTAGGCCGCAAAGAAGCACAAGATGTTCATGGCGTCGGACACCCCGAGCCAACCCATACCGAGCCAAGCACGCCGGCTGGCCATTCCCGGACGCGGCAGCCGGCGCACGAACAAGAACGCGCCCAACGCAAGCACGCCCATCAACAAGAAGGCCTGCTCTGTGGGTCCGAGACCACCGCGACGAGCAGACCAACGGATGAACAGGGGCCACGTGCCCCAGGTGCAGGCCGCAGCCGCAATGGTGGCATACGCGCCGCCGCGCCCTCCCGATGCCGATGCGCTCACGGCTCGGCGAGCTTCTTGAGCGTTGCGATCATGCTGAGGGCCTCGAGCGGGGTCATGCGGTCGGGCTCCACGGCCCGCAGCGTGCGCAACGCCGGATGGTCTGCGGCGGGGGCCGCGGCCGGTGCCTCGAACAGCGATAGCTGCGGCGGTACCTTGCGGGCCCCCCGGGTGGGCTCCAGCGCCACCGGCGCCGACTCGAGAGACTCCAAAATGGCCCGGGCTCGGGCCAGAACGGGCTCGGGCAACCCCGCCAAGCGCGCACAGGCAACGCCGTAGCTGCGCGACGCGGCGCCGGGCTCCACGCGATGGAAGAACACGATGTCGCCGTCGTGTTCGCGGGCCGCCACGCTCAGGTTCCTGGCGCTCGGGGCGTCGGCGACGATCTTGGTGAGTTCGTGGTAGTGCGTGGCAAACAAAGCCCGGGCGCACACCACGTCGTGCAAGTACTCGGCAACGGCCCACGCAATGGACAGGCCGTCGTAGGTGCTGGTGCCACGGCCGATCTCGTCGAGTACCACCAGGGACCGCGCGGTGGCGCGCCGTAGCACGTTGGCGGTCTCTTTCATTTCCACCATGAAGGTGCTCTCGCCGCGGGACAGATTGTCCGTGGCCCCCACGCGGGTGAGCACGCGATCGACCACACCGATGCGCGCGCGACGGGCGGGCACGAAGGAGCCCATTTGCGCCAAGATCACCGCCTGGGCTACCTGCCGCATGAAGGTGGACTTGCCAGACATGTTGGGGCCAGTGATGAGCCAGAGTCGACCATGGCTGCCCGCAGCTGCGCCGGCGTGCGGGTCGGCATCCAGCTGAACATCGTTGGGGACGAAGTTGCCCGCGGACGCGAGCTTCTCCACCACGAGGTGCCGGCAGTCCTCCATGTCGAGCACCAGGGAGTCGTCGACCTCCGGGCGACATAGGTTCTGCGTCTGCGCAAGCTCTCCCAGCGCGGCGGCCACATCGATTTCCGAAAGCGCCCGCGCGAGCGCATGCAGGCGCTCGGTGTGCGTCGCCAAGGTGACGCAGAGCTGGGCGAACAGCTCGGCCTCGCGGACCCCACGTCGGTCCTCGGCGTGGGCCAGGGCATCGGCTAGCTCGTCGAGCTCGTCGCACGTGTAGCGCTCGCCATTGGCGACGGTTTGCTTGCGGCGCCACTCTTTGGGGGTCTTTGCGGCCTGCGAGCGCGTGACCTCCATGTACCAGCCAAAGACCCGCGTGTACCGCAGCTTGAGCGTCGAGATGCCCGAGGCCTCACGAAGGCGAGCCTCGAGCGAGGCGATGCGATCTTGCCCATGCGTCGCCAGATCCCGCGCCGCATCGAGTTCTGCATCGAAGCCGGGGGCGATGACCGCACCATCGCTGAGCTTGACCGGTAGCTCTTCGGACAGCGCCCGCCCCAAGAGCTGGCCCAAATCGTCGCAGGCGGCGTCCCCCGCAACGCTGGGGAGCTCCCGAGCAAAAGGATCTGTGCACTGGGCAATGAGCTTTGCCAACGATGGGACCTGCGTAAGGGAGTTGCGCAGACTGCCCAGGTCCCGGGGCGCCACACGCCCGGTGGCAAGCTTGACCGCGAGGCGCTCGAGATCGGCCACGCGGCCCAAGAGCTGGCGCGCGTTGCGCCGGAGCTCGGGCTGGGTGACGAAGAGCTCCACGGCGTCGTGAAGTCTGCGAATGTCGGCGACGCGGGTGAGCGGGGCCAAGAGCCTGCGACGCAGGAGCCGGGCCCCCGTGGCCGTCTGCGTCAAATCGATGTGCGACAGCAAGGCCCCCCGGGTCTCGCCATCGTTGGCCCGAACGAGTTCGAGATGCCCTTGCGTCGACTCGTCGAGCACGAGCGTGTCTTTGACGCTGTAGGCGTGAATGCGACGAATGGGCAGGGGCTTCGAAGGCTCGCACTGCCGCGCAAACTGCACACAACGGGCCGCAGCTTCGGTGGCTGCGGGGCCCAACGCAGCCTCCGCCAGGGCCGATGCCCCCAGCAGCTCGTCGATGACGCGCGTGGCCTGCTTGGGTGACAGCGCGTCGGCATCGGTGCGCACCGCAAGGCGAGGCCGCGCACGCTTGACCTGTTGCACCAGGGCATCGAGTCCTGGCCCCACGAGCACTTCCCGAGGGTCGAGGCGCGCAATCTCTGCCAAGGCCGCGCTTTCGTCGACCACGGCGCAGGCCAGCAGTTCGCCAGTGGACAGATCCAGCGCTGCCACACCAAACTCGGCTTCGGTCCGGCTGAGGGCGCACAAGAACGAGTTTTTGGAACCGTCGAGCCCAGCCTCGTCGAACACGAAGGCCGGGGTGACCACGCGCACAACCTCTCGGGGCACGATGCCCTTCACGGTGGCCGGGTCGGCCATTTGCTCGCACAGGGCCACTTTGAAGCCTTGGTCGAGCAGTCGCTGGATGTACCCGCTGGCAGCATGGTACGGCACGCCGCACATGGGGATCTCGTCGGGTGCCCCACGGTTGCGACTGGTGAGCGTAAGGTCGAGCGCCCGGGCAGTGACCACGGCGTCTTCGAAGAACAGCTCGTAGAAGTCGCCCAGACGAAAGAATAGAAGCGCGTCGGGGTAGGCCTCTTTGGCGGCGCGATGCTGCCGCATCACCGGCGTATCGGCACCCTTGCCTTTTCCTCCGGTCGCCGAGGCCTTGGTCATCTCAGAAGAACGGCGAACGGGCAAAGCCCACGTTGTCGAGGTCGATGAGCACAAGCCCCTGCGCCACGGCGTCGACGACGGCGAGCTGCCCCAGGGCATCGACGTAACGAATGGATTGCGGGAGGACGTTCACGCCGCCGCTGGAGATGGGGATGCTCTGGGGGATGAACTCGCCCCGGGTGGTGAACCGAAAGGCGAGGCCACGACGGGCACGCGGCGCCCGAGCACCGAGCACACGCTCATCGAAGATCGCAAACGAGAAGAAGGGATTCCGCAGGGCCAACACGCTGTCGCGAGATGGCGCGTCCGGCCGCGGGTCTTGGTTGGACGCGGCGCCAAAGCGCGGAATCGACGGCACCCGGGCGTTGAGCAGAGCGTCCCGCGCATTGCACGAGAGCACGCAGCTGCCATCGGGGGCCCGCACCACATGGCGCAGGAAGCCGGACACGCTGCCGGTGGCCAGCCATTGCCGACCGGTGCGCACACGAACGCGAACCTGGTCGTGGAAGCAGCACCGTGCAAGGCGCAGAGGCTCTTGGTTCGATGCCTCTTTGATGCCGATGTATCGGTTGCCGACTGTTTTGGCCTGCGGGTCGTCGTAGCCAAAGCGGCTGATGCGCAACGACTCGTCGCTGGCCTCGAGGATCGGGAAGTCTCGGTCCACCTGCTCGTCGACGGCGTTACCGAACACG
>JBIKNA010000681.1:0-2898 GCA_044358965.1 Polyangiaceae bacterium
AAGACCTTGCACATTTTCCCACGGTGTCCAAAGACGAGATCCTCGCCGCGTACCCCGAAGGCGCGCTCACCCGGGGCATCGATCTGACTCGGTGCATCGTGTCGAAGAGCTCGGGGTCCACAGGGCAGGTGCTCAACGTGGTGCATCACGGAGACCGCCTGGCCATCCAGGGGCTTGCCATGAACCGCCTGCTTGGCATGTATGGTCCCTACCTGCCCTGGCACCGGCACGTGTACGTGTACACTGCACCCTACCCGGCGCGTTCCATGTTTGGCGCGTGGCCGATGATCTTCGTGCCCACGCTGGCCCGAGAGGCCGACATCGCAGCGCAGCTCGAGACCATTCGCCCGACGGTGTTGGCCTGTTACCCCAGCCACTTGCGCGCCATCGCCCAGGCGCTGGGGCCCCGGCGGTCGTCGGCCCTTGGGCTCCGCGCCATCTCCGTGTCGTCGGAGCCGTCGACCAAGGGCGAACGGCAAGAGCTCGCGCGCATGTTCGGCTGCGGTGTCTACGACGAATACTCCACCGAAGAACTGACCCGTGTGGCCGCGCAATGCACCTTCGGTACGTACCACTTGTTCGAGGACGTGGCGTACATGGAGATCGTGCACCCCGACACGGGCCTGGCGGTGCCCGAGGGGCAGCAGGGCGACGTCGTGGGCACGTACTTGCACAACTTTGCGATGCCGTTCATCCGCTATCGCCAGGGAGACTTGGCGTCCATCGCCCATACGCGCTGCCCCTGCGGATGGGCCTTCCGCGCCCTTCAGAACCTGGCAGGTCGCAAGCTAGACCAGTTCACCTTGCCCAGCGGCCGCGTGCTGACGTCTGGCTGGTTGCTCGACGCCTCGTACAGTTTTCTGTTCGACGTCAAGGCCGACATCCGAGCCTTCACGCTGATCCAAGAAGCCACAAACGTCGTCACCGTGGAGATCGTGCCCGGTGCTCACTACACCGAGGAGACGTCCCGGGCCATTCGCGAGCGCTTCCTGAATCTGGTGGGCGAAGCGCTTACCGTGCAGGTGGTGCTGAAAGACGAACTCGTGCGCAGCAAGAGCGGCAAGCACAACCCCATCGTGTGCAGGCTCCGGGCGCCCAAACCCGGTTGATCAAGGCGTGGGAGCGGCGCTGCCCAACGCAAGGGCGGCCATGGCCAAGAGTGCGAGGGCAGACAGGACGTGTCGAAGGTCGATGCGCATGGTCTTAGGTGCCTTTCGGGTCTGGGGCCGCAGCAAAGGCCGGCGGCGATACGGAGCAGCAGAACATGGCCAGAATGCAGGCGGCAACGCCAAAGACAAGGTCTGCCCAGTCGAACTGCCCGGGCACGACGCCATACCGTTGCCCTAGCTCCCAACCCGCTGCGACCAACACCGTGCTGCCAATCCAGAGGCGGCCCGCCGTGCCTGGCTTGGGCCCCCAAAGCAGCACCACCAACGCCGTGAGCGCATAGGCCCACGCGGCATCCGGGAACACATCGACGAATCGTTCGGGCAAGCACCCCACACATCTGCCCCCCAAAGGAAACCACGACAGCGCGCGCGGCAATGTGCTTCGGCACGTTGCATAGGTGCAAACGCCAAGCCACAGCGGCAGCGCAACGTGCACCAACGCCCGAAGCACCGTGAGCTCGGTGGCGCTCCGCGCCATGTCCGCTGCCGTAGGTTGCGTGTGTCCGTCGCGTCCAATGGTTTGGGCGATGTGCCCCGACGGCAGCGGCGCCGAGCGAAGGAACGCCGTCAGCAGATCCCCCACGTGCAAGATGGGCGGCGCCTCTGTGTGCCCCGGAAGGAGCAACGTGCGCAGCTTTGGAAGATTGGAGAACGGCACCTGCGGGAAGTGATGGTGCTCCCAGTGCAACCCGATGTTGTGCGGCATGATCGCGTGCGACAGCCACCAAGGCACATGGATGCGATGAGTATCGAGACAGCCGAGGTGCTCTGTCCAGATGCGCAGGCGAACCCCCGACCAAAAGACCGTCGCAATGGAGACGACGAAGAGCAGCGGCACCCAGAGGGCGTGCAACGCATACGCAACGGCGAAGACCACCCCCCAGAACACCGATATGCATGCGGTCTCGGGCAACGACACCGGCCGCGTCAGACCACCAGCGGCGACCAAGTGTGGCAGCCCGCCGCCAAGCAGATCGCTCGCGAAGTCGCGCACCACGCCCAACGGCGAGGCCGGCAAGCGCCACTGGCGCAGGGTGCTCTTGTGGGTGATCTCCGGGTCGTCTGGGGTGCCAAGGGCTCGATGATGAGCGAAGTGATATCTGCGATAGCCGCCCAGGGTGAGCCCCAGGGGAAAGGCCGCGAGGGCACTGCCAAGCGCGTCGTTCCAGAAGCGATTGCGGAGCACGAGGCGATGCGCGGCATCGTGAAACAGCGCGCCGAGCGCCTGCTGCCGAGAGCCCAGCGGAAACACCGCCAGCGCATACGCCACCGGGTGATTCAACCGCGCCACAATCACGAAGATGAGCACGATGACAGCCCAGTCTACGGCCGCCGCGACGAGCCACGGCACGGGCCGTGGTCCGCAGATGGATGCAAGCACGCCCTCGGGCAACTGCGGGCGCTCAACGGGCATGGATGCCCCCCGTCGGCATGGGAGCGCCGCGGCCTCCGGCCCGTTGGGCCACGTACTCTTGAAAGTGGTGCACGCGCTCTTCGCGCGCCGCAAGCACGCCGACGTGGGGGCTTGCCTCGAGGCCGCGTTGCACATCGGGGTACACCGCCGCGTCCTCTGCGAGCACCATGCGGATCAACCGCGATGCGACCCCCGCGAGCACCGGCGAGAGGGCGCGACCCAGCATTGGGGCACGTCGCGCCGATGTATCCAGGAACAACCAAATGCGGCTGTACGAGCTGGTGGCCGTTCGCGGTAGCACCACTTGCACAAAGC
>JBIKNA010000261.1:0-9904 GCA_044358965.1 Polyangiaceae bacterium
GATCTTCGATCAAGCTCAGCGATTTAGCTTCCTTTGTTATCGGAGGACGCTGTCCTCCGCCCCAGAGGCATTGCCGCTGGGGCCCCACCTCCTGCATTTGGGTCCCAAGCCCAAATGGCGCCCGTCGTCTGTAGTCGAATCGCGCTCGGTCACTTAGGGCGACGCTGGCACCACGTGCACCCGAAGCAGGCTTTCCTCGGCCGGCACTCCCACGCGCAGCGGGAAGCCGTAGTGCCCGGTGCCGCGGTGCACGTACAAGCGCTTTTTGCCCAAGGCCCAGAAGCCGTGGTCCGGCACCTTGCTGAGTGCGCTGACGGCCGTGTACGGCAGGCCCAAGCTGAGCAGACCCAGCTGGCCGCCGTGCGTGTGCCCCGACAACACGAGGTCGGCGTCGTGCTCGGGCACGTGGGCGAAGGCGCCGGGATCGTGCAGCAGCACCAGTCGGAAGGCGTCGGGCTCTCGCGGGTTGGCTTGCATGGCCTTGCGGATGCTGGCCTGTCGGTCCCGGAAGTGAAAGTCGAGCCCCAACACCTGCACGGGCCCGGCTCCGGTCTGCACCGTTTCTGCCGCGTCGACCAGCAGTCGAACCCCCGCAGACGCCAGCGCCGACTCCACCATGCGCTGGGCCTCGTAGTCATGGTTGCCCATGCACGCGAACGCGCGCCCGGGAATGCTGCGCAGAGGCGCAAGAGCAAACGCAAGGGCGTCTTCGGCTTGGTGCGACTCCATGGTGACGAAGTCACCGGTCAACAACACGAGGTCCGGGTCTTGGTCGACAGCTCGCTGCACCAGCGCACGCAGGCGTTGCGCAGACATGAAGGGGCCAAGGTGTGGGTCCGTGATCTGCACCAGACGCAAGGGGCGTTCGGCGCGTGCGTGGCCCCTGGGATGCCGACGCAGGAGGGGAACGTGCGCTCCGTCGATGACCACGTCGATTTCCTCGGAGCGATGCCGCAGGCTCTGGATCAGCCCAAGCAGCGCCGCGGCGTAGCCCAGCAGCGCAAAGCGCGGAGCAAAGAGCGCAAACGGGAGCGCCAAGAACGTGCCGCCCCAAAAGAACGATCCGGGCACGCTGACGAAGGCCCGATACGCAAACGGCCGCATGCGGGCCCAGACCAAGGACCCGAAGTGTACGTACACGGCGACGTGCAGGTACAGGAACGCCGGCCACACATGGGCGAACCATGGGAACTGGACGAACGCTCCGTACAATCGGATGGCGATGCTGGTGTGGATGCCCAGCAGCACTGCGGCGAAGGTGGCGTAGAGGCGGCCGCGCAGCGCGCCGGCGAGTAACACAACTGTCACGGCGAGCCCGATGCTCAACCACCGGATCATTTGTGCAGAGGGCATTGCTAGCTTGCGGTCGGATCCTTGAGCGCCAACAAGGCCGACACTCGATTCTGCCGCTCCATAGGATGCCGGAGAGGCTTGTTCCGTCGCACGCGATACGTGTTTCTGCGCCCCTCGCGCTCGTGACTTAAATAACCGGCCTCTTCGAGCTCGGCGACGATGCGCTGCACCGCCCGCTCGGTGATGCCCACGCGCCCGGCGATGTCGCGGATGCGGGCCTGAGGGTCCCGGGCGATGCAGAGCAGCACGTGCGCGTGGTTGGTCAGAAACGTCCACGGGGGGCGCTCGGTGCTCGACAACGATGCGATGGACTTCTTCATGGGGCACGCCTTGCGCCTGGCTGTCTGGTGCGTTATGCAAAGCATGACACAATCTTCATGTTTTGCAAAACATGCTTTAAACTACGCATCGCATCAGCCGTAGATCCGAAGTCACCACCAGACAATGTCTGCCCGTAAGTTCGAACCTATGGGCAGGCGCGCCGCCAAAGGCGTGTCGGCACCGCACACGAGAGAGCAAGTCCCATGAGCTCCGACAGCAGCGTTCTGCATTCCCACGCCAGCGGCCACGACGCGCATAGCAGCCACCACCACCTGTCGCCGTGGCAGCGCCTGCGCAAGCTCATGCAGGTGGAGCGCGAGAGCCTTTGGGTCGTCGTCGTGTATGCGTTGGCCGTTGGTGTCCTCTCGCTCGGCGTGCCGCTCGGTGTGCAGGCGTTGGTCGGCACCATTGCTTTTGGTGGCCTCCGACAGCCGTTGCTGGTGCTCTCTTTGCTGGTGCTAGGGGCCATCGGTCTGGCCAACGTCTTGCGCGCACTGCAGTGGGCCGTGGTCGAGAAGATCCAGCAACGTGTGTTCGCCCGCTCGGCCTTCGAGGTGGCGTGCCGCTTGCCTCATCGCTCGGCCGAAGACGCGCGCAAAGTGGCTCCCGCAGAACTCGTCAACCGCTTCTTCGATGTGGTCACCGTGCAGAAGGGGGCCGCCACGCTGCTGGTCGACGGCATCTTCGTCGTTCTGCAGGCACTCGTTGGCTCGGTGCTCCTCGCGTTCTATCACCCGTTTCTCCTCGCCTACGTCATGGTGCTCATGGTGGTGGTCGCCGTGGTGTTGTTCCCCATGGGGCGGCACGGCGAGGTCACGGCCATCGAAGAGTCCAAGGCCAAGTACGCCGTCGTGGCCTGGTTCCAAGAGATCTCTCGCCATCCCACATCGTTCCGCTCCAAAGAGAACGAGGCCTTCGCCGCAAAGCGCGCCGAAGAACTGACCCTCGACTACATCGAAAAGCGTCGCAAGCACTTCCGCATCGTGTTTCGCCAAGGGGCGGCGTTCTTGGGCGTCCAGGCCCTGGCAACGGCTGCCCTTTTGGGGGTCGGCGGGTTGCTCGTCCTCCAAGGGCAGATCACCCTGGGGCAGCTCATCGCTGCAGAGCTTATCGTCACGGCTGTCACTGGCGCCTTCGCCAAGTTCGGCAAGTATCTCGAGAGCTACTACGATCTACTCGCCTCCATCGACAAGGTGGGCCACCTCACCGACGTCGACCTCGAACGCTCGTCCGGGAGCAATCTGCCGCATCCCGCCGACGCGTCGCACCCCATCCTGCGCGCCGACCAGGTCCGTCTCAGCGGAGACCGCGGTGAAATCCTGAAAGGCGTGTCGTTTGAGGTGTGGCCCGGAGATGCCATCTCCATCGTCGGAAGCAATGGCTCCGGCAAGAGTGCGCTTTCTGATGTGCTCTGGGGGCTGCGCAAGCCGTCCGGTGGCAAGGTCGAGGTGTGCGGCATCGGCCTTGATGCGCTCAACCTGCAGGTGGTGCGCGAACGCATCGCGCTCGTACGACAAGACGAACTCTTCGACGGCACCATCGAGGAGAACATCCGCGTGGGCCGCGAGGCCATCGAGCTCGCGGACCTGCGCAAAGCGCTCGAGGTCGTGGACCTGTGGACCGAGATCTCGTTGCTGCCGGGCGGCATTGCCTCCAACGCCATCACAACGGCCCTGTCGCCCGGACAAAAGAACCGCTTGCTGCTCGCGCGGGCCATCGCTGGCAAGCCTTCGCTACTCTTGGTCGACGGGGCGCTCGACGGCATCGACGCCAGTTCTCGGCGCGCCATCGCCAACGGAATCTGCTCCGGCGCAGGCCCCTGGGCCGTCGTCTTCGTCACCCACGACCCATCCCTGTCGGACTTGGCAGCCAAGCGTTACCACTTGGTCGACGGGGTGCTTATTCCTGACCCGACGCAACAGGAGGCTCGATCATGAACACGCTGGACGCTGCAAACATCGAGTCGCGTGTTCTGCTCCATGTGCCGCGCACGCGCTTTGCGCGGGTGCTCGCGCGGCTTTTGGTCACAATCTTCGTGATGCTGGTCATCGCGCTCGTGTACACCCCTTGGCAGCAGACCGCCGTCGGCAAGGGCCGGGTCATCGCGTATGCGCCGGTAGAGCGGCAGCAAACCATCGACGCACCCATCGATGGTCGAGTGGCCAAGTGGTACGTGCAAGAGGGATCCATCGTCAAAACCGGCGACCGCATCGTGGACCTGGCCGACAACGACCCGCAGTTGTTGCAGAGCCTCGAGGCAGAGCGAGATGCCGTCAAAGCCCGTATCGACGCCGCCAAGACACGCATCGTGGCCATCGACGCGCGCATCCTGTCCATGAAGTCTTCACAGACTTCGGCGGTGGTGGCGGCGGATCAGCGCGTCAAGATGGGTGGCGAGCGTCAGCGCGCCGCATCGCGCGCAGTGGAGGCGTCCCAGGCCACCCTCAAGGCGGCCAAACTCAATCACTCGCGGCAGCTCGCGCTGTTCGAGCAGGGCCTCACATCCAAACGTGCGGTCGAGGTTGCCGAGGCCGAAGAGGTGCGCGCGCGCACGGACCTCGACCGCTCCGAGGCAGCGCTGTCTGCAGCGCGGGGTGAGGTCGGGGCCCTGTCGGCGGATGTCGGCAAGGTCGACAACGACGCGTTTGCCTCCATCAACGACGCGACGGCGGCCCGCGCCGCAGCAGAGTCCGAGGTGGCATCGAGCAACGCCGAGCTCGCACGTATGAACGTGCGCATCGCCCGGCAGCAGACCCAGCACATCAAGGCGACGGCCGATGGCACGATCCTGCGCGTGGTCGGGCGCCAGGGCGGCGAGATGGTCAAGGCTGGCGAGGTGCTCGCGTTGTTCGTGCCCAACACCAACGATCGCGCCGTCGAGCTCTTGATCGATGGCAACGACGTCAACTTGGTGCACAAGGGGTTGCCCGTGCGCATCCAGTTCGAAGGTTGGCCTGCGGTGCAGTTCTCTGGCTGGCCTTCGCTGGCTGTGGGCACCTACGGCGGCGTGGTGTCGTTCGTCGATGTGGCCGACGATGGCCAGGGGCGATTCCGTGCGGTGATCTCGCCAGACGACGGCGCGCCATGGCCTCGGCCCGATTTGCTGCGTCAGGGCACGCGCGTAAGCGGATGGGTGCTGTTGGGCCGCGTCTCCGTGGGCTACGAGCTCTGGCGTCAGTTCAACGGGTTCCCCGCCGAATGGACCGGGGGCCCCAAAGACACCGATTCCGGGGAGAAGAAGAAGAAATGAAACTTCGCGCATTGCTGTCGGTTTCGTTGCTGCTGCTCGCCGCCGCGCCCGGAGAGGCCAAGGCGCAATCGGTAGAGGCGGGCGCCACGGCTGCGCCAACCCTGCGCGATGTGCTCGACTCCGTAGACCAGAGGTACCCGCTGATTCTTGCGGCCATTCGCGAGCAAGCCGAGGCGAGCGGCGCCATGCTCTCGGCCGAAGGTGGTTTCGATCCGAGCCTTCGGGCCAGCGGAACCATCGAGCCCATCAGCGGCTACAAGAAGCAATACGCGCAAGTTGCGCTGGAGCAGCCCACGGCGCTGTGGGGCACCACGTTTTACGGCGGCTACCGCATCGGCAATGGCTCCATTCCCACCTACGACGGAAAGATCGAAACCAACGACTACGGCGAGGTGCGCGCGGGCCTGCGGCTCCCGCTGTGGCGCGATGGCGCCATCGATCGTCGGCGTGCGGCGCTTCGGCAGGCCGAGCTCGGCGCAGAGATCGCCAAGCTGAGCACCGAGCAACAGCGCATCGAGGCGCGGCGCCTGGGCACCCTGCGTTACTGGGAGTGGATCGCCGCGGGGGCGCGCCTGCGCGTGGTGCAGGGGTGGTTGGCACTCGCCAAAGATCGCGACGCTGGCTTGGGCGCTCGCGTGGCGCAAGGCGACGTTCCGCTCATCGAACGCCAAGAGAACCAACGCGCCATTTTCCAGCGCGAAACAGCGCTCGCCGGCGCCGAGCGCGAGGCCGCGCAGTCGGCCATCGAGCTTTCTCTGTTCTTGCGTGGCCCCGACGGCAAGCCGCGCACGCCCACCGACGCGCAACGACCGACCTCGCTGCCCAACCCAGCCGCCGGCGACTTCACCGCCATCGACAGCCCGCAGTCTGCGGTGTCGGCGCGCCCGGACATCCGGCGCTTTCAGGTGCAGCGTTCACGCAGCGAGGTCGAACTCGAGTTGGCCAACAACCAACGGCGCCCGGCCATCGACTTGCTTGCCGGCGGCTCCAAAGACCTCGGACCCGGAGAATACAAGCGTGGCCTCCCGGTGGCCGAGGTTGGCGTCGTGCTCGACATTCCCATCCTGAACCGCGTGCAGAACGGGCGGGCCCAAACCGCCGAAGCCCAGGTGGGCAAGATCAACGAGCAGCTGCGTTTGGCCGCAGACCGCGCACTCGCCGACATCAAGAACGCCCTCATTGGCATCCAGGTCTCCAAGCAGCGCGTCGACATGACCGCCAGCGAGGTGGCCATGGCCAAGCAGCTCGCCGAGGCCGAGCTCAAGCGTTTCGAGTTGGGCGAGAGCAACCTGCTACTGGTCAACCTGCGCGAGCAGGCCAGCGCCGAGGCGCAGGTGCGACATGTCGATGTGCTGCTCGACTACCATCGGTCCATTGCCGTGTATCGCGCCGCCTTGGGGCGCAACGAGAGCCGCGACGGCGGCTGATGCTCGAACACGGGCGGCATACCCGTGGCGTGCTAGCCTTACCGTATGGTCGATAAGTGGAAGTCCGCATCGGTGGAGCGGCTCGCCGCCCACATGCCGGATCGGGCCCGCCGTACAGTGCTTTCGTGCTTCGACGCCATGAGCGCGTTGTCCGAGATTCGCGATCCTCGGGTGCTGCGTGCCATCGGGCCCAGCGGCTTGCGCGGACTCGTGCTGCAACGCGGGCGCGGGGGCCCCGTCACCCATATGCAGGCCAGTCACGCCGCGCACTTCGATTGGACGTACCCGCACGACCAGCAAGAGATGCGCAGGCTCTACAGCCGGGCCAAAGACCTGCAGTGGAACGCCGAACGCGATCTGCCGTGGGACACCGACGTGGACCCCATGTCGCCCGATGTGAAGCTGGTGCCCGACGATTTTCTGGATTGGGAGGGGCTCGAGAACCTGGGCATTCGCTGCGATGCCAAAGAGCGCAAGCGCCTGCTCATGAAGACCACGCAGTGGCTGCTGAGCCAGTTCTTGCACGGCGAGCAGGGGGCTCTCTTTGCCGCCGCCCAGGTCACCGAAGCGGTGCCCTTCTTTGACGGCAAGCTCTACGGCGCAACGCAGGTCATGGACGAGGGGCGCCACGTCGAGGTGTTCCAGCGCTACCTGCAAGACAAGCTTGGCTACATCTACGTCGTCAACGACAACCTGTTCGTGCTCATCGACTCGCTCATGACCGACTCGCGTTGGGACATGAAGTTCCTCGGCATGCAGATCATGGTCGAAGGGCTCGCGTTGGGCGCCTTTGGCATGTTGCACAAGGCCACCCGCGAGCCGCTGCTGCGGGCGTTGCTTCGTGGCGTCATCCGCGACGAGGCGCGGCACGTGCACTACGGCGTGTTGGCGCTTCGCAAACACTTCACCGAAGCGCTCAGCGACAAAGAGCGGCGGGAGCGCGAAGACTGGTCCTTCGAGATTGCGCTCTTGATGCGCAATCGGTTCTTGGCCTACGAGCTCTACGAAGAAGAGTTCGCGCATCGCATGACGCGGGCGCAATGGCGCAGCTTCATCGAGGCCTCCAAGGGCATGAATGCGTTCCGGCAAACGTGCTTCAGCAAGCTCGTGCCCAACCTTCGCGAGATCGGCCTGCTGTCGCCGCGTATCTTGCCGCGCTACGCCGAGGCTGGTCTTGGTGTGTACTTTGGCGGCAAGGCCGCAAGCCAGATTACCGACGAAGAGATCAACCGCGAGCTCGACGCCGCGTAGGCCCCCGCACAAACGAAAACAGCGGCGAGCAACCCGAAGGTGTGCCCGCCGCTGGTGCTAGCTCTGGCGGCGTGCGCCTTACTTGGCGCGCTCGGCCTTGCTCTTGTGCTCGTTGTCCCACTTGATGCCTTCTTTGACCTCGCGCTGGGCGTCGCGAACCAGCTTGAGCGCCGCAACGCGGTGGCCGCCCTTGTCGCCGGTGGCCTTCTCGAGCACCTGCTCGGTGGCGTTGAGGTATTGGGCGCCCGCTTCCATGAAGGGCTGCTCGTCGGCGTGGGCCACGCGGACCTGGTTGCCAAGCAATGCAAGGCTGAGCGCGGACGACGAGATGGCGATGACTTTCCAGGTGTTCATGAGGAGCTCCTAACGAAGAGAGGCCGGGCATGGCCGGCACGGAAACTGGGGCGAAAAGCAGTAGCGCGTTAGACGGCAGGATGCTGCCGTTCACACATCAACGAAACGTCAAAGGTGCCCGATTCGAAAGCGCCAAGGCTACTTGAGCACCGAGGCCGGCACGGCGTTTTGCACAGGCTTTTGCGCGCGAAGGGCCACAAACATGGCCTCTTTGTCTTCGGCGGTCATGCCGCGGTAGTACGACCACGGCATGACGTACAGGTCGCGTCCAGACTTGCCCTTGCCCTCGGAGAACACGCGTTGCAAGTCTACGTCGGAGTACGCACCAATGCCGGTGGCCTTGTCGCTCGAGATGTTGGACGCGTAGAACGTGCCCTTGCCCGTGGTGAAGGCCATGCCTCCGCCGAACTCTTTGCCCGGCAACGGCTGGTGCCGCTCGTTGTAGCTGTCGTGGCAGTCGTGGCACGACGCGACCTGCAGGATCCACTCTCCTCGGGCCAGCTTGTTGGTGGCCGGTGGCGGCGGTGGGGGCGGGGCTGTGAGCGGCTGGGGCGTGGCGCGGATGAACATGGAGATGGGGAACTTGACCTGCGCCGGACCGCCCACGCTCTTGACGGGCTCGACGGTACGCAGGTACGCGATGATGGACAGCGCGTCGTCGTCGGAGAGCGTCTTGGCATAGGTGAGGTAGGGCATCTGCGGGAACAAGACGCGTCCGTCTTTCGACACTCCCTCGCGCATGGCCCGCAGAATCTCGCCGTCGGTCCAGTTGCCGAGCCCCTGCTCCTTGTCCGACGAGATGTTGGGCGACAACAGTTTGCCTGGAAATGTCGGGTCGGCGAAATCGCGCCCGGCGCCGATTTTGCCCACCACCGGCGGCTCGCCCGGCACTTCTTGCACCGGCGAGTGGCACCCCATGCAACCGGTCACGTTCTCGACCAGGTACTTTCCGCGCGCAAGCGCTTCGTTGCTGGTGGGCGCGGTGACCACCGGGGCCGGACGGCTCTTGGGCAGGGTGCCATAGAACTTGATGACCACGGCCCCGATGACGAGGCAGATGAGCGAGGCCATGCCTCCCAGTACACGGGTGAGAAGCTTCTTCATTTGTTTGCCCCTTGGTCGAAGCTGCGAACGTGCGCGACGAGCGCATCGAGCTGTTCGCTCGAGAACGTGGTGCCGAAGGCTGGCATGCCGGTGCCTTTGCCGTTGATGATGGTTTGCCGAAGCTCGGCGTCTACGCGTTTGGTGTGAAACTCGTGATCGCGAAAATTGCGAGGCGCGGGGCCGCCGTCGTAGACCGGCGGGCCGCCGGCACCGTCCTCGCCGTGGCACCGTGCGCACATGCTGCCAAAGAGCGCTTTGCCCTGAGCCTTGCTGTCGCCATTTGTGCCCTTGCAGCCCGCGATAAACGCGGCTGCAGCGAGCACGGCGCAGATGGGCACAGACGGGACTCGGCGTTGCACGCGGCGCAACCTATCTCGCAAGGCGCGGTAGCCGCAACGCGTTTTTGGCGCCGGAATTTGTAAGAAATGTGTGCGGCCTAGGCGGCCGCCCAGAGTCGGTCTTTGACTTGGTCGAACAGTTGCGTTGCGACTTGGCCGGACGGCAGGCCCACGGGCATGACCCCCGAGGGAGGAAGCGCTTGGAGCTCCGCGCGCAGGTCTGTCATGGCCGCAGCCATGGCCCTTGTGATCTCTGCCTGTTCGTCTGCGGAGAGTTCGCCGCGAAGCCAGTCGGCGATGTCCCACGCCAGTGCAGCGTGATTGGTTTCGTCCATGGCCACGCGCTCCATGATTCCACGGATGGTGGCGTCGCTCGCGCTGTGGGCCTGCACCGTCGCCGTCAACGCGCCATACGTTTCGCGCACGCAGCCCTCGACGGCGTTCTCCATGGCCACCTCGAAGAGCGAGCGGATCGCGAGCTTGCCACGTACAACCGGGGGCACCGT
>JBIKNA010000682.1:0-2891 GCA_044358965.1 Polyangiaceae bacterium
CTTGGGATCGCGGAGCGGGATGCGCGCGTAGGCCTTATCGCTCTCGGATTCGGTCAGATACGGGTCCATCAGGTAGGCATTGCCGGTGTCGTCGGCGTCGATGCCAACGAGCACGACGTAGTGACCGTCTTGCCACTCGTTCGAATAGTCATGGCCCGGTACGTCCCACGCCTGCAGATCCAAGATGATGGTCGATGGCGTACAGGGCTGGCCCGCCGTGCTCCCGACGCATAGCGCCTTGCGCAGATCTTCGATGCTCGTGTCGCCCGCAAGGGCAAGCTTGGACTTCCGGGCCGCATCGAGGCCCGCGCTCACCTTGCCGCGAACCTCTGCGTGCAAGCCGAACTTCTTGGCGCCGTCACGCAGAAAGAACGGCTCGGTGCCGTTGCTCGTCGTCCCAACTTGCCAAGCAAGGGCCGTGGGCGTGATGTCTGCGACTTGCCAGAAGGCCAAGATCGCCGCGAGCGACGTCGGTCCGCAGGTGTACCCGTTGGGCTGGTGCCGAATCGGCACCGGCAGCGCTGTAGTTGGCAAGCGTCGGCGCGCCAGCTCTTCGGTCGCAGTCTCGTCGTCGTCTTGAACCTTCGCTGCACACGCAGTCGACAAGGCAGCGATGGCGAGAATCGTCGAGGTGAAGACGCGCACGGTGATGTTGCAACACGATGCACGCCATGTGCCACCCGCGCACACATTCAAATGCCGCGGGCTCTCTCTTCTGCGCGCCTTGGTTCTGCGGTCGCGTCCATGGATCTTGCTCGAACCAGTGTTGTCTGCAGCACGCAAAGAGCCGTGCACAATAAGTCGTGTCGACCAAGTCGCTCCGTACGCCTCTGCCCCGAACACAACAGGCATGCAAGCGACCGCTGGGAATCGCCAATGGAACGCGCGGGAAGTTCAGGCTCTCCAGTGACTTCGATGAGATCGAACTCTTTGGACCTGGG
Source organism: Polyangiaceae bacterium (assembly GCA_044358965.1). Taxonomy (GTDB): domain Bacteria; phylum Myxococcota_A; class Polyangia; order Polyangiales; family Polyangiaceae; genus SXNL01. The sequence continues at coordinate 942 of JBIKNA010000682.1, forward strand.
CAGCAGTTTTGACAGATATCGCTCAGGGCCCCCAGGCGCTTCGGCTTTGCGGCGATGGCCGCGACTGCTAGGTGACGCTGCGTGGCCGTTCCTTTCGAGTCCGAGCACGCAGGGCCCCCGCGAGCGCGACCGGCGGATCGTCCGGACGTGCGGCTGCTTGCCGCACTACTTGTGCTCGGTGGCGTTGGATGTGGAGCAGCGAATCCCCCCGCGTCAGCGCCAGCGAAGCGGCCCATCTCACCGCTCGCCACAAACCAAGAGACGCCGCCGGCAGCCGCACGGCTTCCAGCCTTTGCGCTCGAGCTCGACGGCATCTTTCAAGCGGCAGCAGACGCCGATGGCTTCTCCGGTTCAGTGGTCATTGTGGACGCTGGAAAACAGATCCTCGCCAAGGGGTACGGCAACGCCCGTCGCCAAGACAAAACGAAGAACGCCCCGGACACCATCTTCCGCATCGGATCGGTCTCCAAACAGTTCACCGCCAGCGCAGTGCTCCGCCTTGCGGCCGACGGCAAACTTGCGCTGACAGATCCCCTATCCAAGTTCTTTCCAGACTACCCAAAGGCAAACCTGGTCAAAGAAGGTCAAGAGGTGACGTTGCATCACCTCTTGAGCCACACCTCTGGCCTGCCTGATCCGGACAAGACACCTTCGTTTAAGGCGGCGGTATGGAAGCGTGTGATCCAGCCTTCCGAGCAGGTGAATTGGATCAAAGATACGCCGCTCGTGGCCAAGCCCGGAGCAACGCACGAGTACCTGAACTTCAACTTCCTGCTTGCGGCACTGGTGGTGGAGAAGGTGTCTGGGCTCTCGTTCGAGGCCTACCTCAAGAAGACTTTCTTTGAACCGTTGGGCATGACGGACACGGCAACGACACTGCCCAACCATCTCGCTTCGCGCGCCGCCACGGGGTACTACCTAGAGGCCAAAACGTTCGAGACGATGACCGCAGACCCGTCGTTTCGCGACCCCAACGTGACGTTTGCGTTCGGCTCCGGGCAGATCTTCTCGACGGTGCTCGATTTGGCCAAGTGGGATCGCGCGCTGGCTGGAGACCAAGTGCTGCCCGCCAAAGAGCGCGCGCTGCTGTTCACCAAGAACCTGGATGATTGCGGCTACGGCTGGTTCATTCACAAGAAGGCTGGCGTCGGGTTTCAGTGGCACAACGGGGCCATTTCGCCCCTGGGGTTCAGTGCCTTTGCCGTGCGCGTACCCTCGAAAGACCGCTTTGTGACCTATTTGTCCAACATGGACATCGACGAGATCGCTCCATTCGAGGGGAAGGTCGTGACGAGCGTCGTCAAGTAGGCTCACGGCAGGTGCCGGCCCCGGCGCCGAGAGCGGCGCAGTCGACCACCAGGACATCGCGCAACGGCGTCGAAGACGCGACCCGCACACGCAGAGCGCCCCCAAAGGCCCGTCGTCGTGTGCCCGCAAGCATGACGCTTCGACGGCGCGCCTGCGCATGCCTTGGGCAGCCGCGGCCTTTTCCGTCCCCCTTGACTCGTAGGGTCTTCTTACTAAGCCTAACGGCCATGCGTACCGTCGTTGTCCTGGCCTCCGTTGTCGTCGCTGTCTTTGGTTTTGCAGCCTGCGACAGCGGCACTTCGTCGTCCGGGGGTGCTTCCGGGGGCGCCGGTGTTGCCTCACAGACCCTGCAAACATATTGCGATGCACGCGAAACGCGGTCGAACCAGTGCGTCCCCGATGGCTCGACACCAACGACCTTCAGCCGAACACGTTGCACCAGCGAGTACAATTGTGCGCTCGCGGCGTACGCGAACCCCGACGCGTACCTCACCTGTCGAACCAACCCCGATTGCGCTGCCTCAAACAGCGACGACAAGTGCTTGTCGCAATCCGCCGGCGGACGGGTCGTTGCACTTTCCGATGTGTGCGCAAAAAAGTACGCCTCGTGCAAGTCCCAGGGCAGCAAGACCTTCGACGACG